>NZ_CP054041.1:345000-690000 GCF_013282665.1 Listeria monocytogenes
CGCCAAGGTATCGTGCATATGGTCGGACCAGAAACTGGGCTAACTCAACCTGGTAAAGTCATTGTTTGTGGAGATTCACATACGGCAACACACGGGGCATTTGGTGCGATTGGTTTTGGGATTGGCTCGAGTGAAGTAGAGCATGTTTTTGCAACGCAAACCATTTGGCAACAAAAACCAAAATCAATGGGCATTGAAATTAACGGCAAACTTCCAAAAGGCGTTTATGCCAAAGATATTATTTTGCATCTGATTGCCACGTATGGCGTCGCTTTTGGAACTGGTTATGCCGTCGAGTATTACGGCGATACTATTCGCAATATGTCGATGGAAGAACGGATGACGATTTGTAATATGGCCATTGAAGGTGGCGCAAAAATGGGCATGATGGCGCCAGATGAAACTACTTTTGAATACGTACGTGGTCGTGAATATGCTCCCGCTGATATGGAAAAAGCCATTAGTGACTGGAAAACGCTCCAAACAGATTCAGATGCCGAATATGACCTTCATATCGAAATGGATGCGAGTATTCTGGAACCTTACGTGACTTGGGGAACGAATCCCGAAATGGGCGTCCCTTTTTCTAAAGCATTCCCGGAAATTAAAGATATGAACTATGAGCGCGCTTATGAATATATGGGACTAAAACCTGGTCAAACTGCAGAAGAAATCGAGCTTGGCTATGTGTTTATTGGTTCTTGTACGAATGCCAGACTTTCTGACTTAGAAGAAGCTGCTCGTATCGTCAAAGGAAATAAAGTGAAAAATAATATTCGCGCACTCGTGGTTCCTGGTTCTCGCCAAGTTCGTAATGCGGCAGAAGCTATTGGACTAGATAAAATTTTTATGGAAGCTGGTTTTGAGTGGCGTGAACCTGGTTGTTCAATGTGTCTAGGAATGAATCCTGACCAAGTACCGGACGGGGTTCACTGTGCGTCTACTTCGAACCGTAATTTCGAAGGTCGTCAAGGTAAAGGCGCTCGTACTCATCTTGTTTCACCAGCAATGGCTGCAGCTGCGGCAATTAACGGACACTTTATCGATATTCGAAAGGAGGCAGTTATCAGTGGAGGAAATTAAAGTACACATAGGGAAAACAGTGGCACTGATGAATGACAATATTGATACCGACCAAATCATTCCGAAAAGTTTCTTAAAACGAATTGAACGTACTGGTTTTGGCGAATTTCTCTTTGATAGTTGGCGCTACCTTCCGAATCGTAAACCAAATCCAGATTTCCCTCTCAATGCTCCAGATCGCCAGGAAGCAACAATTTTAATTACGGGAGATAACTTTGGTTGTGGGTCTTCCAGAGAGCATGCTGCTTGGGCATTACTTGACTACCGTTTCCGCGTAATTATTGCTGGCAGTTATAGTGATATTTTTTATATGAATTGTACGAAAAATGGCGTGCTCCCTATCGTTCTTCCTAGAGAGGCGCGTGAAAAATTAGCGAAAATTGCAGCCGACGAGAATGTGACCATTGACTTGCCGAACCAACAAGTCATTAGTTCAGTTGGTACCTACCCGTTTGAGATTGATGCTACGTGGAAAAATAAATTTATTAACGGACTGGATGATATCGCCATTACATTTGAACATATTGATGCGATTAAAGCCTATGAACAAAAAGTGGATTCAATATAAGAAAAGGTAGTGAGTATGATGGAATTAGTTGACTTATTAGTAACAGAAGAAGATGTCGAAAAGGCCTATGAAGTCTTAAAGTCAGTCGTCAAACATACACCACTAGAATATGATTTTTATCTTTCGGAAAAATATCATTGCAATGTATATCTAAAACGCGAAGATTTGCAAAGAGTACGTTCTTTTAAATTACGTGGTGCTTTTTATGCTATTTCTAGATTGTCAGCGGAACAATTAGAAAAAGGTGTAGCGTGCGCGAGTGCTGGAAACCATGCACAAGGAGTTGCTTATACGTGCAAACGAATGACAGTTCCAGCTACGATTTTTATGCCAACGACTACCCCGCAACAAAAAGTATCCCAAGTAAAATTTTTCGGTGGTAGTAATGTCGAAGTCGTTTTAGTTGGCGATACGTTTGATGCTTCTGCAACTGCCGCGAAAGAATTTGCTGCAGCGCATGGCCAAACTTTCATCCCGCCGTTTGATGATCCTGATATTATTGCAGGCCAAGGATCGCTTGCTGTCGAGATGGTGAAAGATTTAAATAAAGCACACGAGCAAGCAGACTATGTTTTTGCAGGAATCGGTGGCGGTGGCTTAATTAGCGGGGTTGCAACGTATCTCAAAGCGAAGAGCCCGATTACAAAAATTATCGGGGTAGAACCTGATGGCGCGCCTTCGATGACAGCAGCTTTAAAACAAAATCAAGTTGTAACACTAGATAAAATCGATAAATTTGTTGATGGCGCTGCGGTAAAAGAAGTTGGTAGCTTAACGTTCCAACATGCGAAAGTGTTAGTCGATGAAGTGACAACTGTTTCTGAAGGTGCTGTTTGTTCTACGATTTTGGATATGTATACGAAGCAAGCGATTGTTGCAGAACCCGCTGGAGCATTATCCGTTGCCGCACTTGAAGACTATCGTGAAGAGATTAAAGACAAGACCGTCGTTTGTATCGTTAGCGGTGGAAATAATGATATTAACCGGATGCAAGAAATTGAAGAACGTTCCCTCTTACATGAAGGATTAAAGCATTATTTTATCGTCAATTTCTCGCAGCGTCCTGGGGCTTTGAAAGAATTTGTTAACGATGTGCTCGGTCCACATGATGATATCACCAAATTCGAATATACGAAAAAAGTGAATCGAGGTAATGGACCAGTTATTATCGGTGTTTTGTTACAAGATAAAAATGATTATGAAGGATTGCTTGACCGGGTTGCTGCTTTTGACCCGAGCTATATTCCGATTAATGATAATCAAACCTTATACACTTTACTAGTTTAAAAAGAGTTCTCGCCTCATGCGGGAACTCTTTTTATATTACAGTTTTCTCACCTGTTATAGTAACAGTTTATTTTGAAGTTCGGTTTAAAATCTTTTGTTTAAGGATATAAAGTAGTATAATGAACATATAGAAATAAAACTGTATTATTTAAAAGTTATTTTCCATATATAACAATTCAAGGAGTGGCAATGATGGACGCAGTTAGAAAAAATCGATTATTTCAACATTCTACAATGGCAGCACTTGTTGGTGGGCTTTTCAGCGGGACAACGAGTTTCAAAGAATTATTGCAACACGGTGACCTCGGTATAGGAACACTTGACCAATTTGATGGTGAATTAATTATTTTAGACGGGGAAGCTTTTCAAATTCGGTCAGATGGGCAAGCTTATAAAGTAAAACCAGAAGATACGACACCTTATGCGAGCACTACTTTTTTTGATGCTGATACTTCTTTTTCTGTTTCCGAACCAACTTCAAAACAAGCAGTGGAAGAAAAAATCGCGGAATTAGTACAAGGACCGAATGTTTTTTATGCAGTAAAAATGACCGGAAATTTCCGTTATGTGGATACGCGTGTTGTACCAAAACAACAAAGACCTTATCCACCACTCATTGAAGCGGTAAAAGAACAACCAACGTACCATTTTGAATATATTACGGGTACGATTGTTGGTTTTTGGACACCCGCTTATATTAGTGGTATTGGCGTTTCTGGTTATCATGTGCATTTTATTGATGATATGCGTAAAATCGGCGGTCATGTGTTTGATTATGAAATGCTGGAAGGTACCGTAGAAGTTGCGCAACAAACAGAATTTGAACTGCAATTACCTCAAACGACGGAATTCTTAAGAAGTGATTTAAGTACGCCGGATATGTTGGAACAGATTGAAGCCGCGGAAAATTAAAAAAGAAAGCTCCCAATTTAATTTGGGAGCTTTTGTTTATTCTGTTATAACTTTATGAACAAGGGTTGGTGCTGTTGCGTGGTCGGAAATTTGAATGTTTTCGTAGATTTTTGCTTTTACGTTTTCGACATCTTCTTGGTCGGCGAAAATCGTTACGAGTGATTCGCCTTCCTTAACAGCATCGCCCACTTTTTTGCGTAGCATTAAACCTACTGCTAGATTGATTTCGTCTTCTTTCGTTGCGCGACCGGCGCCTAGGATCATTGCAGCAATACCAATTTCATCGGCAACGATTTGACTTACGAAGCCAGATGATTTAGCGGGTACTTCGATTTGGTATTTTGCTTGCGGCAGTTTTTCTGGGTGATCGACAATGCTTGCGTCGCCACCTTGATTGGAAAGGAATGTTTTGAATTTCTCAAGTGCTGCTCCGTTTTCGATTACTTCGATTAGTTTGGCACGAGCTTCATCTAAGGTTTCTGCTTGTTTAGCTAGTACGACCATTTGACTTCCAAGTACGAGTACTAATTCTGTTAAATCTGCTGGTCCTTGGCCTTTTAATGTATCAATGGCTTCTTTTACTTCTAAAGCGTTTCCGATAGCTTCGCCAAGTGGTTGGGACATATCAGAAATGACTGCCATTGTATTTCTACCAACGTTATTTCCGATACGAACCATGGCATGTGCTAGGTTTTCGGCATCCTCGTCCGTTTTCATAAATGCACCGGCACCTGTTTTTACATCAAGTACGATTGCATCTGCGCCTGCTGCGATTTTTTTACTCATAATCGAACTTGCAATTAGTGGAATTGAGTTCACGGTTCCTGTTACATCACGAAGCGCGTACATTTTTTTATCTGCTGGTGTAAGGTTGCCTGATTGACCAATAACTGCTACTTTGTCGCGGTTTACTAGGTCAATGAAATCTTTTTTATCCAGTTCGATATGGAAGCCTTCGATAGATTCTAGTTTATCAATCGTGCCACCTGTGTGTCCTAGTCCGCGTCCGGACATTTTTGCAACTGGTACGCCAACTGCTGCTACAAGTGGAGCAAGAACAAGTGTCGTCGTATCGCCAACACCACCAGTACTATGTTTGTCGACTTTGATTCCTTCAATTGCAGATAGGTCAATCGTATCGCCAGAGCCAACCATTGCCATTGTTAAATCTGCGCGTTCCTGATCGTTCATATCTTGAAAAAAGATTGCCATGGCTAGAGCGCTTGCTTGATAATCTGGAATTTCCCCATTTGTATACCCATCAATGAAAAACTGAATTTCTTCTGTTGATAAAGCTTTGCCGTCCCTTTTCTTGGAAATAATATCCACCATTCTCATTTCTCTTCACCCTTTCTTTTTGTCCACTTTAGCATTTTATGTATCTTTATTGAGAACGGTTACACTTTTTAAGTAAACCGTTTTACTAAACAAGAACATGTGCTTAACATGCTCACTATATCGTACTCGCTCACTTGTTGTCAATATTTTTTGTACTACTACGTTTGATTAAAGAAATATCAAGCAAACGATTCTCTAATTTCTCAGTTGGGTTTTGAAGATTTTTCAGTAAAAGTTCGGCAGCGATTTCGCCGATGCCATAGATTGGTTGTCGAATGGTTGTAAGTGGCGGTGTCATATATTCGGAAAGTTCAATGTCGTCAAATCCGATGACGCTTAAATCATCAGGAATACGCAAATTCGCTTCAAGTGCCGCTCGGTAAGTTCCCATTGCCATTAAATCATTGGTGGCAAAAATGGCGCTTAGATTTTCTTCGAGTAACTTCTGCGTGGCGATATAACCGCCTTTCATCGTCTGATCTCCACTCACAATCCAATCTTCTTTTACAGGGAGTTTATAATCTTTCATGCACGCCAAGTAACCCTCGTAACGCTCATGTACGTTATAAAAAGATGTATCCGAAATAATGATTCCGATGCGCGTATGGCCTAGTTCGATTAAATGCTCCGTCGCCATATAACCGCCTTTGAAATCATCAATCGCGATATTCCCTTCTTGCCTTGGATTCCGCTGACGATCGAGTAAAATATACGGAGAACGCTTCTCTTCCATGCGTTGGATAACACCTGAAAGCAGAATATTAGGGCTGGCGATAATTAAGCCATCGACAGCCCGGTGCAATAATTCTTCTACATATAAATCTTCACGTTCTTTATCATTAGAAGAGTTACAGAGCATAATCATGTAACCTTCTTTATTCAAGTAATCTTCGGCCCCTTTTACCATTTGTGAGAAAAAAGGATCGGTTACTTCCGGGACAATCATTCCGATAGTGTTTGTGTGACTAACAATCATATTTTTGGCGAAAAAGTTTGGTTTGTAAGACATCTCTTTTGCTGTTTTCAAGACCTTTTCACGAGTTACCTCGCTAAATCGTTCCCCTTTACCATTCAAAATTTGAGAAATCGTCGTAATTGAAACGCCTGTCTTTTCTGCTATTTCGCGGATGGTTGCAGCCATTTAAACTCCCCCAGTCAGATTATCTATTCTCCTTATTTTGCCACATTTAAGAATAATAATAAAGGGGTTTCATGCAAAATTAGTAATTATCTGGTTTGGCTGGTTTTTCGCCGGAAACAATTGCGACACCTGCACTTGCGCCAATACGAGTTGCGCCTGCTTCGATCATTTTTTCTACGTCTTCTTTCGTACGAACTCCACCTGAAGCTTTTACGCCAATGTTTGGTCCAACTGTTTTGCGCATTAAGGCGATATCTTCGGCAGTTGCGCCACCTGTAGAGAATCCAGTGGATGTTTTAACGAAATCTGTTCCCGCTTTTACAGCGATTTCACATGCACGAACTTTTTCTTCGTCTGTTAATAGACAAGTTTCGATAATTACTTTTACTAATGCTTTTCCTTTGGCAGCATCGACTACAGCGCGAATATCACGTTCTACTAATTCATCGTCTTTGTCTTTTAGTGCACCGATGTTGATAACCATGTCCACTTCTTTTGCACCGTTTTGGATAGCGTCTTTTACTTCAAATGCTTTTACTTCTGGAGTATTCGCTCCTAACGGGAAACCGATAACTGTACATACAACGGATTCTGCTCCAACAAGTTGTTCAGCGGATAGTTTTACCCAAGTTGGGTTCACGCATACGGAAGCAAAACCGTATTCTCTCGCTTCTTTTGTTAATGTCAAAATTTGTTCTTTCGTTGTGTCTGGTTTTAATGCAGTATGGTCGATCATTTTAGCAATTGTCATTTTAAAAACTCCTTTAAAATTGGATTTGGTTTCATCATATCGCACTACAGAACATTTGTAAACTAATTGATGAAATTTTGTTCAAGTAGTTGTTTTGCGGTAAATTGGTCGGTGATAAAATGATTGGCATAGCCACCACGAAGCGCGCCATGAATCGCTTTTATTTTTCGTTCACCGCCTGCGACAAGGATGGCTGTTTCTTTTTGTTTTAAATCTTCTAAATTGATACCAATGGTTCGTTCATCCATTTTTTCGTCAGCGATTTCGCCGTCAATCGTGAAAAATCGTGAACAAATATCGCCGACTGCTTTTTCTTTTAAGTGAGCCTTTTCTTGATCGGAAAAATAGCCTAGGCGGAAAAGCAAGGCTTCGTCACGCACAGTCCCTACTGTAAAAATAGCGATATTGGCTTTTTTACCTAGTTCGATGATATTTTTTATATGGCGATCTGCTTCTACCATTTGCTTAGCGAGTGGGTTATCAAGGACCACTGGCAGAGGCAACGAAACTGGCGCTATATCATAGGCAGCACCGAATAATGCTAACGTTTCAGCAGCATACGTATTGACATCAGAGTGACTCACGCCGCCTTTCAGTTGGACGACTTTTATTTCTGCTTTTAACGGGGTCAGTTTTTGGGCGATTTTGTACATTGTTGTTCCCCAGCTCACGCCGAGAATATCGCCGTCATGGATAATTTCTTCCAAATATTCTGCGGCACTTTGACTGATTTGCTTGGTGATTTCGCTATAATCATTTGTTTGGCTGAACGCAACAGTGACATTTTTAAGTTGGTATTTTTCTTTTAAAGCCACAGCCAGTTCAGTGAGGTTAGAAAATGGATCTTGGACTTCGATTTTGACGTATCCTTTTGTTTTCGCGTTTTGAAGCAATCTGGAAACGGTCGGTCTGGATACACCTAGGCGTGTGGCGATTTCTTGTTGACCAAGGTCCGATTGATAATAAAGTCTCGCAACCTCCACGCTGAGTTGTTCTTTTTGTTTATCCATTTCATCCCTCCATCGTTTTCTTTTTAGTATAACGTAAGAGCAGGGATAGTTCGAGAGGGAAGTTAAAAAAAGACAGCCGCGGCTGTCTTTTTCCTATTAAAAATCTTCTTCTATTTCCTCAAGCGGTGCGGCATATTCATAAATCCCTAACCGCCCAGTTTCGGCAACTTGATTCGCAAGTTCTTTTAAGGATAGCATTTCACGGCTGAGAAATGCTTCTAATAAAAGTGGAATATTCACGCCTGCGACAAGTTCTACTGCATCAAAATTCCCGAGCAAGCGAACGAGGACATTAAACGGAGTACCACCTTTTAAATCAGTTAGAAATAAGATCCCTTCTGTTAGATCGAGTTTAGCTACTTCACTGGCAATTTTTGCCTGTAAATTTTCCGCGGATTCATTCACTTCAAAAGGAACAAAACTGGTATTTTCTTGTTTACCGCAAATCATTTCCGCAGATTGAATGAGTTCTTTTGCGGCATTTCCGTGAGTACAAACAAAAATTGCTTTCATTTTTTAAACCGCCTTTTTAATAGTCTAACTGACGATAATATCTTCTGATTTCCATTGGGTGACAGTTAATTTTTTCCACATGTACGTCAATACGATTATTAACTGCGTGGATAATAAATGGTGATAACGCCCCTCTAAATTTAGCGGAAATACCTGGCATATCGTAATCTTTTGCATCAATGACTGTATAATTGGCACAAATTTGTGGAATGAAATTAACTACCCGTTCACTTAATGATCGCTGGCTGTCTTCTGTAACGTAAATAGTAACCGGTGTATCACGTTCCACAATTTCAAACATCCCATGGAAAAACTCATGTGACTCAATTGATTTCGTTTTAATCCAGTGCTGTTCTTCCCAGTAACACATTGCGTATGAATAGGTTGCACCCCACTGGTTCCCAGCACCAACGAAATAATGAATGTCGTCTTGATGATGTTTTAGGGCAAATTCTTGCCCAAATTTATCTGCTGCTTTTTCTACTTCAACAATCCCTTTAGCAAAATGTTGATCCATTTCTTGATAAAACGCATCGTAATCTTCAAATTCGCCAGCTAAATACATAAAACGATCTGCTACCATGAAGAATTTTAATTGTTCATTTAATGGGTAGGAGATTAAATGATCTACCAAATTAGCAAGTTCGGTTTCCGCTTTATCAATAAACCCAAATACAGTCGCGCCAATTTCATTACATTTTTTCACAGCATCTACTACTTCTTGCGTACTTCCGGTTACCGATGAAATAACGACAAGGGTATCTTTAGTGACACGTTTATTACCTGTTGTTAGAAACACAGCCGCATTTTCATAAAAAGTTTCTAATGCTGTTTTTTCTTTCATATGCACCACAGCTTGCATGGCGGACGCGTACGTACCGCCAATTCCTAGCCAGCAAATATTACTAAAACCACGATTGTGTATTTGGTCAACTACTTCATTAATTTGCGGACGTAATTTTAGCGCCCCTTCCATGTTTTCTCTCACTTTTTGTTCATCAAATTTTAACACTATTCATTCCTACTTTCTTTGATTAAATTTTGGATTTTGTTATTTGGTCAAACTCTGGAAAAGCAGATACTTCTAAATTAATTCCTTTTTTCTTGGAAATTTCAAAGGATAATAAATGAACAGGAATAGTCATAAATAGCGGCGTCAGAAGTTCCGCTGTCCGCACACCGAGTAATAAATCATCTGTCTTTTCCCCGCCTGCATCCGCATAAAATGTTCGGATTTTCTTTACATGGCCTTGTAAAAATTGTTTTAACTTTTCTGCGCGGTCTTCTAGTAAGCCTTGAGGTTCAAGGAAGATAATATAGTCTTGCTCGGATAAACCTATATAAGGTCCGTGCATATATTCTTCTAACTCCTTACCAAAAGCTGTAATCCGGATGGTTTCTGTTACTTTTGTTTCTCCTTCGCGCGCCACACCATAAGCAGCGCCGTATCCTATGAAAAAGACTCGTTCTGCTTCCATCAATTCCAGTGTATGCGCCTCTACCCAAGCTGCTGATTTCTCTATCACTTCTGGCAAATGAATGGTGATTTTCTCTAGCTCCGCGATTTCTGCCTGATATGCTGCTTCCAAGATTTTCCCTTGTAAAAGAGCTATCTCAAGCGCCATTAAATTTAGCATTAGAATCGTTGCACTGTAACCAAGTGTGACATATGGCATTTCTTCTATCCCCATCCCAAGATCGATTGTACGCTTGCCTTCTTTCGCAATCGGACTTGTTAAATCGCTTGTTAAAGTGAAGACAATACCACCTTGACGCTCGATTTCTTTTACAAGATGAATAGTGGAATAACTGTGCCCACCTTGTGATATAGCGATATATAAGGTGTTTTTGTTTAAATGAAGCATGTAATTTCCTGCAGTAGACGGTTCTTCCACATATACCGGAATAGCGAGTTTATCTGACATATATAACTGCGCTGCGAATGCCGCATTAGAACTAGAACCTGTTGCAAAAATAACAATTGCTTGGTAGTCCACTTTCTCCATTTGCATGACCTTTTGTAAAAGATCTTTTCGACTTCGGATGATATTTTCATAAACGCTTTGTTCCGACCGGATATAATAATCCATGTTTTTCATTTTTTCACCTACTTATTTTAATAGACCTGTGAACGCTCCTAAAATCCCAATTCCTGCGATTAATAAAAGAATCCAATGTGCTTTTAGTCCTTTTTTATCTAACCAGAAAATAAAGAAGGTGAAGCCAAGTGCTAGGATTCCTGGGACGATACCGTCAAAAACACTTTGAATCGTTACTGCATCATCACCAGAGCCAAATTTCATTGGCATATTAATGTTTACCATTGTGGCGACCATTGCGCCAACTACGGCCAGTCCGATAACCGAAGCACCATAAGAGAGTTTATCCATTAATCCAGTTTTTTGAATTTTTTCGATAAAATTAGCTCCGATGTTGTAGCCAATAAATAATCCATAATAACGAGTCAGAATAGCTGGAATATTGAAAATAAGAAGGAACAAAATCGGCCCTAACATATTTCCTTGAAGTGCTAAGGAAGTTCCAATACCTGTAGCGATAACGCGTAAAGTTCCCCAGAAGAACGAATCTCCAATCCCACTCAGCGGTCCCATTAACGCTACTTTTATATTATTGATAGAATCTGTGTCAAAGTCTTTATCTTTCGCAGATTGTTCCTCCATCGCAATCGAAATCCCGAGCGGAAAAGTGGAAAGCCACGGTGTTACGTTATAAAATTCTAAATGTCTTTGATAAGAAGAAATTCGTTTGTCTTTATCATTTTTAAAAATCTTATTTAAAGCTGGTAACATGGAAAAGCCGTAACCTAGGTTGGATTGTCGTTCATAGTTCCATGACCATTCCATCGTGAACGAACGCCAGAAAACTTTCATTAAGTCTTTTTTCGTTAATACGTCAGAACTCTTCATCTTCATAATTTATACCTCCATCATTCGCAAGCGCTGGCTCTGTATTCGTATTTTTCGGACCATTGTCATTTTTAAGTGTTGCATAACCTGTTAAAATTAGTGCTAAACATGCACCGAAAATCGCTACGCCTGTTACAGGAACTTTTAAGTATACAGCTAACGCGAAGCCAAATACGAAAAATACCGCATTCTTTTTGTTGACCATTAATTTTAAAAGTAAAGCAAAACCGTATGCTGGCAGTAAGCCTGTCGCAATTCCAAGCCCTGTTATAACGAAAGCCGGGATGGCGTCAAGTACATTTTGAATAACTGGGCTTCCGACTAGATAGGACGTCGCAACAATAATACCTATTGGCAAGTTAATCGATAAAAATCCGCCGAGCAGCTGCATTCGACTAATCCCTCGTGAATTTCCCTCGACTGCGTATTTGTCTGCTTTATGAACAAAGTACGGTAATACGAAAATGAAGCATAGATTTTTAACAACAAGTACAAGGGAAGCAATCGGAATCCCAAGTGCTAAAGCTACCGCTGTGCTCTCGCCAGTCGAAATCGCAAAGGCTGTTCCTAATATACTTCCTGAAATAATTTCTGGAGGAATAGATGCTCCGATAGAAAATGATCCTACAAAAGCTAATTCCAAAGTTGCTCCCATAATAATCCCCATTTGTACATCACCCATGATAAGTCCGGCGAGTGTACATGTTACCAGTGGTCTTGATAGCATCGATGAACCAAACAAATACTCTCCATTTGCAAGCATTGCTGCAAGTGCAAGCAAAATTGCTGTTCCAAACTGTTCCATAATTTATCCCTTCTTTCGTCTTTTATGCTTCAAAGGTTACTTTTTTCTCGTTAGGCACTTGTTGCATAAATACATCTACCTTTTCTTTTTGAAGCTCTTTTAACTTCGCTACTTCTTCAGGTGTTAAATTGACTGCTTTGGAAAAATTGGCCGTTCCTTCTCTTTG
Organism: Listeria monocytogenes; assembly: GCF_013282665.1. Classification (GTDB taxonomy): domain Bacteria; phylum Bacillota; class Bacilli; order Lactobacillales; family Listeriaceae; genus Listeria; species Listeria monocytogenes_C. The sequence continues at coordinate 357,502 of NZ_CP054041.1, forward strand.
CTTTGTTCCGCCTAGATTTAACATCGGGATTTTACCATTCGTACCATGGATTAATTTGTAAGCGTCTTCAACTGATTCGACAACAATAAGCATATTGTATTTGTCGGTGACACCTGAATTAATCGCTTCGATACTTTCATCGATACTTTTCATGACTAGTTTTGCTGCCTCTGGTTTCGCAAGACGTATTGCCGACTTACGGAAATCGTCCGCTGCTACCCCATCATTTGCCACTAAAATTGTATTTACATCTAAAGCATTAAACCAAGATACAGCTACTTGCCCATGTAGTAAACGATGGTCTACTCTTAGAAATTGAATCATTTTTTCTTCCTCCTTCGTATTAGTTAAAATCAACTACATATTTGGTTGACTCAGCATCTTCATAATGATATTGGATAGCAATTGGCATCTCGTTTTCTGCATAAAAGACACTACTCAATTTGAAAACAGGATCATTTTCGTCTATATGCATATTTTTGATTTGCTCATTCCCAGCTAAAATAAGTTGAAGTTCCTGCTCAAGCTCAAATAATTTATATTTACCTGAATTAACAAGCTCAATAATATTAATAATTTGAAAATCTTTTGCTTGTAAATCAGGGTATAAACTTAGTGGTAAAATTAAGCGGTCTAGCGTGACACCATGCTCACTTTTTTGGACAAACTTGATAGAATACACAAGTTCATTCTCTTTTATACCAAACTTCTCTGCGTAAAATTTCCCAGCTTTACGGATGTAAAAGTCTTTAATGTCTTTTTTTAAGTTTTCATTGATATCGGTTTTCATAACACCTGTCATTTCCAGAATGTTCTGGGCTGTTAATTTTGGTTGGACATATAGCCCCACACCGTTTTTACGAACGACCAAACCTTCTTCGACTAATAGATCTACTGCACGGCGAATGGTTGTCCGACTGCTAGAAAAAATTTCTTGCAAGGCTGTTTCGTTTGGCATTAGCATTCCCGGCTTATATTCATCGCGATTAATCCTATCTTTTATTTCTGAAGCTATTACTTCAAAAAGTGGCTTTTTAGCTCCCATTTCACTCATCCTCCAAGTAATCAAATATGTTTTTCGCATTGATTTTGTATTTAATTTGATTACCAATTAGATATTGTTTACTGTACTCAAAAGGTTCATCATTTTGATCGAATGCTTTACTCACTACTTCAAAAAGCGGCGTGTTTAGTGGTACCTTTAATGCTTCTGCTAGCTTTTCATTCGCTGATACAAAGCGCAATTCTTCGCGCCCGTAGGTAGGTTTAATAGCAAACTGCTTTTCTAATACATTGTATAGCGAGGAATTATTTAAATCGATTTTCTCAATACCAGCAAATCTCGTGCTATCAATAAAAGATATTTCATAAGAAAATGGCTTATTATTAATAATTCTTCGCCGCACTAACTTAAACACTGGCTTAGCTTCACTTAAGTTTAAAAAGTGATTCACTATGTCTTTGCCGGCCACTATTTCTTGTGATATTACTTCTACTTTCTGTTCTCCCGGCAATTGGCTGCTCATGGAATTCATTTGCAATATATTGATTGTTTGTTTTTGATTAATTTCGATTCCTTTTCGGTTTCTTTTTTGGATGACTGCTTCTTTTTCAAGTGTATCAAGTGACCGTCTGAGCGTTGTTCTACTGACACCCAGTTCGTTTTCAAGCGCACGTTCTGATGGGAAACTTGTTTCTCCGGCTGCTACTTTTTCTTGGATAAGCTGTCTTAGTTGTTCTTCACTTTGCACCGATGGCGACAAGTCTTTATATTCCATATTTCCACCTCTTTTTTCAAATCATCTATGTTTTTCGCTTTTACAAAAGATACAGCTTTAAACATTTTTAATACCACTTCATTGTAAACGGTTGCATTTTATTTGTCAATAGTCTTTTTGCATAAAAAAAGCATGAGCCAGATTTTCCCATCCAACTCACGCTCTGTTTGATTATTTGGTTGTAGGTAGTGCTCCAACTACCGGGTGCGGAATATATAATTCTTCTAGATAGTTAACTTCATCTGCTGTTAGTTCAATATTTAGCGCTTCTACCGCGCTTTCCAGATGACTTTCTTTTTGCGCTCCGATGATGGGTGAAGTGATTTCATCTTTATTTAATAGCCACGCTAAAGCAATTTTATCTCGAGATACTTGGTGCGTTTTTGCAAGTTCAGCCACACGTTCAATAATACCTTTATCTGCATTCGCCATATCATCATATTTAGATTTTTGAACGGAGTCCGTTTCAGAACGATTCGTTGTTTCACTCAAATCTCGCGTTAATCGTCCTGATGCCAGCGGGCTGTATGGCGTAATCGCAATTTTTTCATCACGACAAAACGGAATCATTTCTCGCTCTTCTTCCCGGTAAATCATGTTGTAATGATTTTGCATGGAAACGAATTTTGTAAAGCCATTTCTTTCGGCGACGCGTTGTGCTTTTTGGAACTGCCAAGCATACATCGCACTCGCTCCAATGTAACGCGCTTTCCCTGACTTAACGACATCGTGTAAAGCTTCCATCGTTTCTTCAATTGGCGTATTTTCATCAAAACGGTGAATGATATATAAATCCACATAATCTGTTTCTAAGCGTTTTAAACTATGGTCGATTTCGCTCAAAATGGTTTTTCTGGATAAGCCACCACTATTCGGGCGATCCGGACGCATTGTTTGTTGCACCTTGGTTGCTAAAACAATGTCATCTCGGTTAGCATAGTCTTTGAGTGCACGGCCAACGATTTTTTCACTTTCACCATAAGAATAAATATTTGCAGTGTCAAAGAAATTAATACCCAGATCAAGTGCTTTTTTTATAATTGGGCGGCTATTCGCTTCATCCAAAACCCATTTATGAATCCATTTGTCTTTATCGCCGAATCCCATTGTTCCTAAACAAATTTTCGACACATCCATCCCAGTATTACCAAATTTTACATATTCCATCGAAAACCCTCCTAGTTCATTTCTAGTACTATTACAGCATAAACCTTGAAGTCCACTCCAAGTCAAGCTTTAACTAAAAAAATCTCTCAGAATATCCGAGAGATTTTTTAGGTTTTAATAAAATTGGTCAGGTAGTAAAGTTTCGCCGAGTTTAATGTTATCTCGGTAATCAATTGGAATATCTACAACGACAGGACCTTCTGTTTCAAGTGCTTCTTTTAATACGTCACTAAGTTCTGACGGTTTAGTTACACGAAGCCCCTTGGCACCGAAACTTTCTGCAAATTTTACGATATCAACATCACCAAAACGAACAGCTGCTTCTTTACCGTATTTCATTTTTTGTTGGAAAGCAACCATGTCATAGCTGCCATCATTCCATACAAGGTGTACAAGGGGGGCACGCAAGCGGACAGCTGTTTCTAATTCCATTGCGGAAAATAGGAAGCCACCGTCACCAGAAATCGAGACAACTTTTTCACCCGGATGCACGAGCGTTGCAGCAATTCCCCAAGGAAGCGCGACACCAAGCGTTTGCATACCGTTACTGAAAAGCAGACGGCGTGGTTCATAGGAGCGAAAATGACGCGCCATCCAAATATAATGCGAACCAACGTCGACAGTTACAGTAACGTTATCATCAATCGCCGAACGCAGCGTTTGAATGACAGATAGCGGATGCACGCGACCTGTTTCATCACTTTCTGGCGGAACATCTCGTTCTTCTAATTGGGCGTGAAGTTCTTTTAATGTTTCTAGTTCTTTATCCGCTAATTCCAAACCGCTAAACTTCGCATTTACACGGTCTAAAGTAAGCGCGATGTTTCCGACTAATTCTGTTACTGGTTGATAATAATGGTCGATATCAGCTCGAATGTCGTCTAAATGCACAATCGTTCTATCACCAGAGGCATTCCAAGCTTTTGGATCGTATTCAATCGGATCATAACCAACCGTAATAACTAAATCCGCTTTATTCAATAAAATATCCCCAGGTTGGTTGCGGAACAGACCAACACGTCCAAAAAAGTCATCTTCTAAGTCGCGCGAAATGACACCAGCCGCTTGGAATGTTTCTACTACAGGGATACTTGTTTTTTGGAGTAAGCGACGAATCGCGCCAGTTACTTCCGGGCTAGACGCTCGCATACCTAATAGTAATACCGGTAATTTCGCTTTTTTCAAACGAGTAACGAGTTTGGCGACTTGCTCTTTCGAAGCCGGACCATTTTCTGGTTTAGCAAGCGGGCGAATTGCTTTTACTGGCACATTCGGTTCATTCACGATATCTTGTGGCAAACTGACAAAAGCGGCGCCTTGGTTTGGTTCAGCGGCAGAGCGAAAAGCGTTAGTGATAGCTTCTGGAATACTTTCAGCGTGAACTACTTCTTCGCTATATTTTGTAATTGGACGGAAAAGTGCGGCATTATCCATTGATTGGTGGGTTTTTTTTAGGCGATCTTGTCTGGTTACGTTTCCAGCAATCGCAACGACCGGGTCTCCTTCAGCGGTTGCAGTTACAAGCCCAGTGGCAAGGTTTGATGCGCCAGGTCCACTAGTTACAAGCACAACACCAGGCTTACCTGTTAGACGACCGATAGCAGCAGCCATAAACGCCGCATTTTGTTCATGACGACTGACAATTAATTCTGGCCCACGTTCTTCCATCACATCGAAAACTTTATCAATTTTCGCTCCCGGAATCCCGAATACATGCGTAACACCTTGATTAATTAGGCTGTCTACAACTAAATCTGCTCCTGATTTCCCTTGCGCTATTACTTTTTCTTGGTCTTTTTCTAGTTTCGCCATCGTTATCATCCTTTGTTATATAAATTATTTATATTTTAATAGTACAGTTTTTATAAATACCTCATCTACAAGATTTATTATACTACTTAAAAGAATTATTTCAAGATTCACGACTCAGAAACTGTTATATAATTAAATAAAAACTGTTATACATAAAAAGAAAAGACTTAGATAAACTAAGTCTTTTCTCGCATTTATTCTTGTGAAGCACGGTATTCATCGTATTGTTTTTGCATTTCTTTCATTACTTTTTTCATCCCTGCATCATTTAATTTCGCTTTGAATTTTTCTGTATATTCAACAGGATCCACTGTTCCTGTCAGAAGCGCCGGTGCAAATTCATTACACACATTGGTAATTGATGCTATTTCAGTTCGAACTTTAGAGGAGTCAAAATAGAAACCTAAGCCCGGTGATGCAACTGATTTTTTATTAAATTCTTTAAATTGATCCCATTTATCCGCCGGCTCATCTTCATATAATTTTAGAATGAAGTGATTTCCAAGCGCATACGTTGGCATGCTGTAACGTTCCACACGTGCTGGTAGATCTTGAATTTTACCGTCATCTAACTCTTTATAATGGGTTCCTTCAATTCCTTTATCGACTAAATTACGTAAATATTCATCCGTGTTAAGTAAATCAAGGAATTTCACTGCTTCTTCCGGATGTTGGCTTGTAACAGAAACAGCTTGAATCGCACCAGTTACAGAGTTATTTTTGATGATAGGAGTTTCAGCAATTGGCTGAGTGACGACTTTATATTTGCCGCCTGTATTTTTATCCCAAATATTTTCTGCATATGGTTGGTATTTTTCAATCCGTACAAACCAGTTTTCTTTATCGTATGACCATGGATCTGTGGAGGTTGCGATATCTTTTGTGACATATCCTTTTTGATAAAAGCTATGAAGCGATTTTAGGATATCTAATGTTTCGGGTTGCTCATAGAAGTTAACGATTTTGCCAGTGTCTTCATATTGATTTACGGCAAAAGGAAGAGGTACTGCATTATCAATCAAATAGTCATATGGGAAAGCTGGCTTAAAGTCTTTGTTCCCGCCGATTGGTGTGATACTTGGTTCGTTTTCTTTAATTGTTTTTAACATTGGTTCTAAATCGCTAAAGTTTTTTACTTTTGTTACGTCCATTTTATATTTGTCGACAAGATTTTTGTTAAAAACGTATACTTGTTGCTCGCCAACTTCTTTATTGGAAGGAACACCGTAAATGTTGCCGTCAATGGTTGCACCTTCCCAAAGCACATCATTTAACTCGGCTTTCATTTTCTTGCCTTCTTTATCTAAATATTTATTTAATGGCAAGAAAGCACCTTTTTGCGAGTATGAAACGAATTCTCCTGCCGCAGAGTAAGCAATATCAAAATTTTCACCCGAGTTGATGACGGTTTGCATTCGTTTGCCATAGTCGCCCCAGTCGATTTGAGTCATTTCTACTTTGACACCAATTTTTTCTTCTGTATATTTATTTACTTCTTTCATAACTTCTTCTGTGTCTTTTTGTGGCGTACCAATCATATACCATTTCAGTGTCGGAACTTCATTTGCGTCTGCATTCTCATCGCTTCCGCATGCGCTTAAACCTAGTAGCAAGCAGAGTGATGCGATGATTACTCCCCATTTCTTTTTCATTAAATTCCCTCCATCTTTTTTATTCTTTTACGCCGCCAATTGTGAGTCCACTAATAAAGTATTTTTGGAAAAACGGATAGGTAATTGCGATTGGTAACGTCGAAATAACAACCATCGCCATTTTTGCACCGTCTTGTGGTATGGACTTAAACGCGCCGGCAGTATAAGCAATTTCAGAGTTTTGCCGCATGAATTCTAAGTTATTTTCAATTTTCATAAGTAGTGATTGTAATGGCACTAAATTCGGATTATCAATATAAAGTGACGCTTGGAACCAGTCATTCCAGTATCCGAGTGTCGAGAAGAGTGCAATTGTCGCAAGCCCCGGTAAGGAAAGCGGAACCACCATTTGTAAAAAGATTCGTAGTTCCCCGGCGCCTTCAATTCGAGCCGCCTCAAGTATTGGTTCTGGAATAGACCGTAAAAAGAATGTGCGCATAATCATAATGTAAAAAGCATTCATTGCTAATGGTAAAATCATCGCCCAAATACTATTTCGCAAGTGCAAAAATTGCGTCATAACGATATATGCAGGCACCATCCCGCCACTAAATAACATGGTGAAAAAGGCAATAAATGTAAATTGACGACGATACTTAAATTGCGGTCTTGATATCGCGTAGGAATAAAGAGCAATCATCGCCACACTGCATACCGTACCAATAACCGTAACTAAAATGGTAATACCGTATGACTGTAATAGTTGTCCTTTCATCTTCCATAAGTACTCATACGCTTCCATGCTCCACTCTTTCGGTATTAGTTGAAAGCCGTTTGCCGCCAGAGATGATTCACTAGAAAAAGAAATAACAATAATGTATAAAAACGGAAAAATACAAATGAGCGCTAGGAAAGCGAGCATAATATTCATCGCTACGTTCATTTTTTTCCCAAAACCAATAATGTCTTTGGCTGGTTTATTTTTTGCTGGTTTTTCCATCTCGCCTCGGACTTGTTCTATTTCACTCACTGCTTCAAGCTGTTCTGCCAAAGCACCTCGCCTCCTTTTCTAAAATAAGCCATATTCTGGATTTATTTTTTTCACGATGTAGTTAGTGAGTAGCACTAGAATAAAGCCGACGATGGACTGATAGAAGCCAGCTGCTGCACTCATGCTCATATCTCCAAGTGACGTTAAACCTCGGTATACATATGTATCAATAACATCCGTCACTGGATAAAGCGGACCTGAATTTCGTGGTAATTGATAAAACAAACCAAAATCAGAGTTAAAAATCTTCCCGACATTCAAAATCGTTAAAATAACCATCAGTGGCGTTAATGCTGGAATTGTTACATGCCTAATTTGTTGCCATTTGCCAGCACCATCAATCATTGCCGCCTCGTAGTAGGTCCGGTCGATTCCGGCAATTGCTGCAAGATAGACAATACTTCCATAACCCAAGCCTTTCCAAACATTCATCATGATAAGGATAAACGGCCAGTATTTCGGATCGTTATACCAGGAAATCGGGTCTTGTCCAAATGCAAGTAAAATATTATTCATCAGTCCACTGTCTTCGCTCAAAAAGCTGAACAAGAAATAGCTGACCACTACCCATGATAAAAAATGGGGGAAAAGCATTCCCGTTTGATAAATTTTTGCTCCTCGCTTATTTAGTAAGCTGTTGAAAATAATAGCAAGTGCTACACCAAGAAACAGCCCAACGATAATAAATACTAAATTATAAAGAACGGTGTTTCGGGTAATAATAAAAGCGTCGTTTGTTTGGAATAGGAATTTAAAATTTTCAAGTCCCACCCAGTCGCTGCTCATAATACTGGATAAAAATCCTTTCCCATCAATCTTGTAATCTTTAAATGCAATCACTGTACCAAACATTGGTAAGTATGAGAAAACCAGGAACCAAAGGACGCCTGGAAGTACCATTAATAGCCAAATCCGATTAGCTCGAATTTGTGATAAAACTTTTTTCAATCCATTCACCCCTCTTTTTTGTAAGTGCTTTCAACATCTTTAGTTTATCGTTTTTACGAGGGTTAAAATAGTTGCGGATGTTTAGATTTATAGACAAATATTAGAAATAATCTTATTGATGGATTTTTCGGTAACGATTCGGCGTTTCACCTGTGTGCTTTTTGAACTGTCTATAAAAATAAGCCATATCGGTATAACCAGATTTCCGAGCGATGATGGTTAAGTTATCTTTTGTTTGCAGTAATTCTTCTTTTGCATAGTTCACTCGGTAGCGATTTAAATAATCAGTAAAATGTTCGCCCATTTCTTTTTGAAAAAGTTGACCGAGATAAACGGCATTAATATGGAAGTCATTACCAAGCGTTTTCAAAGACATTCCTTCTGCAAAATGTTCCGTGATATAAGAAAGCACGTTTTGAATAATGGGGCTTTTTGATTCATCTGTTTGTTTTTTGCGGTTATAGTAACGAATAGCATAGGCTAGCGTCGCCTCTTCCAATCCCTCAATACTCGTTTCTTCGGCAATTCTCCCCATGGATTCATTTAACTCTTTTGGATCTGATTCTGCCATCATGATAAGTAGCTCATTTAAAATATGGAGCATTTGATGTGGGTCGCTTTCCAGCTTGTGATCATTCCATTCTTTAAAAAAGTGCTGGATCCACGCTTTAATTTCTTTTTCGTTATTCATCACGAGGAGTTTCGCGAGTTGATGTTGTTTCCTTTTCGGACGCCAAGTATGTTTGGTACGTTTTTGATAGGCGATTAGGCTACCAGGCTCTTGAACAAGTCGTTCCGGAAGTAACCTAGTAAGTTGGCGAAAGGCTTGTGGGTACATCATTTCGCCTTGTACTTTTTCACTGATAAACAGATAAAAAGCTTCATTCGAAAGGTGCTTTTTTACATCTTGATGAATCGCTAAAATTTGTTCGGATATTGAGGTTGGCTCGGTTATCCCTATCATTATTTCATTTTCTGGCGTAAGTAGCATAAATGGAAAGTCCTTCCGATATTGTTCAGAAAGATTTTTCCATTCAGTCAGATTAATTTCTTTTGTTGGTTGAATTTGGACGAGAACGGCATTTTCCTTTGAATTTAAAGTCATATCGTATAATGCCAGGCGCTCTTCCCATTCTTCTTTGTTTATTCGTAAATTTAGCCAGCGCCAAATCGTATTGTCCCGTAAGATGTAATACGCTTCTTCCCTTGGTATTACACTGTCTGTCATTTGTTTTTTCTCTATTTGTATAAATGTTTCTTTTAATTCTTGTTCATTTAAAGGCTTTAGTAAATAATTTTCGATTCCCGCTGAAAGTCCTCGTTTCACATAATGAAAATCTTCAAATCCGGAAAGAACAATCGTTTTAGTTGCTGGTTGTCGTTTTTTCCATTCGTCAATTAATTCCAAACCATTCATTACGGGCATCTCTATATCAGTCAAAAGTACATCTACTTCTTGGTTAGCAAATAAATCTAAGGCTACTGCGCCATTTTTGGCAGTTCCGATAATTTTAATTGATTGCTCAAATTCTGGAATAATACTTTCTAAACCTTTGAGAATAAGGGGCTCGTCGTCTACTAGTACAATTTTTAGCATTACTTTTCTCCTCCCATATTTTGAGGTACTTGAAACAGAATAACAGTACCTTCATTTGCTTTACTTTTAATGGTTAATTGATAAGTTTCTCCATATAAAAGTTGCAATCGTTTGTTTAAATTAGCTAGACCGATGTGACTCGTCTCATCTTTACTTTTAATTGTTGCTTGCACTTCTTTTAATTTCTCTTCACTCATTCCCGAACCATTGTCTTCAATTCTAAATTGTAAATTGTTATTTTCTGCGGAAACCGTCATTGCGACTATTGGATTTTGATTTTCTTTATAAGCATATTTGAAAAAGTTCTCAATGAGCGGTTGCAGAGCAAACCTTGGAATCTGCGTATGATTGAAACGTTTTTCCATATGGATTTCCAGCTTAATTGGCTGTTCGTGGCGCATTTCCATAAAGCGGACATATTGTTTCACGTAATTGATTTCTTCACCTAAAGTGGTGATTTCACGGTGATTAGCTGTGTAGCGCAGTAGTGTTGCAAGCTGATAAATCATATCACTTGTCGCTTTGGCTCCTTCTACGCGCGCGTTCATCCTAATTGCTTCTAGTGAATTATAAAGAAAATGAGGCTGCATTTGACCTTGGAGCGCTTTTAGCCGTGCTTTTTGTTCTTCCATTTCCAGACTATAGACTTTCTTCACATACGCATCGAGGTTTTCTGTCATATGGTTAAACCGCTCACTAATCATCGTTAGTTCATCCCCGTTATTATCGACCGGAAGCTTTGCATCAAGCGTCCCGTTTTCCACTCGATTCATCCCACCAATAATCGTTAAAATCCGTTTAGAATAACGTCTACTAATAACAAAATTAATACTGATGGAAAAAATAACTAATAACAGGCCAATTCCAAATAAAGTAAGTTCAATGAGCGGCGCCCCATCATCTGTTACGCGATATAAATATGTATTGTTTTTCAAGCCGTTTGTTTCATTTTCTGTTTTTTGAAAGTACACTTTTTTGTTATCAGCATGAACCCATCCTTGTTTTTCGGGCGTTTGGATTTGCTTCTTTGGGTGGTTGGAATATAACTCGACTCCCTTCGTATTTTGTATTTGAAAAATCGAGTTTTGATAATCTTTCGTAATCCATTTGCTTAGAAAAGTTGGGTCAATGTATAGAAGCAAATACCCCATTTGTTTTAATGTGCTTGGGTCATTAATCGGCTGTTTTACGACTATTTTATTTTCAATTGTATAAAATGTTCCTTGCTTCGATGCTTCGGTGGCGATATTTGCCTCCCCATATGTATCAACCGTTTCTTTCCATTCACGGTAACGGCTCGGGAATGTATAAGAGTAACTGCCATCATCCGAAATGAGCTGCAGCGCGATAATGTCCTCATCATACGAAAAATAAGACTGTAAATACGTTTGCATATCTACAGAATAAAAATTTTTACTTTTAAAATAGTTATCAATATTTTGCTCCGTATAGCTACCATAATCGTTTGTCATTGCAATTTGAACATCTTGCATCAAATCACTATTACGATAAATATCTTGTGTTAAACTAATTAACGCCTTTTGCTTCTCCGAAAGTGCGTCCAGCTGCTTACTTGCAATGGTTTCTACTTTTTGGAGATTGGTATCTAGTTGAATATTAGTATAGTACTTATAAATGAAAAAAAGTAACAAGCTCACCGTAAAAAGACTTGTCAAAGAAAAAATTAGTAACATTCTTTTGAAAACGCGCTTACGTGGCAATTCCTGTGTCATATTCCTTTACTACCCCCTCTTCTTTTCTGATTATTGCATACTATCCGCAATAATGTAAGGGGTTACTTTGGTTCCATTTGCTTGAAACGTTGTAAGTTAATTTTCATTATCCAATAACTTGGTAACACGCCAGAAATAAATAAAAGAAAAGCAGGCATTTTTGAGATTAACCAAGCACAAAAAACTAGCCCAACCACAATCATAAAAGTATTTTTAAAACTAGTAATCGCGAGCAAGAACGCTTGCCCGACATAAGCACGCGCATTTTTCATTTGGAAGTGAACAAATACCGTGAAATACTGTAAAAAGGCAATACCCACAAGAAAAAGCAAAAACATTAAGAAAAAGTATAAAATCGTCGACCAAAAACCTTGAATTAATTCAAAAACAATTCGCAAATCTGCATACAGGAAAATCCCTATCACTGCAAAAATCGCACCCGCTAAATTAGCCGAAACAAACACTTGTTTATAGGTTTTCCAAGCAGCTTTCCATACTGGTACATCTAAATCACCCCGCGCCCATTTTCTCGTTATCGTAAACAAAGCAACTGTCGCCGGCATAAAACCAAGCACAATCCCGCCGATCAATACGAGGAAAATCCATACTAAATTTGTCCAGACGAGCCGAATAATCCAGTCACTAATAACGGAAAATTTATCAATAAGTTTCATTCTTTTTCTCTCCTTTGATAGTAAGAGAAAGCCTGAGTTTTCGCCCAGACTTTTCTTTTTTTATTTACTTAATGGGCTGCCTTTTACGTACACACCACACAAACTTAAAACAAATTCACTAAACATCGCATTAGACCAAGCAAACCAGTCGCGCGTGAATTCAGCTGGATTCGAGGCATTGACACCTTCGTGCATATAATCCGTTCCGCCATCTCCGGCAATCAGCATCTCTAATATCGCTTGTTTTTCTGCGTCTGTTTCTGCTGTTAATCCTTCGATACTAAGCGCAATCGGCCAGACATAATGATCAGGCGTATGTGGACTACCAATTCCTGTAAGTACACTACCTTCGACAAAATAAGGATTTTCTCGGCTTAAAATAAGTTTTCTAGTCGCTTGGTATGCAGGATCATTTTTCTCACAAAAACCTAAGTACGGCGCAGCGAGCAAACTTGGCACGTTAGCATCATCCATAAATAATTGACGTCCCGTTCCATCTACTTCATACGCGTAAACATCGCCGTAATATGGATGGGCTTGTTTCGCATAAGTCTCAATCCCTGCGGCAACTTCTTTTTGTAAATCCGAGCTATCTTTCAGCAACTCTTTATCATCCGGGTAAAACGCTGCTGCGATTTCGTGGACGTAATCCATCACCACAACTAAAAACATATTACTCGGCACAAGATAGCCATACATACATGCGTCATCACTTGGTCTAAAGCCACTCCAAGACATACCAGTATAGCTTACATTTGTTCCTTTTCCGTTATTATTTAAGGTATCTGATTGACGTACATTTTCTCGTTCAAAACGATACGGACTTTGCTCTGTATGCTTTTGTTCGATTTTAAAAACTTCGATGATTTGATGCAATGCTTTTCTAAATTCTTCGGTAAAATGACCTGTACGGTTGGTGCTTTTCCATAATAAATACGCTAATTGGATCGGATAGCAAAGGGAATCAATTTCATATTTTCGTTCCCAAACTAGATCAGTCATTGCAGTTTTGTCGTTTTGAAACCCCGCCCCATTTGCCGATTTATTAAAAGCATTCGCGTATGGGTCATGCAAAATACATTTAGTTTGTAACTTTACGAGGTTTTCAATGACAGTCGCCATTTCCTCGTCTTCTTCCGCCACAATTAAATATGGTCTAATTTGACTTGTAGAATCACGTAACCACATTGCTGGAATATCTCCTGTAATAACAAATGGAAGTCCCTCTTCTGTTTCTTGTAAAGTAGTTGTATACGTATTCGTAAAACATTTTTCAAACATACGATGTAGTTTTTCGTTTTCCGGAAAAGTCGTTTTCACTTTCTCTATCCATTTGTTAAAACTTGCTGGTACTGTGTTTGTCATGTATTACACTCCTTTTAAGGTGATAATTTCGTTTGGACTAGCGGTAAATTGTTTCTTGGAATCTCCCGTCGTTTCTTCCAAAATAGTTGATTTCTGCCACGATTGAATTGTATGTAGCTGTTTTGGTTCACTTGCGGTTTGGAAGAAACGGATAATTGGTTGGTTGTCTTTAGCGAGTTTAAACGCTGAGAAGACAAATCCATTCTCTGTTTTCCATTCTGCAAAATCTCTTTTTTCTGCGAGAAATTTTTCTTTCGTTGCTGATTTGTGTTGGAATGCAAAAATAGGAGTTAAAAGTGCGTTTACTTGTGCTGGGATGGAGCTATTTGCTACATCAGAATCACCTGTTAGGAAAACGTGAAACTCTGCTGTAATCTCTCGGTGGCATTCCGCTTCATATGCCGGAAAATCACCCCAATCGCCTATTTCAGATACTGCGCGCAACAACGTTAATTCCAGTTGGTCCCCGTGTTCGCTTACTTCATATTCTGGCAAATCAAGGCTTGCGACAACGAGATTCCCACTAGCAACAAAGCCTTGTTTTCGGTTGTCTTTGGCAGGATTCGTCCATTCTTTGACTTGTTTATTTGCGCGTGTTACTACTTCAAAAACACTTCCCGCTTGATGCGTTTCTGTTTGTTTTCCAGTTGGGAAAAGCACGCGGAGTCGATGGTCATCTATGTTATTATTAAATCTAACGCGGACAGTTAATTGTTTATCAGTATTATTTAGCGTTAATTCCGTGGTGATTTTAAATACAGTAGAATTTTCCGAGCGCTTCGACTTTCGGTCCGGATGCCATACTAGTCGACGTTTTTCTTCAGCAAAGGAGTCGCTTGCGCTTTCTGGTATTTCGATTTCATGGCTCATTTCGATTGTTTTTCCGAGTTTATCCTCTCGTAGCACTCGAATTACCGGTTTAGAATGAAGCGTATTTATTCGTAAGTTATCGCCGGTTTCTTTAAACATATATTCATTCCCAATGTCGCCCGCGTCCTCATAAGCTCCAACTCCCGCAACTTCTACCGCTGTTTCTTTATCTAAAATCGTATACGTCCCATTCGCCGCAATTTCTACTTTTAAAAAGCGATTTTCTAAAGAGAAATCTTGCGCTTGGCTAGCTCGTTCATTCACCAAATCGACCGAATGCGCGTATATTGTTTCATAACCAACCGCTGGCAAATTTTCTACGGTGAAGGTTAGTTTGTACTTTCTCGCAAAATAAGAATCGCGGAATTTCCGTTCTGGTAAATCGTAATTAAAATGAACGCCAAGTGGCTCGACTACAACTGGAATTTCGTCGCCGGTGCTTGTTTCTAATCGAAAACTTTGCTCTGGAAGTTTCGCTAATTCATCTGGTATTAATTCAAAATGCATCTCAGAAAAATGAATTGCATCTGTTTCAAGTTCGAGTTCTATGGTTCTCGTTGCTTCGAGACCACCTGCATGAAACACCGTAATGGGAATGCCCGATTCATTCGTTGTAATTTGTTCTGTGATTTGACGTGCGGCGTTTTGAATAATCGCCATAGTCGCTTGTTCGACTTTTTCAAAACGAGCTTCCATTTCACGGTGTACCTCATCCAAACTACATCCCGTGATACTGTCATGGATTTGATTTTCCATAAGCAATTTCCAAGCATAAGCTAAGTATTCATGCGGATACTGGACACCAGCTTCCGTCGCCATCACAGAAATTGGTTCAGCCAAACGCTCTAATAAACGCTCTATTTTAGCATTTGCTTGTTTCAAGTAAATACGTGAAGATGCTGTGTTAGCAAGCGTAGACCATCCATCTGATTGTTGGCTCGTTAATTCTCCGTGAACCGTTTGTAATTTTTCGGGAGCAAGACCAGCTTTAACAGCCTCTTGGTATTTTTCAAAATGACTATGGATAAACTCCACCTCAGGATAAAGTTCGCGCGCCACTTCCAACGCTTCCGCTAAATCAGTTTGTACTGGCTGATGATCACAGCCGTTCATAAATAGCCATTCATCCGTCGATGCGAATCGTTCCACATCTGCTAACTTCTTATCCCAGAAAACTTTCGCAGCTTCTTTTTCCACCGGAATTTCATTGCCATTGGAATACCAATTTGCGAGTAAAATTCCTAATACTTTCGAACCGTCCGGGCTTTCCCAAAACATCTCCGAATATTTCGAGGCAAAAGCGCTATCAAAAACTTGATTGTTAAAGCCGGTTGGATTGACCCCACGACCAAAAACGACCGTATCAAAACCAGCTTGGCACATGAGCTGTGGCACTTGACCATATAAACCAAACGTATCAGGAAAATAACCAATTTTCTCTACTTGACCGAATTCCTCTGCCATTTCTAAACCATACTGCAAATTACGAATATTCGCTTCTCCGCTTGTTAGAAAAGCATCTTGCAACATGTACCATGGCCCGATTCGCAGTTTCCCTTCCGTAACCAGCTGTTTCATTTTTTCTCTTTTCGTGGGTTTCACAGCTAAATAATCTTCTAACATAATCATTTGTCCATCCATATGAAAATGATGAAATCCATCTTCTTTATCCAGTAACGCTTCTACTTCGTCCATCAATGTAACGAGTCTAAATCTCAAACTTTCTAGTGGTAAAAACCATTCTCTATCCCAGTGAGAATGAGAAATAATATGCGCTTTCTTTCTAGTCATTTTGCCCCTCCAAATATCCTTTTTGTATTCGCTTTCAAGCTAAGTATAGTAAGGGCTAAAGTGAATTGCAATGCTAGGCGAAAAACTACTATGAATAATCCATTTTCCCTTGATTTGTCCATTACAAGAAAGCGTAAACCTTCCCACTCTAAGAGAATCTCCCAGCAAACCTAAAAAAAGCCAAATTGACATCTTTTGCCGCTATGATATATTGAAATCGTTCTAGACAAAATAGAAAGGATATGAGTATAGCTATGTTTTTCACTAAAGATAAATTACGAGGCAGGCTGGATGAAGTCGCGCTTTATCGTTACGAAAAAACTTATCCTATCCAAAAATTCCAAGCAGCCGAGGATATGGATGGAGAAATCGCTGCACGACCAGATAACATCTTGTATGATGTCGAATTAACTATCGGGGACAACTGGTCAGGTAGGGACCGTTATGTCTGGCTCAAAACAACCATTACTTTCCCAGACACCAAAACGGGCACGCGCTTGATTGGCTACTTTGATTTCGGAAATACCGGCGACGGTCACAATTCTGGCTTTGAATCACTATTATTCGTTAACGGGGAACCATACCAAGGCGTCGATCAAAATCACCGCGAAGTACTTTTCCCAGATAGTTTTGCTGGAGAAAAGGTAGAACTAGTCTTTCGTTTATGGTCCGGACTGGAAGGCGGCGGAACCCCAACCATCCAGACACATCAGTTAAAAGAAGCCTTTATTGGATATTTAAATCTCGTCATTGATGATTTGTATTTCACGAGTAAAGCAACTTTAAAAACACTCGACCAACTCGAAGAAAAAAATCCAACCTATGCACCGCTCCTTCAAGCGGTTAATCGCGCTTACCTTGCGATTGATTGGAGTACACCTGGATCCGTACAAAACCTTGCCTCGATGGCAACGGCCAACCAAATCTTACAAACCGCTCTGAAAAAAATGCCGAAAAACTTTCCTATCAAAGTGGCGGCTGTCGGACATACGCATATAGATGTAGCATGGCTTTGGCGCTTAAAGCATACTCGCGAAAAAGCCGCACGGTCATTCTCGACCGTGCTTCATTTAATGGAAGATTATCCTGAGTATCTATTTCTCCAATCGCAACCGCAACTTTACGCCTATATCAAAGAAGATTATCCAGAAATTTATGCGAAAATCAAAGCGAAAATCAGTGAAGGTAACTGGGAAGCGGATGGTGGAATGTGGCTTGAAGCTGATTGTAATATTCCTAGCGGCGAATCGCTCGTACGGCAAATGCTCTACGGTCAGAAATTTTTACGCGAAGAGTTTGGCAAACCGTCTAGTTTTCTATGGTTACCAGATGTATTCGGCTATAGCTGGGCTTTACCGCAAATCCTTCGTAAATCAGGCATCAAGACTTTTATGACAACCAAAATCAGCTGGAATCAATATAACCGCATGCCCCACGATACATTCCAGTGGCGCGGGATAGACGGGACGGAAATTTTGACCCATTTCATTACTGCTCCAGAAAAAAATAGCCGCATTTCAACCTATAATGGCAAAATGACAGCGCGCGAACTTGTCGGTCTTTGGGACAAATATCAAGATAAAGAAGTGAACCAAGAATTATTACTTGCTTACGGCTACGGTGATGGCGGTGGCGGTGTGAACCGAGAAATGCTGGAGATGCGCCGTCGTTATGACGCGATGCCAGGAATTCCCGAAGTAAAACCAAAAAGTGCTACAGCTTATTTCAACGATTTACACGAGACAATAAATACGACTGACCAATATGTTCATACATGGAACGGCGAACTTTACTTCGAATATCACCGCGGAACTTATACGAGCCAAGCCTTTACCAAAAAAATGAATCGAAAAATCGAACTTGGCTTACGAAACAACGAATGGCTTTCGGTTATAGCAAATCTGAAACTAGGGACATCTTATCCAACTGAAAAATTAGCAAGCATTTGGCAAATTTTACTTCGAAATCAGTTTCACGATATTATTCCTGGTTCTTCCATCAAAGAAGTCTATGACGATGCACTAATCGAGTACACGGATGCGGCGGTAGAAAATAACACGTTAATTTCTAATCAATTGACCAGTTTAACAAAAGCTGCGGAAGAAAAAATAACGCTTTGGAATAGTTCCACTTGGACCGGACCGCGATACATCGAAATTTCGCCCGAAAACCAAGCGGACCATTTAGCCTTTTACGATGAAAATAACACTCCTCTACCTGCGCAAAAAATAGCAAATAACGCTTGGCTTATTCAGCATCCAAACTTACCTACGCTTGGTGCTACAACTATTTCTGTTAAAGAAACAGCTAATATTTTAGAACAGTCATCTTTTCACTATAAAAACAACCAACTAGAAACACCGTTCTATCAAATCACATGGAATGAAGCTGGTCAATTCACTTCCATTTTTGACAAAAAAAATAACCGCCAAGTATTAACGGAAAATGCGCGAGGTAATGTATTTCAATTATTTGAAGATAAGCCAATGTGGCATGACGCCTGGGATATCGACCTATTCTATCAAGAAAAACAAAAAGAAATCACCGCGCTAGCTTCAGTTGAAATAACGGAGAACGGTCCACTCCAATTCACTATGAAGCAAGTGTTACATTCCGAAAAATCTCAAATCACTCAGTGGATTCATTTTTATCACGAGAGCCCTGAAATCAGATTTGAAACCGAGGTGGACTGGCGAGATCGTAACCAGCTACTTAAAGTCGCCTTCCCTGTCTCCGTGCATGCCAGTGAAGCTAGCTATGATATCCAATTTGGAAATGTCAAACGACCAACGCACTGGAATACAAGTTGGGATTTTGCTCGCTTTGAGACAGTTGGACATCAATGGGCCGATCTTTCGGAGAAAAATTACGGTGTCAGTTTGTTAAATGATTCTAAATATGGCTATGATATTAAAGATTCTACCATCCGCCTAACCTTGCTTAAAGCAGCAGGCTATCCTGATCCAGATGCCGATTTAGGAATCCACCAATTCACTTATTCACTCTATCCACATCAAGGTGATTTCTTAGACGGGGAAACAGTTCAAGCAGCATGGGAATTGAATAATCCCATTTTCACTTCCAACGGCGAAATTCAAACTTTCTCTCTTTTCCAAGTGACAAATCCTTACGTGATGATTGATAGCATTAAACAAGCCGAGGACGGCGATGGTGTCATTTTGCGCTTGCATGAATTTGCGGGAACTCACGGTGAAGTGACAATAACAAGTGATTACGCGATTACCTCCATCACAGAATGCAACTTACTTGAGGAAAACGAAATATCGCTCTCCGATCCTACATTCACAGTAACTCCATTTGAAATAAAAACATACCGAATTCATTTAGCATAAAAAAACACGCAGCAAGGCTTCTCCCTAAGAAGTCCGCTGCGTATTTTTATTAGTTTAACGTGAACAGATTAAAGTTTAGTAACTTTTTCTGCTTGTGGGCCACGTTGGCCTTCAACGATTTCAAATTCAACGCTTTGACCTTCGTCTAAAGTTTTGAATCCTTCACCTTCGATAGCGCTGAAGTGTACGAATACATCATCTCCGCCTTCTACTTCGATGAAACCGAAGCCTTTTTCACTGTTAAACCATTTAACTGTACCTGTTTGCATATTTCACAAACCTCCAAAAATTTTCTAAATATGTTTCTTTTACTAACGAAAAAGATGTTAACAACAAGCTAATCATTTTTTCAATTACAAAATTCACATATTAGCAAAGATACTCATTTCACATCAATATCCTTGATAATAAGCAAATTAGCTACTATCAACACTTATATATTAACGCCAACGAACAAATAAATCAAGTGAAAAAGCCGTACGGTTACAAAATAGATTATTCAGTTTACTATCTGAAAAACCCTGCTATAAGTTAATTCTTATAACAGGGTTTTTATATTATTCTGTGATACTTTTATCTTTAATACGCCATTTCACAAGCAAATTATGTAATGGTTTTCGTACTAAGAAATAAACGCCTAGTGAGATAAACACTGATGCTGTACCAAGGAAAAATCCGCCAAGTACATCTGTCGGGAAATGTACACCAAGATAAACGCGTGTATACATTACAAACAGGATAAAACCATAACCGATAATGCCGATAACGATTTTTTGCCACATTTTTGGCACTGTGAAAATCAAGAACATCGCTGCAAGACCATAAAAAACCGCCGTCGCCGTTGCATGCCCACTTGGGAAACTAAAGCCTGACTCGCTTACTAACCAGTTCACACTAGCTGGACGCGTGCGACCAACCAAACTTTTCAAGACAAGATTTAGGACTACGCCACAAACGAGCATCGTTCCACCAAACCAAAGTCCGACAACAAATTTTCGTAAAAAGAATAAAATAAGAACGACTACAATGGTCAAAATAATTGTTGTTTCTGCGCTTCCTAGAGTAGTTAGAAATTTAACAATGGCTGTTTTATCTGGTTGAATGCCGCTGCGGATTTTTTCAATCCAGCTTAAGTCAAAACGTGCTACCCAGTTACTTTCTGTTGCGATAGCGGAAGCAATAGTAATAAATAAAATAAGGCAGAACCCGCCAATAACGAATAACGGTGTTGCTTTTTTACGATTTGTATTCATGGTTAACTCCTTTTCATTTGGTTGTTTTTAGAAATTCTTTTACTTCTTTTACAAGCGCCTGATACTGAGCTTGTTCAGCTGTCGCTTCATTTGTAAGCTCTGTAACGATATCATTTTCATAACGAACGGAACCTTTGCTCACAAAAGTGGCATTGCCAATTAGTTGCAGCGAAATTTCACCAGCATCATCTTTTTTCGCAGTTACTTGCACTCTTCCACCATCATTATAAACATTTAGCGGTATTTCCAATGTATCATTATCTAACATTTTTTTAATCAAACTACAAGCCGACATCGCTGTTCCGCATGCATTCGTAAAACCGACGCCGCGTTCAAAAGTACGCACATAAATAGCATCATCGCGTAAACGTTTCACAAAACTCACATTCACGCCATCTGGGAAATACGGATTTTCGCTATTTAAATAACTTGCTAATTTTTCTTGTTTATCGGAATCTAACACCGCTTGATCCACAAATGTAATCAAATGCGGATTAGGAACAGAAACAGCAGAAAAAGCGAGTTCTGCGTCAAGTTCTGGAATAACTTGATTGACTAATTTTTCCACGCCTACATGCATTGGTAACGTTTCTGCCGCAAACTTAACAGGAGAAATTTCCACTTGATAGGTCGGAATATCAAAACCAAGCGAAGTTGCTTTTTTGACATCAAGTATTGCTTTCATAGTTTCTACTTTTGCATCTGTCAAAGCGTGTTTTTCAAGTAAATAGCGCGCTACCGTTCTTAAGCCATT
This sequence comes from Listeria monocytogenes, assembly GCF_013282665.1. Lineage (GTDB taxonomy): Bacteria > Bacillota > Bacilli > Lactobacillales > Listeriaceae > Listeria > Listeria monocytogenes_C. The sequence goes on from NZ_CP054041.1 coordinate 379,240, forward strand.
CCCGCACATCGAAGCAATCGAACCATCTGAATTAACGACACGCATTTGGCCAATTGGTCCTACTTCGCTGCTTTTTGTGACATATAAAATTCCGTCTGCCCCGCCAAGCGAATGCTTTCTATCGCAAAGTTTTATCGCAAAATCAGCACGTTGTTCGTCTGACCATTCCGTGATGAGATTTTCTTCTTCATCAACTAAGAAAAAATCATTTTGCGAACCATGTACTTTTGTAAAGTGAATTGTTGCCATTACGTTAAGCAACCTCCTTTATTTGGAATTACGTCTATAATACCACATCTTAAATTAAAAAAGCTTGGGGAACCTCCTTTTGAAATAACTAGGATTTCCCCCAAGCAAGCATTACGCTTCGTAGTGTTTTACAACAATATCCGCACAACGGCCACAAAGTGTTGGATGTTTTGGATTTACGCCTACATCTTTTTTCACAACACGGCAACGTTCACAAGTTTCGCCTTCTGCTACAGTAATTTGAACAGCTACTTGGTTTGATTTGAATGCAGATTCTGGTGCATTTTCTACACCTTCTACGAGTTCAAAGTCAGAAACGATAAACAGTTGTGCAAAATCGCCTTCTAAAGAATCAAATAGCGTTTTTGCTTCGCCATCTACGTATAAAGTTACTTTAGCAAGCATTGATTTACCGATAAGTTTTTCATTACGAGCGAATTCTAACGCTTTTTGGACGTTATCGCGGATTTGCATGAATGCGTCCCATTTCGCAGTAATTTCTTCGCTATCCGCTAATACTTTAACCTCTGGTAAGTCTTGCAAGTGAATACTTTCTACGCCTTCACCGATTAAGCTATTCCAAACTTCTTCTGTTGTATGCGGTAAAATTGGAGCAAGTAATTTTGTCAAAGTAACAACTGCTTCATAAAAAACAGTTTGCATAGCACGACGATCATGACTATCCGCTGCTTCAATGTAAACAACATCTTTGGCAAAGTCCATATAAAATTGACTTAATTCTACTGTACAGAAATTATTGATTTGGTGGTAAATAGTAGAGAATTCGAAAGCTTCGTAGCTATCCTTTACATTTTTCACTAAATCATTCAATTTAATTAGCATATATTTGTCTACTTCACGTAAGTTTTCATAAGAAACCGCATTCGTAGTTGGATGGAAATCATTGATATTTCCTAGCAAGAAACGCATTGTGTTACGGATTTTACGATATACTTCGGATACTTGTTTTAAGATTTCATCACTCACGCGAACGTCGGCTTGATAATCTACAGAAGCAACCCAAAGGCGAACAATATCTGCACCAAGTTGTTTAATTACTTTGCCTGGAAGAAGTGTGTTTCCAAGCGACTTACTCATTTTGCGACCTTCCCCGTCTAGAGCAAACCCATGACTTAGCACGTTACGATAAGGCGCTTCGCCAGTGATTGCTACAGCAGTTGTTAAGGATGAGTTGAACCAACCACGATATTGGTCAGAGCCTTCCATATATAAATCGGCTGGACGATTTAATTCTGGACGAGCATTTAATACAGCTTGATGACTTGAACCAGAATCAAACCAAACGTCCATAATATCGGTTTCTTTCGTAAATTCCCCATTTGGACTACCTGGATGCGTAAAGCCAGCAGGTAACAAGTCTTTCACATCGCGTTCAAACCAAACATTCGAACCATGCTCACGGAAAAGTTCAGAAATGTGATTGATTGTTTCGTCTGTGATAATCGCTTCTCCATTTTCTGCATAGAAAATTGGTAGTGGAACGCCCCACGCACGTTGACGAGAAATAACCCAATCGCCACGGTCACGAACCATGTTGAATAGACGTGTTTCGCCCCACGCAGGAGTCCAGTTAACACCTTTAACAGCTGCCAGTAAATCATCACGGAATGCGTCAATCGAAGCAAACCACTGTGCTGTTGCACGGAAAATAACTGGTTTTTTCGTACGCCAATCATGTGGATAAGAGTGCGTGATGAATTCCATTTTTAGTAATGCGCCCACTTCTTCTAACTTTTCTGTTACCATTTTGTTCGCTGTATCGTAAAATACGCCTTCAAACCCTGGTGCTTCCTCTGTAAATACACCACGATCATCTAAAGGAGCAAGTACTTCTAAATCATATTTCTTCCCAATTAAAAAGTCATCTTCCCCGTGTCCAGGAGCCGTATGAACCGCACCAGTACCAGCTTCAGCAGTGGCATGTTCCCCGTTCATTACTAAAGAATCACGGTCATAGAATGGGTGTTTAGTTACAACGCGGTCAAGTTCAGAACCGCGCACTGTTTTCACAACTGTCGCATCTTCAAAACCTAATTTTTCACGTAAACTTGGTAAAAGCGCTTCTGCTACAACATATTTTTCTCCAGCGGATTCAATCACGACATAGTCCAAATCAGGGTTAACTGTAATACCCATGTTTGCTGGGATTGTCCAAGGAGTTGTTGTCCAGATGACGATATTCGTTCCTTCGTCTAGTATGCCTTTTCCGTCAGTAACTTTAAAGGCAACAAAAATCGAAGCAGATGTTTTATCTTGATATTCGATTTCTGCTTCCGCAAGTGCAGATTCACTTGAAGGAGACCAATACACTGGTTTTTTCCCTTTGTAGATATAGCCTTTTTTCGCCATTTCACCGAAGACTTTGATTTGCTCTGCTTCGTATTCTGGTAAAAGCGTGATGTAAGGATTTTCCCAATCACCATTAATTCCAAGACGTTTGAATCCTGTACGTTGCCCCTCTACTTGTGTCATCGCATATTCCGCACAAAGTTTACGGAATTCTGCAATAGACATTTCTTTCCGTTTAACGCCTTTTTTGGCGATAGCTGTCTCGATTGGCAATCCGTGTGTGTCCCAGCCCGGTACATACGGAGAACTGAAGCCGGCCATTGATTTATAACGAACGATAATATCTTTGATTGTTTTGTTTAGAGCATGACCCATGTGAAGCTCTCCGTTAGCGTAGGGAGGGCCATCATGTAAAATATACGCCTTGCGTCCTGCATTTTTTTCTTGAATTTTCTCATATAGCTTTTCTTCTTCCCATTTTGCTTGCCATTCAGGTTCTTTGTTTGGCAAATTTCCACGCATTGGAAAATCTGTTTTTGGCATTAATAACGTATCTTTATACTCCATGTTTTCTTCTCCTTTAAAAATTTATTTTTAAACACAAAAAAATCTCTCCCAAAAAAGGGACGAGATTCGCGGTACCACCCTTGTTGACATGCATGTTAATTGCTTGCCCACTTCATTAATGCCATAACGCTGGCTCGCGCTAACACTTACTCAAGCAACTGCTTTTTCGGGTTAGAACTAAAGAGTGATTTCGATTTTTTAGAGGATAGCTGGTCTCACACCTTGCACCAACTCGCTTTATATCCTATATCCAAAAAATTTACTTGTCTCTAATAATCGTTTTTAACGTTCTTCAGATTGAGCTGATTCAACTTCTTTGATTGATGCAAGTTCTGTCGCATCTACATCGTAAGCCATCATTTGTTGCCAATCTTCACTTTTAATTAAATCCATTTGTGCTTCCACTAGCATACGTAAACGTTCACGGAATACTTTGGATTGACGTTTTAAGTCTTCAATTTCAATCGCGATTTTGCGCGCTTTAGAAAGTGAGTCGCTTAAAATTCGGTCAGCATTTTTTTCTGCTTCACGGACAATAAGTTTGGCTTCTTTTTCAGCGGAAGCTTTCACTTCTTCGGCAGCTGTTTGTGCCACGATTAATGATTTGTTTAGTGTTTCTTCAATGTTGGTAAAATGACCTAAACGTTCTTCACTATTATTTAAAGTGTCCTCAATACGCTTTTTCTCTTTGATAACTTGTTCATAATCTTTAATGATTTGATCGAGGAAGTCATTTACTTCGTCTTCGTCATAACCTCTAAAACCACGGGTAAACTCTTTGTTATGTATATCCAGCGGCGATAATGGCATATCTAGCACCTCCATAGGACTATTGTTTATAAATACCTAACATACATTCTACCATAATTAATAGCTTTTTCCTAGAATTTATATTAAAAATGGTTAGATTAAAAATCCTGCTTTTTCTAAGGCTTCAATTGCTTGTTCTAATTGCTCTATTGTATCTGCTTCAATCGTGTGCAAATGTGTTCCGTCCGTTAGCCCCGACAGCATAGTGGCACCCGTCGTCTGCACTTTTTTAATAAATTTTTCGACATCAAACCGGCTCTTCAAATGTAAAGAAGCAGTAATTTCTCCATAAATCGGATGGTCAACTATCACATCCACAATAGAAACTCCGTAATCGACTAGAATATTTAATTCTTCTGCCGCCTGTTCTTTCGTGTGCTTTACGGCAATCACCCGTCGTTCTCCTATGAAACTTGTTTCTTTCGCATAAATATAACCTTGTGGTGTAGCCAAAATTGGCTCATTTCCAGCTTTTAGTAAAGAAATATCTTGAACAATGACTTGGCGACTAACATTGGTCTTGCTCGCAAGTTGGTTTCCAGAAATAGGCGTTTCCGCTTCTTTTAACCATTTTAAAATAAGTTGCCTGCGTGTATTTCCTAATATTTTTTTCATCTTCTCACCTTTTTCGTAGTAATTTATCTAGTTCCTTTTTAAAAATCAGACTATCGCTTAATTCATTTTCTCTCCCAAATGACAATCGAATAAATCGACTTGCTTCTTCTGTCGTTTTTCCAGTAGCGAGTAATGTTCTGGAAGGCGCAGGGTCACGTAAACTACATGCGCTCGTTGTCGAAATTTGGATGTCCGCTTCGTTAAATGCGAGTAAGGCTTCTTGCCCTTGCATATTCGGCAAAGTGATTCCTAAAATAAACGGAGACGTATTTAATCCGCCCTCGACCTTAATTCGCGCTGTTAACGTCTCGCAAATTGCCATTTTCAATTCTGCCATTCGCCGCGCTTCTTTTTCTCTATTTTCCATTATATCATAGGCAGCTGTTGTAAAGGCAGCAATTGCTGGAACATTTACAGTTCCAGGTCTAAAGCCGAATTCATGATGCACATTTGGCAAAGGAGTTTGCATAGGAGCATCTGGTTTTATAAAAAGTAGTCCCGCCCCTTTTGGTCCATAAATTTTATGCGAGGAAATACTAAAGCTAGTTACGTCATGTAATGCTAAATCTAGTTTGCCAAAGGATTGAACGATATCTGTATGAAAATAAACGCCTGCTTGTTTAGCAATATGCGCTAATTCTCCAATTGGCTGAATTGTTCCAATTTCAGAATTCACGTGTTGAATAATGATTAGTCCTGTATTCGGAGAAATCATCTTCTGTAACTCAGCAGGATTTACTTTACCAACAGAATCGACTGGTAATATCGTCACTCGGCATGCACCGGCTTCTTCAAGCGCCTCTAATTGTTGCCAAACAGAAGCATGTTCCATTGGACTTACTAGTATCTCTTTCTTTTCCGTTGAATGTAGTAGCGTTTGAATCGCGATTTGATTACTTTCTGTACCACCGCTCGTAAAAACAATTCCTCGCGTTGGCACATTTAAAATTTCCGCAAAACTTTCCCGACATTTTTCCAAAAGGGCTGCTGATTTCGTCCCCGCATCGTGTAAGCTTTCCGAATTAGCGAAGAACTCTCTGGATGCACTTGTAAAAACTTCTATCGCCGCCTCACTCATTCTCGTAGTGGCCGCATGATCAAAGTAAATCATCTCTTTTTCTCTCCCCTAAAATTTTATACTTGAATTTCGGTTTATTTTGTGTGATTATAGATGACAAGACAACTGTATATTCACTAAGAAGTATACAATTAATCGAACCTACTATGCAAGAGGTGGAAATCATGATAAAAGAACGAGTGATTATAGTCGGGAGCGGTATTTCAGGTTGCACCGCTGCTCTCAGATTAATGCAGGATTATGATGTGACAATAATCACAAAAGGTCTCAAAGAAGAAAGTAATTCGATGCTCGCGCAAGGCGGGGTGGCAGCAGCAATGTCAAAAAGCGATACTCCGAAAAAACATTTTAGCGATACTTTTCAAGCCGGTTGTTTTCATAATAAAGTTCTAGCAGTAAATCAACTCGTTACTCACGGTCCAATGGTTATCCAAAAGCTGATTGCAGAAGGGATGGCTTTTGACGAACAAGACGGTGAACTTGCGCTTGGTTTAGAAGGCGCCCACCAATTGCCACGAATTTTACATACTGGCGGTGATCAAACCGGCAAATTTCTTACTACTTTTTTACAAGAAAAATTAACAAACATTCACTGGCAAGAGCAAAAAATGGCTATCGAAATTATAAAACAGAATGATACGGCTATCGGTGTCCATTGTTTAGATCAAGGAAATCAGCTACATACTTATTACGGAGAACATATTATTTTAGCAAGCGGCGGGCTTGGGCAACTTTTTCCAGTTACAACGAATGCGGCGACGATTTCTGGTGATGGTTTAGCGATTGCTTACCGGGCTGGTGCGAAACTGACCGATATGGAATTTATCCAATTTCATCCCACTCTTCTCTTTCTAAACGGGCGTTGTCATGGACTTATTTCAGAAGCGGTCCGTGGTGAAGGTGCCCAACTTATTCGCGCAGATGGTTCAGCAGTAATGACTAATGTTCACCCGAGAGCTGATCTTGCGCCGCGCGATATTGTTGCTGCGACGCTATTTGCAGAAATTCAAGATGGGAATGAGGTTTTCCTTGATATCACGGCAATTCCTAATTTTGAAGAACGTTTTCCGGGAATTACAGCTAATTTGGATGCACATCACATCCCATTTCGTGAAACAAAGCGGATCCCAGTTCATCCCGGCGCACATTTTTTAATGGGTGGTATTCGTACCGACCTATCTGGCAAAACGAACATTCCCGGTTTGTACGCCATTGGTGAGGTTGCAAATGCAGGTGTGCACGGCGCTAATCGTCTCGCCAGCAATTCCCTCCTTGAAACGCTCGTCTTTGGTGAAAAAGTGGCTGAATACATTCGCACGCAAAAAACAAATCCAATAGACCATCCAGAAATCCCTCTTTCGAACCAAACCCAAACACCCCATTTACCAGATAAACAATTACTTCAAGAGAAAATTTGGACAACGCTTGGCATCACAAGAAAACCTGAAAAAATCACCGAATTTCTTCACTGGCTCACTGATTTTGATTACGCAAACCACACTCGAGAAACAGCAGAAATTAGCCACATGCTTATCACCGCAAAACTAATCGCCGAAAGTGCGCTCAAACGAACAGAAAGTCTTGGTGCACATCGAATTTTAAAAGGAGTAATAAAATGAATTCCATACTTATGAATCAAGCAATTCAAGCATTTTTATTAGAAGATATTGGTCAACATGATTTAAGTGCAGAAACTGTTTTTCCCCGTGACACAATGGGAGAAGGTGTTTTCCTAGCGAAAGAAACAGGTATTCTTTGTGGTATTTCCATCCCGCCGAAAGTTTATGAAATTCTCGGTGGATTTACACAATTTGAAGCTTATAAAAAAGATGGTGACTGGGTTGAAAAAGGGGATATTATTGCAGCTGTCACAGCCCCCGTGCGCACGTTGCTTTCCGGCGAGCGGGTCATTTTAAATTTAATGCAACGAATGAGTGGCATTGCTAGTCAAACTAATTTTGCGGTCAAACAACTGGATGATTCCGCTATTCGAATTTGTGATACGCGAAAAACAGCACCTGGTCTGCGCGCCTTCGATAAATACGCGGTACAGACCGGTGGCGGCTTTAATCATCGCAACGGTCTATACGATGGCGTTATGCTAAAAGACAACCATATCGCCTTTTCTGGAGGTATCACACAGGCTGTATCTACAGTACGGGAAAAACTTGGCCATATGGTAAAAATCGAAGTGGAAACGGAAACTGCTGAACAAGTAAAAGAAGCCGTTCAAGCCGGCGCAGATATCATAATGTTTGATAATCGCACACCGGAAGAAATCAAGCAAATGGTTAAACTAGTTCCACCGCCTATTACTACAGAAATTTCCGGTAATGTCACTTTAGAAAATATTCATCGTTATAAGGGTTCTGGGGCAAATTACATTTCTTTAGGATCTATAACGCATTCTGTCCGTGCGTTTGACATCAGTTTTAATAGCAAAGGAGGAATAAAGGCATGAATTTATTACAAACAATCGAACAAGATACCATGCCAACTCGCTATAAGCAAATGACGCAGGCCGAAATGATTGCTCGTGTCACAGAAATTAAAGCCCAGCTTGGCGAGAATCTCTTTATACCCTGCCATCATTATCAAAAAGATGAGGTCGTTCCATTTGCCGATGCGATTGGCGATTCTTTACAATTAGCGCAAATTGCTGCACAAAATAAAAAAGCCAAACATATCGTTTTTTGCGGTGTTCATTTTATGGCTGAAACAGCGGATATGCTTACGACAAGCGAACAGATTGTTACTTTGCCGGATATGCGCGCTGGTTGTTCGATGGCAGATATGGCGGACATTCATCAGCTAACCAATGCTTGGCCAAAACTGCAAATCCTTTTTGGAGATACGATTTTACCTGTCACTTACATTAATTCCACTGCTGCGATAAAATCCTTCGTTGGCGAACATGGTGGTACTACGGTGACATCTAGTAACGCAACGAAAATTGTTTCATGGGCGCTCGAACAAAAAGAGCGGATTTTCTTTCTTCCAGATCAACATCTAGGTCGGAACACGGCGTTCGAACTAGGCATTCCCCTCGAACATATGGCAATTTGGAACCCGATAAAAAATGAACTGGAATATGAGGGCAATTTGGATGATTGTAAAGTCATTCTGTGGAAGGGCTACTGCTCCGTTCACCAACATTTCACCGTCAAAAATATCGAAAATATTCGTAAAAACCATCCTAATATGCGAATTATTGTTCATCCAGAATGCACCCATGAAGTCGTTTCATTAGCAGATGATTCCGGTTCAACGAAAAAAATTGTGACCGAAATAAACAATGCAGCGCCAGGCACAGAATGGGCAGTGGGTACCGAAGCCAATTTAGTTGGTCGCATTATCCAAGAAAACCCAGATAAAAAAATCGTCTCGCTAAATCCGTTTATGTGCCCTTGTATGACCATGAATCGAATTGATTTACCACATTTACTTTGGACACTAGAAGCTATCCAAAACGGCGAACAACGAAACCAAATCAAAGTCGATGAACAGACAACCAAATTTGCCTTAAAAGCTTTAGAAAGAATGCTCCAATTAAGCTAATAAAAAACGAAAGCAGTGACTGCTTTCGTTTCAGCTCCTTTATATAAGCTTCTATTTGTCAATCTAAATTTTAATCTGTAGAACTTAGTCGAGCATATGCTACTATTATGACTAAAAAGCAACTCTTTTCACAACCATTTAATATCGACCCTAACTATACATTGAAAAAAGTGTATTTACAACGATGCTTTCGTGTATATTTTGGGTATACCCTTTTTTTACATGAATCAGCTGTATCAAAATAAAAAAAGAGAAGATGAAAATATCATCCTCTCTCTTACTACCTATCAATCAATACTTAAAATCAACCCTCTCAAGGACTTTCCAACAGATTGATTGCTTCATTTAAAAACAAAATTTCTTCTTCTAATTTGTTTTTTTGTTGTTTTAATTCTCTTATCTGTAGGAAAGTCTTCACGTCTTTGGTTTCAAGTTTATCGGCATCATGTAACTTCATCCATTTGTAAAATTCGTAACGAGGAATACCATACTCCCTGCAGATAGACTGTATGGTAGACCCCCTAAAGTATAAAACCAGTAGGCTTTTTTGAATTTTTTCTTCATATTCAATTCGAGCCATACCTATCACTTCCTATCTAATACAGAAATTTTCTTTCCTTTTTTACTTGCTACATTACGATGCTGTCATAAGGGTTATTCTTTCTTCTTCCTCTTTCTTTGCATTATCAACCAAATAAGGACGAGCACTAAGCCCAACAAGGTATAGTTAGTTACTGTATCACCTGCTTTAGGTAACGTATGTTGTTTGTTATCCTTATCTGAAGAGGCTGCCAGTTCTTTTTTAGGGATCTCCTGTATGTTTTCTTCACTGGCATCCAAATCATCCTCTGAAATGAACACCTCAACCACTGTTTGACTAGCTTGAACTCGTTCAGGCGATAAGAGGAACATCCCACAAAAGCTGGTTAGTACCATTGCCAGAACTAATTTCCTTTTCAAGAAATGCACAACTCCTTTCGTAATTTCTTATTTAAAAGCAGCTGTAAAAGTTAACGTTGTTTGATATGCTCCAGCTTTTTTGTCTCCTTGAGGACTTCCAATTTGAATTTTACTTACTTCTGTTTCCTCCATCGCATAACCTGAAAAGCTTCCGATAACGGGATTAGCCATGGGTACTACACTATTATTACTTTTAAAACTACTAGTTATTACGTCCGAAGTAGCGCCAACCCGTTGTAATTCAATCTCTCCATCGGCTGATAATCCACTAGATAATGTCACCTCTACTTCTTTTCCTGGTTCTAAGTTACGATTGATTGTTTTCACAGACATTTCTGTGGCATTATCATTAGATAAATTTATTTTTTCTGGTACAACGAGGGTATAATCCCCTTCAACAGAATATTCCACTACTGTATTACCTTCTTTATCTGCAGCGTAGGCTGTCCCTCCGCTAAAAATTACCATACCCATTGCTGCTACACTTAACGTACTTAATACTAATTTATTCATAAAAAATTTCCTCCTTTGTCTAGACGACAACTAATTTTAAATTTATTTCAGACCCGTTTAAAGGTGACTGATCGTTTAAAGAAAAACATTCATATTTTAATACTGCATTTTCATATTCGCCTGCCGCTAACGTTTTTTCTAATTCAATGGAATACATACCTTTTCCCGGTTCGATTAAATCAGATATCCATAGAACCGAACCATCCGGATGAATAAGCGATATTTTGAAGTAACAATCATTAATTTCCGGGTTATGGAAATTCACTGCTTGTGTTGTTTCATTTGCATACAACGTCACTTTTTCAAACCCTGGAATGGCGATTGTATTTTCTTCTCCACTTGTATCCTCCTGTTTTTTCCCGTTCCAATCAACGGCAGAATGGTCTACATCCAACAGATTTATTTTATCCTTGAATAGAAAATAACTACTGATTCCAATAACACTTACTAGCAATAGTAGTAAGGATATAATCACTACTCTTTTCTTCTTCATAGGTAACCTCCAATTTATTAATAACCACAGGACTGTGACATAATCACTAGTCTGGCTAATTTACATCATTCATACTTAATCGAAAATACGACGTTCCCTGTATATTTTCCAGCCTGGATATTCTCTGGTGCTTCAATAGCCATGACTGCATCGCCTTCTGTTATTTCCGAGCCTGGAGCGAGGGTTAAAATCGCTTTTTCTGGATTAGTTTCGGAACCGTCCCAACTCAGTGGTGCCAAACATTGGACTGTTGTGTCTGCCGTATTGGCTAAAGTTAGCTCGTTGCTCTCAGAAACAGACGTTGCTGTTCGGTTTAATCCCACGGACAAAGTTTTACTTCCACGATTAATCCCTTCTACCTTCAATTCAGTAGCTTCATTTAAGGAAATAGACGCTGGAATAACCACCGTATAATTTTCTACCCATTTAGCGTAGAGGGTTGCTGAAACAGTTGCTGGTAAAGAAAAATCAAACTTATTAGTGAAGTTTCGATCAAGATACCACCCGTCAAAGTAATGTCCTTCTTTTACAGGAATCACTTCTTCCCAGTATTCCCCAGAAACTTTATTTTGTACTTTTTGTTCTTCCGCATCTTCAAATTCTCCACCCATCGCATCCATTGTTAGAGAAAGGAAAGCGCCTTTTCTGTAGCCTGTAGGTTCACTTTGATTTCGATGATATGTCTGTAGTTGCGAGAGATTCGAAAACTGTACCCAATTCTTTTCGTCATACCAGCTTGTATTTGCTAAGCCAGTAAAAGTACTTAAATTGTGACTGACAAACAAGTAGGTTAGGGAGGTGGTTTCCTTAAACATATCTGTCATGCTTGCTGCATCTGTAAAATTATTTAAATATAAAGATTTTAACGCTGTACAATTTTCAAAAATGTTGTTCATCTTAGTCACTGAACTGGTATTAAAGTTACTTAAATCAAGCTCTTTGAGACCAGTGCACCAAAAAAACATGTAGCGCATGTCAATCACTGAACTCGTATCCCAATTACTTAAATCAAGCTCTTCAAGACTATTACAGCCACCAAACATGGACTGCAAAGTAGTAACTGAACTGGTATCAAAATTACTTACATCTAACTCTTCAAGACTATTACAATCACTAAACATGTTATGCATATTAGTCACTGAACTGGTATCAAAATGACTCACATCCAATTTCTCAAGTAATTCGCAGTACTGAAACATGTACTGCATATTAGTCACCGAACTGGTATCAAAATGACTTACATCTAGCTCCTCAAGTGCTCTACAGCCTTGAAACATTCCCCTCATATTAGTAACTGAACTCGTATCAAAATTACTTACATCCAGTTTTTCAAGGCCAACCGGGCCAGCAAATACGAACTCCATATCAGTGACGGAACTTGTATTGAGTCCACTTACATCAAGCTCACTAAGTTTAGAACATGAGGCAAACATTTTCTTCATATTTGTTAGAGAAGGTGTCTCCGGATAATAATTATCTCTGATTATCACTTTTCCAAGCGCTAATTGACCTTCAAATGCGGATCTAAAAGACGTCACTCCAGACAAATTACACTGTTCAATCCTCACACTTTCAAGTACTGTGAAAACATTACTTATAAAATACGATTCAAAACTTCCTGTCAGAGTAGCTTCTTCAATCTCTATATGTTTTATACTTTTTAAATAACTATTCCAAGCGGTTGGTCTACTGCTTGGCACGTTGCCAAACATACGCAAGCTATATTCACCGTTCACAGTATTGCGATAAATCGTCCAGTAAGCACCTGAGCTTACCACTGTTAAATCCGAATCATCCGAATCAGCAACAGACTGCTCTCGAACATCTGGATTTTCTATCAATTCATCCGTAGTTGGGATTTCTTCTAGTTGCTCCACCTCTGCTGGTTTCTCTTGCGCAACTTCTTCTGCAATGATATTAGAGGTATCCAGAGAACCCAACTCCTCTTCTGGAAGCATATTCGTTGTATCCCTTTCTTGTGCGATAGAAACATTAGCGCTCCCCAGTGCAATAAAAAGCACTGAAATAATAAGGACGACTCGCATGGAAAACTTCTTCATCAGCTCCCCTCCTTCTTCCGTAATTAATTTCTAGATGCCAAACTTTCTAGCTGCAACTTAATTATACAGGAGTCGAGGAGTATTTCTGGCCATAAAATTTTAACTTCTTAAAATTTTACGGCTTAGTAGGTGTGTTTACTTTTTTCATTAGTATTGCACAAGTAAAAAATAGAAATAAAAAAATCCGAGTAACGATCATTACTCGGACAAGACTTTGGTTTTCCATTTAAACATTTTCCATATCCATTCCAACAAGTATTTCCCTAATCTTTTTTATTAGCAATAAATTTTTTTCTCGCTATTTTCGCTAAATTATCATTAATTTTGACATAATCAGATTCTAGCCATCTAGTATTTACATAGATTATTGGCTGATTGATACGTAAAGAGGTCAATACTTCTGGAGATACGGAAAAATCGCTTATATATAAATCCACCACCGGATCGACTTGATTAATTATTTCCAGATTGTAGTAACTAGAAAAATACCTCATAAAATCAAATACGGCTGTTTCATTAGATATGGTCGATAAAATAGTTACTTTAATAGGCAACGTGTGTATAGAAAAATCAATCCGCTTATCCAAAATGATCAGATAATCTGAAGTAAGTCTTTCTTCAAACGGTTTTAATGGATCCATTTCTTTTAAATTTACTAATTGACTAATCAATGGTTCTAGGTGATTTACTTTATGGATTTTTCTTATATTTCGATCAAGATCTGTATACCCTGGCACAATATTATTGAACTTATTGATTAAATTATCAAGTAAGAAATATCTATAATTTATACTCGCAAAGGAGTAACGGAGCAATTCCATCTCTTTTTCTGAAAATGGAATGGAGAGATTATCATTTACTTGTTCACTGGCATAATCAACTAGTTTCATGAAGCCCATTTCTTCTAACTGTTCATCCATGTAGAAAAAGGAAGGCGTTTTTTCAATCGAAGAATAACTACCGAAAGCAACAATGGTACTCAGTATGATTTGCGTCGTGTAGGTCATTTCTTTATAGTTCCTATTAGGAAGTTGTTTCGCTACCTTTTTAATGAACGCACTCTCTGATTTCTTAGACTCCTCGGTGCAAGCCTTATATAGGGCCACTTTAAACTGCCTAGTTGTATCAATTTGACAATTCATTCTATCTCGTAATAAATGCATAGCGACATAATAGTGAATCATCATCGCCTTATCTATTGAGTTTGCTCTATAAATTTCTTTTGGGCAACTCTCTAATATGTCGGTGATTTCATCATATCGAATAAAAGAAAAGGGCCAACGATCCCCACTATATGCGACTAAAAAGAGGAAGGTATAGAATATTCTTAATGAAAATTCGTCCCCCGTTATTTCTACCTGACTTCCTGTAGAAATAGATAAATTCCGTTCCTTTAGCTCTTCATTCAATTCTTTTATTTCTTTCTTTATCCCAGAATAAGAAACATGTACTTCGTTTGCCAATACTTGTAAGTTAGGGAAGGAAGACAGCAACAAAGTTTCGAGAATTTGAAATTTGGGTGACTCTCTAATATAGGCGTTGATAATGAGTTGAATACTACAATTATCCGATATCTTTAAGGTATAGGACAAATTTGGCGCGGAGTGAACAATAGAAAACGCTTTGTATCCAAATCGTTCAATATCAAAATTAATTGTTTTAATCGTAGAAATGAGGGTCGGATACGTAATGTTCAACTCATTTAATAGTTCCTCTTGTGTACTTGTATGATTTTCCGCATAAAAAATCTTCTCAAGAAGCGCTACCTTTTTTTGGCTTTTTGAATCTAAATATTCTCTCATTAAAACACTTCCTTTGAATGTTACTTTTTATGTAAAATCCATGTAACAGCAATAAGATGTTCCTCTAAGTCATCGTATTCGCTCCATTGGCTCTTAAGGTATCCTTCAAAAAGGGCTTTTTTCTCTGGATATTGTTGAATTAATTCATTGGCTCTTGTTAATAAGTGTTGCTTTTCTAGTTCAAAATCCACTTCTGCTGTTCCCTCTAGCTCTTCCACCAATTGTAATTGATTCTGTTCAAATAAATTCAGCCATTCGTTTCGAGTGAGATATTCATAATTTTGATACTTCACCTGGTTATTGCGCGCTAATTCAGGCACATATGCTTCATCTATAATAATATAACCGCCTTCTTTAACAGTTCCCTGCAATTTTTCCAACGTTTCTGCTGGATTTCCAAGTATATCTGCTGCTGCACCAAATATAACGGCATCATAATTTTTTTCGTTTTGAACCGATTTATTTACATCTCCTACTTCAAATTGGCACAGTGACTCTACTTGTGCTTCTTTCGCTTTGCATTTGGCTTCTTCTATAAATGCCGGAATTAAATCTATTCCTTTGACAGGGTTTCCTAGTTCCTTAGCGATACCAATGGAAACAGCGCCTTTTCCGCAAGCTAAATCCAAAAAATTACTTTCAGCTGATAACGGCATATGTTGCTTAATTAAATAAGTAATATCTTTCGGACTACTACCCAATTCAAAAAAATCTTGTAAAAAATACGGAATAAACGGTAATATTTCTATTGATTGAGAAGTGAGTGACGCAGCAAGCTTTCGTTCGGTTTCTTTATTCATTTATTTACCCTCCTAAAATATTTTTCGTTAGCACTGGGTCTGTTTTTCTACATAATCAGCTATAGAATTTATTAATATATCCAAAGTCTCTTCTTTCGCTTTTTTGGCAGTTTCTACATAACTCCTTGTCGCAGTGTAAGTCAAACAATCCAGTAACATCACTAAAGCCTCCCATTGAGCTCTCGTAAAATCGATATATGTCATGGCAGTTTCCAGGACTTCACTTGTCATTCTTTCTTCTCTTTCCGTATATGTTGGAGGGAGTTTTTGGAGTATTGCGTGGAAATCTTCCGGTGAAAAGTAGTTGTTTATACTCTTTTCCGAAAGATAGACTTCTTTCAAAAAACGAGTCATCTTGCTTTTTAACGAACCTTTCTCCTCCATAATTTTTTTAAATGCCTCTAATTGTGCTTGATAGGAATATTCCACAACCTCAAATAGGCATGCTTCTTTGGAGGGAAAACACATATAGAATTTCCTCTTTCCAATCCTAGCTGCTCGAGTAATATCCTCCACAGTAAAATCTTGAATTCCTTTTTTTATATAAATTAAATGGCTTGTATGTTCGATAATGAGGTTTTTAGTTTGTTGACGCTCATATCCCGTAACGAGTTTTGGCATTTTGCTCCTCCTTGAAAAATTTCTTGCATATCGCTTTTAATGGAACTATTTATTAATTTCCAGTTCTACAAAAACACCTTAAACTAAATATTTAACAATGTCAAATGAGATGAAATGGATTTTCCACAGTTCTTATATCGAATACGTTTACTAATAGTTTAGTATTAGATTTGAAAAAAATATTTTATCAGGTATATCTTATCTTTTACATTTTTCCAATCTTACATAACCGCTCCCATCGATGAAGCAAGTAAGATTCAAAGTAAACCAAGAAAAAAGAGAAGACAACAATTTGTCTTCTCTCTTAGAACGCCAATATTTCACGCTATTTCTATGAATTTGACTCAATGTCATTGAGTTAGATTCATGGTTATTTGTTTTTTTAACCAATTAGAACTTTTCACAGATTTATATACTGAATTTTCTGGAAATCAGGACATTCCACCCTTCCCACTGGTATAGAAGAGCAGTTAAATTGTTACATTACATAAAAGGATTGGTGCTTATCAAAAAATTTCTGGAAAATGCGACAAATCAACCCTCTTAACTATATCTATTTATACATTTAACGAAGCGTGGGAAGATTCATGAAAATAATCCTAGATTTTTATCTAGAGAGTTATTGTCTTTAGCTATTGAATACGCAGTATATTGGCTTATTTTAAATAATCACATCTATATATTGATCACTATAGTTAGCTTTATTGTTGGTTGTTTAGTAGGAACTTTGGATAAAAAATAATTTTAGTACATAATCATAGCATTTGCTCTTTTTTCAAAAGAGTTTCATTGCTATACTAAATGAGTAAGCAAGTTTATGGTGGTGGCTAGCTCCTTCAACAAGAAAGAGTGATGCCTATGAATATTTTTATTAGGATTTCCTGGAAAGGATAACCCATGATCGTTTATTTTTACTGTTCAATAGCAACACTAGAGTTGCTATTGAACAGTAAAAATAACAAAAAAATAACCACTTGTAAACTTTTGGCGAAGTTAGTGGTTATCTTATAACTATTTAGCTAGTGGCCACCTTAAATGGGCTTATACTTGAGAGTCATCTTAGCGCATGACTCTCTTTTCATATTTAATAATAACATAAGACCATTTGACAACATATGACATTAGGTACTAATCATTACTATATCTGAAACGAAAGCATTAGCTGCTTTCGTTTTTATTTTAAATAACCAATTTCGATCCGAATTTTGTCTTTTTTCGTTCTACCGCCAGTTGATAGTACTTTTACCCGACCATACCCGCGAGCAGACAATACATCTTCTTCTTCACATTCAAAATCCGGGTTTTCCACTGTTTTCCAGTTGACTTTCACTAGTCCAGCAGTAACCAATTGTTTCGCCTTTTGTCTAGAAATATGATGCGCATTACTAATGATTACGTCGAGTCGCATACTAGAAACAGTTAAGCCCATTTCTTCCCAAACGACCGGGGCATAAACAGCATTAGCTAAATCCGTTTCCTCTAACATCACATTTACTTTCCCTATTTTTTCAAGTTGTAACGTTAAATAATCCTTCATTGCACTTTCTACTAATAACTGCCATTCGGTACCATTATTTAAAATATCTCCAAAAATATCGCGCTTCATTCCAAGCGACATTAGTGTCCCAAGGATTTTTTGATGTGTGAGAGTCGTGAATTTTACCGGGTAGCGTATATGGAATAAAGCAATCTCAAAATCCGCTTCTGTCGGCGTATAATAATCTGGATAAATCAGTGCGCGCCGTCGTTCCGCGTGCGCCACTCCACCAAAAAACTGTACATTGATCTCATCATAACCACCGATAACTGTTTCGGTAATAAAACGCTGCCTCGGATCCAAGAAATCCGTAAGTTGTGGCGTGTATTCATTCTCAACTTGCATCGTAATCCCTAAAATCTTATCAATAAATGCGTATTCTTCTGCGCGAAAATGTTGATAAATTCCATCCATCCTAATTTCTCCCTTTCAATCCGTTCGAAGTCTTTAGCCCTATTATACCACGAAAACAACTGCTACTAGGCTAATCTTGCTTATTAATAAAAAAAGCCACCCATTTTGAAAACGGGCGCGCTTTTTAAAATAACATTGGAATGACATATACTTGAATTAAACCTGTTAAAACTCTCATCGCATATTGGAAAATGAAATAAGCCACAAGGGACGAAATATCAAACATACCAATCGGCGGAATAATCCTTCTAAAAGGCTCTAAAATCGGTTCAAAAATACGTGCTAAAAATTGGCCGATTTTTGATTCTCTTGCACCGGGAAACCAGCTCATCAAGAAATAAATAAACATGAGTGTTGGCAACCATCTGATAATAAACAAAATGATTTCCACCACTTGATATAAAATACTTTGCAATCTAGCTCACACCTCTACTTCATCACATAAAGTTTTGTTCATCAAGCATTTCGGAAATAGAGCCATCCACTTCCACATTGTCTGGAGTACATAAGAAAATATTATTGCCAACGCGTTGAATATCTCCACCTAATGCATATACTGTTCCGCTCAAGAAATCGACAATACGTGTCGCTTGATCATGGCTAATACGTTGCAAGTTTACAACAACCGATTTATATTCTTTCAAATAATCCGCAAGTTCTTGTGCCTCTGCATAAACACGCGGTTCAGCAAGTACCATACGACTAGAAAACTGAGCTCCCTGCATACTAACCACCTTCGCATCATCTTCTTCTACTGCATAAAAACGATTTTTATTTGGTTTTTCTTTCTTCGTTTTCTTTTGCATAGGTTCTGGTTCCCTCGCTACTTCCTCTTCATAATATTCCTCTTCTTCATCTAAGAAAAAGAATGACTTAAATTTATTCGATAGTCCCATTTGTTACACCTCCATATTATCGTCACTCACCAAAGCTCTTCCTACTCGTATAAATGTTGCACCTTCTGTAATTGCTATTCCATAATCATTCGTCATCCCCATGGATAACTCTGTACACGAAATATTGTTTAACTGAAGCGCATGAATTTCTTGCTGCAATTGCTTTAACTCATGAAATACGTGATGCAGCTCTATGTCGCTATTTGTAATAGGTGCCATTGTCATTAAACCAACAATCTCAATAAACGTAAAATTCGCTTCTTGTAAAAAAGGTAGCGCCTCTTCTTTTGAAAAACCATGTTTGCTTTCCTCACCAGAAATATTCACTTGAAGGAAACATTTTACTGGTTTAGTAGCTCGCTTTTCGATTTCCTGTGCTAGCGATAATCGGTCAAGCGAATGCAAATAATCGATTTTTGGTAAAACATCTTTTACTTTACGTGTTTGCAAAGAACCAATGTAATGCCAACAAATGTCTTCTTTATCTGCAAGTGCTACTGTTTTTTCTTGAAAAACATCTGCACGATTTTCACCAAAGTGACGGATACCTAAATCATAAAGCTCTGTGATTCCAGCAGCATCAATTGTTTTTGTCACAGCTACTAACGTTACATCCTTCGCCTGACGATTACTCTCTTCACAGGCACGCTCTATTTGTGCCGTTACTTTTTGTAAATTAGCTTGTTTTGTCATTTTTTAATCACCTTATATAATTCCCGAAGCGCTTTATTTAAAACGTTTCTTGTTATAATCAGATACCCGGTCACTTGGCAATATTTCAAAAGTGGCCGGGTGAAATTGTGTTATAAGTATTATCCGCGACGGTTACGGTTACGGATAAATGCTGGTACATCAACATCTGAACTATTTTGTTGTGGTTCAGCTTGTTGTTCATGAACTGGTGCATTTGCTTGTTGTGGCGCATTTTGTGCGTAATCATTTTGTTGTTCTTCTTGTACAGCATAATTAGGACGATTTACTTGGATAGATTGATTTGGACGGCGATTTGCTTGCGCTTGTTGTTGCGCTTGCTTTTCTTCATCAAAACCTGTTGCAATAACCGTTACAATCAACTCATCTTTTAATTCGTCATTAATAACAGAACCGAAAATCATGTTTACATCTTCATCAGATGCACTTGATACGATTTCTGCTGCTTCTTGTACTTCATAAAGGCTTAGGTTAGATCCGCCTGTAATATTCATTAGGACCCCTTTTGCTCCGTCAACGGAAGTTTCAAGAAGTGGAGACGAAATTGCTTTTTTCGCAGCTTCAGCAGCACGGTTTTCACCAGTTGCAATACCGATTCCCATAAGGGCAGAACCACGATTAGTCATAATTGTTTTTACATCGGCAAAGTCTAAGTTAATTAAACCAGGTACGGCAATCAAATCAGAAATACCTTGTACACCTTGACGTAAAACATTATCTGCTTCACGGAAAGCTTCAAGCATTGGGGTATTTTTATCCACAATTTGAAGTAGACGGTCGTTAGGGATAACAATTAACGTATCTACCGCTTCTTTCATTGCTTCTGTTCCAGTTAAGGCTTGTTTCGTACGTTTTGGTCCTTCAAAACCAAACGGTCGAGTAACAACACCTACAGTTAGAGCGCCCATTTCTTTTGCGATTTGAGCGATAACAGGTGCAGCACCAGTTCCAGTTCCGCCGCCCATTCCAGCAGTCACGAATACCATATCAGAGCCTTTTAAAGCTTCTTCAATTTGTTCGCGGCTTTCTTCTGCAGCTTTTTTACCAATTTCAGGTACAGCTCCTGCGCCTAAACCACGCGTTAATTTTGTACCGATTTGTAATTTTGTTTCTGCTTTTGCTAAGTTAAGTGCTTGAGCGTCTGTATTAACGGAGATAAATTCTACTCCTTGAACACCATGCTCAATCATACGGTTTACAGCGTTGTTACCGCCACCGCCAACACCGATTACTTTAATTGTTGCCAAACTTTCTGAACTAGTGTCAAATTCTAACATATTATTGCCTCCTATTTGCCGATTTATACGATACGATTTTCTTGCTAGACTATCAGCTATTCGCTTTTATTCAAAAAATGCGCCGAAAAAATTCTTCATTTTCGTTGATACTTTTTCGTCATCTGATTTCTTTTGTTTTGGTTTAGGTTGCTTTTGTTTTGGTGCTTCATCATCGTAACGAGGTTCGCTTGCCGAACTGCTTACGTCGCGTCCTTCTAATTCAGCCATTTGGTAAGCGTATTTAATTAAACCTACTGCAGTTGTAAAGGAAGGTTCCCGAACACCAATATAATCCGGAATGGCTAGTCTAACGTGCGCTGCTAAGGTTTTTCCAGCCAAATCAATTGCGCCTGGAATAGCCATCGAGCCACCAGTTAGTACATAACCTCCTGGAAGATGCGTTTTACCGACACGAGTAAGTTCTTCCACTACTAATTGGAAAATTTCTTCCATACGCGCTTCGATAATATCTGCTACTTCTACTTGTGTAAAATGTTGTTTTTGGTCACTACCGATAACATCAATAGCAAAAACTTCATCTGGAGAAGCATCATCATAAAATGCATAGCCATGATCCAATTTAACGCGATCGGCATTTGCAGTAGATGTGTTAAGTCCAAGCGATAAATCTTTCGTAATATTATCTCCACCAACTGGAATAACACCAGTATAAGTTAGCCGTCCTTGTTCAAACACGCTAACAGTTGTAGTTCCTGCACCAACATTCACGAGTGCTGTTCCAAATTCTTTATCATCTTCTGATAAGGAAATGGATGCCTCCGCAAGTGGTTGTAAAGCAATATCAGAAATTTCAAGTCCTGCACGTTCCACACAACGTAATGTATTATGTAAAATTGTTTTTGAACCAGTGATTAAAGTGCCTTCCATTTCTAGACGTACACCAATCATTCCACGCGGATCAGTAATTCCAGTTAAGCCATCTACAACAAATTGATCTGGAATAGTGTTAATAATTTCTCTTTCAGGAGATAGAGGAACAACCTGAGCTGCATCCATTACATTCCAGACATCTTCATCTGTAATTTCGCGATTTTCGCTACCTACTGCCACAATTCCTCGGCAAGCTTCTAAATGCACTTGACTCGATACTACCCCAACTATTACTTGAGAAATTTCAACGCCAACCATTCTCTCTGCTTGTTCAATTGCCTTTTTAATGGATTCTACAGTCTTGTCTATGTCGATAATAATCCCTTTTTTAATTCCGGAAGATTCGACATTCCCAACACCGATAATATTGAGTCTATCGTCAGCCATTTCTGCGATGATTACTTTGACAGAAGCTGTTCCAATGTCTAAACTTACATAAATTTCGCTATCACCCATTTATCGGCACCTCCTTTTATTCTAGTCATTTAACATGTATTTATTTCTTTTTTTATACCGAGCAAAAGCCGGTTTTTTAACTTTCTTGAAAAGCTATGAAATTTCTTTATTTTTATGGCGTCAGTGTAGAATGATTGCCCATTCTGCCTAACATACAAAATCACTTATTTACAGTCTACACTAAGAAAGAAGGTAATAAAAGCACAAAGAGCATTTTTTGGCAAATTCTTAAGATATTTTTTTCATTTTATTCAAAAAGCGAACAAGTGTTGGTATCTCTTAGCTCAAGGTCATCCTTTTGTTACCTTTTTGAAACAACTGTTATCTATAAATTTGCCAAAAGTTGACGAGAAGAAAAAAATATTATTCATTTGTTTCTTTCTTCTCTTTAGCTGCTTCTTCGGCTGCTTTTTTCTCGGCATTCTGTTGGTAATAACTTTGGAAATAAGAACCTACTTCAATATCGATAACACCTTTTTGGCCCTTAGCAAGTTGAGCGACAATGGCTGGATAATGTTGCATCTTCTCGGCAAAGGTACTAATATCTGCTGAGACCTGATTACCATCATTCATATATAATTCAATATGATTTTGGTCACTTTTTGTTGGGCTATAAATCACTTCCGATATGGAACTAACGACGTCTTTTGGCAGTTTATTAATTTGCGCTACCATTTTTTCAAGTGTTTTTCCATTTTTAAAATTTTGGAATAGCAAATCGTTGCCGATTGGAAATTGTCTCGGTTGATCTGTTAGCATAATTCCACTTTCCAGTACATCGTAGTATTTCCCATCTTCTTGTTGGTAGCCTATCGTTTTAAATTCGGTGATGTTGATTTGAACATCATTTAAACCTTCTTTAGACACAGTAGCGTCTTTAATCAGGGTATTTTTTTTAAGCCTATCTTCGGTTTTTCCATTTCTTATACCGAGGACAAACTCCCCAACTTCAAGTCCACTTTCTTTTCGTACTTCATTTTCAGTAAGTTGTTTATTACCGCTTACTGCAATTTTATCCAACTTACTGAGTGGTGAAAGGAAATAAAGCGTAATGGCGATCAAAATCACAAAAATTCCGATTAAAATGGCTAAGTGTCGTATTAATTTTTTTTGGCGGTATTTTTTAAGTTCTGGTATGCGATTTTCAATTGAAATTACTCGTTTATTTTCAGCCATTTTATTCGCTCCTTTCTGCAATCTACTTCATAATGCTAAGAACTGCTTCTACTAATTTCGATGCAGCATCTGGACGACCCATTTGTTTAGCGCTGAGCTTCATACCATTTAGTTTTGTTTCGTCATTCAAAATCGAATCAACCGTCGTCATTAAATCCGTATTTTTTAATTCTGCTTCTGTTATTACAATTGCAGCATTATTTTTTTCTAAAGCGCGAGCGTTGTTTTCTTGGTGATTTGCTGTCACGTAGGGACTAGGTATCAAAATACTCGGAACCCCAAGCGCTGTCAGTTCTGCTAGTGTTGTCGCTCCAGCTCTTGAAACTACTAAGGTCACAGCGTTTAAAATTTTGGGCATATCATAAATAAATGGTTGAACGCTAATATGATTACCTAAATTTAACTCCGCCAAAGAATCTTTTATTTTTTCATAGTGGACATCCCCAGTTACATAAAGTAGCTGAAAATCACGATTATTCCATGCTGGCAAAATAGCTTCTACCGCTTCATTCACGCCGCGAGCCCCTCTGCTGCCTCCAAAAACAAGTACAGTTGGCTTTCCTGAAACCAGTCCGTAAGCTTCCAGTGCACCTTCTGAGTCTACACCTACCACTTCAGAAGCACGTGGATTACCAGTAAAAACAATTTTTTCCGATGCAAAAGAATCACTTACTTCTTCAAAACAAATAGCTACTTTATCTGTGTAACGACTTAAAAATTTATTCGTTAATCCAGCCACACTATTTTGTTCATGAATTAAAGTAGGAATTTTTAGTTTTGCGGCTGCGTAAACCACCGGGCCACAAACATAGCCCCCTGTTCCGATAACGACATCCGGTTTGAAATCGCGCAAAATTTGTTTACTTTTTTTCGCGCCGCTCAGAAAACGCATTACTGTTTTAATATTTTCTAATGATAATGAACGTTTGAATCCAGTAATTTCAATTGCTTCAAACGGAATACCTTCCCGTTTAACAATTCCAGCTTCTAAACCTTTTTCTGTTCCGATATATAAGAATTCTGCTTCAGGATGAACTTTTTTTAATTCTCTGATGAGGGCAAGCGCTGGATAAACATGTCCACCAGTACCGCCACCACTTATTGCTACTTTCATTTTTCCACCTCTTCTATTAGCTCAGCGATTGCGTCCATATATGCATTCCCACGAACTTCGAATGTTCGGTATTGATCCCAACTCGCACATGCTGGTGAAAGTAAGATAATATCTCCTGGTGCTGATTCGCGGTATGCCACTGGAACGGCTGCCTCGACATTATCCACATAATTTACATCAATCCCAGCAATTTTCCCAACGCGACCGATTTTATCAGCTGTTTCGCCAAAGACGATTAACGCTTTTACATTTTTGAAAAATGGTAGTAATTCGTCAAATGAGTTACCACGGTCTAAACCACCAGCTAGTAACACAACTGGATTTTTAAACCCTTTTAATGCACTTTGAGTTGCAAGAATATTCGTTGCTTTCGAATCGTTATAGAATTTACGACCTTGCCATTCTACAACAAATTGTGTCCGGTGCTCTACGCCTTTAAACGTTTCTAGCACATGCATAATCTCTTCATTAGTAACGCCTAATGTTTTCGCCACTGCCACGGAAGCAAGTACGTTTTCTAAGTTGTGTTCTCCTGGAAGTAGAATATTATCACGTGCACCAATCACTTCATCATTGAACATAATATTGCCATTTTGCACATAACTACCTTGACCAAGACGTTGTGTTGTTGAAAACGGGATAACTTGTGCTTTTGTTTGCTTTGTTAGGTTTTTAAGCTCTTCCTGATCCCAATTAATGACCAGGAAATCATCTGCTGTTTGATTTTTTTGGATATGCCATTTTGCCTGAACATATTCACTACGATCTGTATGATAATCTAAATGTGCTTCATAAATATTCGTGATGACAGAAATATGTGGTTTAAATGTTTCTACTCCCATTAATTGGAACGAAGATAGCTCCATCGAAATATATTGATCACTGGTCGCATTTTCTGCAACTGCGGATGCCGGAAAACCGATGTTTCCTGCGAGTAAAGAACTATTTTCTTTGTGCGCATTTAACATATGGTGGATAATTGTTGTCGTTGTTGTTTTACCATTTGTTCCTGTAATACCAACAATTGGCGCTTCAGATATTTGATAAGCTAATTCCACTTCTGTAATGACTGGAATTTTAAGTTTTAACGCTTTTTCAATCATTGGGTTGTTGTAAGGAATTCCAGGATTTTTTATGACAAGCTCAAATCCTTCATCCAAAAGTTCAATTGGGTGCGAACCGCAAATGACTTTGATGCCTTGCTCAAGTAACCCTTGTGCTTCTGGATTCTCGCTAAAAGGCTTTTGATCGTTAACTGTGACAAACGCTCCCAGTTTGTGCATAATTGTTGCCGCGCTAACACCACTTCTTGCAAGACCCAAGACAAGTACTTTTTTGTGATGGTACATTTCAATTTTTTTCATTTCCTTTGGTTCCCCCATTTATATCAAAATTGGCGGTCGAATTTATGATTTTCACAAAAACGACGGAAAGCGCCAACCAGATTCTGTAAAAAAACAGCTAACTAGAGACGCTTTTGCCGCAAAAAGATTACGGCGCATTATTTAAAAAATGACTACACAGACAGAAATAATTGCTCCGATTAATCCGATTCCCCAGAACGTTAAAACAACACGCCATTCTGACCAGCCACCAAGTTCAAAGTGATGATGAATTGGTGTCATACGGAAAATCCGTTTCCCTCCAGTTGCCTTAAAATAAAATACTTGCAATATAACAGATGCTGTTTCAATAACGAAAATAATTCCGATTAAAAGTAACAGCCATTCTTGATGAACTAAAATAGAAATTGCAGCGATACTTCCGCCGAGTGCAAGCGAACCAGTATCTCCCATGAAGATTTTCGCTGGATTTTTATTAAATAGTAGAAATCCAAGCATACCGCCCACAATCGCAAAACAGAAAATCGCAACATCCATTTGTTCTTGATAAAATGCGATGACACCAAAAGCAGAAAATGCAATGACAGAAAGCCCAGAAACAAGGCCATCTAAACCATCAGTTAAATTAACTGCATTGGAGAAACCAACTAACCAGAACAAAATAAAGATAACAAAGAACCAGCCAAGGTCTACTTCTATATTCGTAAATGGAATATTAAGCGTCTCAGCAAAACCATTAAAATGATATACCAGATAGAATAAAATCGAAATCGCCACTTGCCCTAAAAACTTCTGTTTGGAAGTCAGGCCTAGATTACGTTTTTGAACTACTTTGATATAATCGTCCAGAAAACCTAATGCGCCAAATAATGCCAGCGCGATAAATAGTAGCCACGTAGCCGCACTAACTTCACCACTGATGAAAGAAAAGACCAAGAAGCTAATAAGCATAGCGGTAATGAAAACAACAGCACCCATTGTCGGTGTTCCTGATTTCTTTTCATGCATTTTCGGACCTTCATCTCTAATACTTTGGCCGAATTTTAATTTCACCAAAAATGGTATAAATAGTGGGACACCTATCACCGTAATGATAAAAGCCACTGCAAATGTTGATACTAACATGTATAAAGACACAATAAATTCTCCCCAATCTGTTTGTCAAAGCACTTCACTTCATATTTTATGCGAGTCCGAGTTTTTTTTCAATAGCTATTCGAGCTTCTACGCGATCATCGAAATCGATAACCTCATCACCAATCAATTGATAATCTTCATGACCTTTTCCAGCAATTAGAATAACATCCCCTGCTTCTGCTTCATTTACTGCAAAACGAATCGCATCTCGGCGGTTTTCGTGAACAACATAAGAATCACTCTCTGGAACACCTTGAATCATATCTTCAATAATCGCATGTGGATTTTCACTACGCGGATTATCTGATGTAAAAATAGGGTTTGTCGAATAATCTACAGCAATTTTCGCCATTTGTGGTCGTTTCCCTTTATCACGGTCACCACCACAGCCAACAACGACAAAAACACGTTTTTCTGCAAATTCAGCAATTGTTTCTAGCACATTTAACAAGCCATCCGGTGTGTGGGCATAATCAACAATGACAGGAAATGCTTGCCCTGCATTAACGAGTTCAAAACGGCCTTTGACACCTGGAATAGTCTCTAGCGTCGCAATGGCTTTTTCAATCGGAATATGTAGTGCGAAACTAGTTGCAATCGCAGCTAAAACGTTATAAACACTAAAATTACCAATCATTTTTATTTTTACGGTATATTCACCAACCGGTGTCGCTAAATCAAAGGTGGAACCATGGCTTGTGATTTGGATGTTACTTGCTTTAAAATCCGCTTGCTGTTTAATTCCGAAAGTAATAACGTGCGCAGCGGTCGCTGTTTGCATACGCACACTTTCTGCATCATCTGCATTTAATACAGCCATTTTTGGATTACTTGTATGGTAGCTATTGCCCAGTTGCGCAAACAGCAAACTTTTCGCATTAGCATATTCATCCATTGTGTGGTGATAATCTAGATGGTCTTGAGATAAATTCATAAATACAGCAACATCATAATCTGACCCGTATACGCGACCTTGAACAAGTGCGTGCGAGGATACTTCCATCACAGCAGTACTCACGCCACTAAGTAGCATGTCGCGGAATGTTTCTTGTAAGGTGAGGCTATCTGGTGTTGTATTTTTTGTTTCTAAAATTTGGTCGCCAATTTTGCGATACATTGTGCCAATAAGACCCGTTTGCTCCCCATTTTCGCGCACGATTTGTTCGACTAAGTGGCTCACGGTCGTCTTACCATTCGTCCCAGTAATCCCAACGAGTTTTAATGCTTGGGTTGGTGAACCATAAAAATAATCGGCTAGCATCGCCATAGCGCGTTTGGAATCTCTTACATAAATGACAGGAATCGATACATCTAATTGATTTTCCGCGATAATTGCTACAGCTCCGAGTTCTACTGCACGTGACGCAAATTGATGTCCATCCACTAATTCTCCGTCTATACAAATAAACAATGTCCCAGGTTTTACTTTTCTACTATCTTGGGCGATATGGCTAATTTCGATTGTTTCACTTGCCTCGCCAGTATAAACCGGGATAGCTTGCATTAGTTCATTTAACTTCATTCTTGCCATCTCCTCAAACTTATTCTTCCTGTTATTTTTGCTAAAACCAAAAAGAATCCTTTTCTATCTTAGCAAAAACAACAAACTATATCTACCACGACAAAAGACACAGATTGCATTTAAAGTTAGAAGTATGCCACTTTGTAAAGCTGACATACTTCTATCTTCCTATTATTAATTGAGCAAATCACCGATACCGGCATTCTCTTGGATGTCAGTTGCTTTTTTATTTTTTTCTGCCGTATCTTGATCATGATTTTGATTAAAATCACCAATTTCTTCTGGCGGAGCGAGAGTTAGTTTCATTTTCGTTTCACTATTAATCACGCTACCCGCAGAAACGCTCTGGCTCTTCACATAACCACTTCCAGTAAATTCAAATGGAATGCCGGTTATTTCAGAAACTTTCAGTGCATCATCTTTCGACCAAGTTACCATGTCAGGCGCAGTCATGTCTCCATCTGTCATTAAAATAACTTTTTGTCCTTGCAGGATTTCGGTGTTTGCTTGTGGCAGTTGTTGGACAATTTTTTTGCCGTTACCGACAACGATTGGTTCCAATCCTTTATCTTGCACTGCTTTTTTAGCTTCATCTACTGTTTTACCTGCTAAAACTGGTACTTTTTCAGAAGCCAGTTTTTCTACCTCGCCTGGTTTGATGTTCATATATTGTAGGCTATTCTTCATGACAGGGTTAAAAACTTCTGATACTGCTTCGCCGCCTGTTTGGCTACCAGATAATTGTGGTTGTTGCATCGTTACGTAAATAACTAACTCTGGATTATCCGCTGGTGCCATTCCTAAGAAGGAAAATATATAATTATCTGCGCCAGTCATGTATTTACCTGTTTTTGGATCTGGAATTTGTGATGTACCGGTTTTGCCTGCTACATCGTATCCAGGAATCGCATATAATTTACCTGTACCATTTTGTCCGCTAATAACGTTTTTTAATTCGTCACGTGTTTTCTTAGCGGTTTCGGCACTAATTGGTTTACCAGCGATTTTTGTTTTAGTATCCGTTGTTTCACCTGTGTTTGGATCTTTAACACTTGAAACAACATAAGGTTCTTTCATCGTGCCATCACTTGCGATAGCTGACGCTGCTTGAATCATTTGCATCATTGAAACGGTTGTTCCTTGTCCGAAAACAGTTGTAACTTTTTCAATTGGATAGTTATATAGAATCTTTCCATTAGTTTCATTCGGTAAAGCAATACCGGTTTTCTTCCCAAAGCCAAACTTGTCTAAATATGTTTTAAATGTATCAGTTCCCATTTTGTTTAAAAGTTTGGCAAATGCAACGTTACTAGAGCGCTCCACACCTTCGCGGTACGTAATAGAACCCCAACCATTTCCGTTGTTATGGTCATGAATTGCGATATCGCCAACTCTATAAGAACCAGATTGATAGTAATCATTCGGATTATAGACATTTGTATCAATCGCAGAAGCAAGGGAGATGATTTTCATTACCGATCCTGGCTCATAAGCGTACTCAACAGGCAAATCTTGCCAAATACTAGAACTATTTCCAGTAATAGTAGACCGATCAGCTGGATTAAAAGAAGGACGTTGACTAATAGCTAAAATTTCGCCTGTTTTTGGATCAGCTACAACAGCCATCATGTTTTTTGGTTTGTATTTTGCATCAACTGTGGTCATCGTGTCTTCTAAAAAGGTTTGAATTTTTTTATCTAACGTCAGCGTAATATCTTTGCCATCTTTTGCTTCGGTTACTTTATTTTTAGAATTAGGCAAAATATAGCCCATTCTGTCTGTACTGTAATCAATCTTACCGTTTTTACCTGTTAAAATATCGTTATAACGGGACTCGATACCCATTTTACCTTCTAAAATTGTAGTATTCTTCTCTTCTTCTTGTTGCGCAAAACCAATTAGTTGTGTCGCGAATGTTCCATTAGGATAAAAACGTTCTGATTGGCGAGTAAATTCAATGCCTGGTAATTTTTCTTTGTCGATTTTTGCCTTTGTTTCTGTAGAAATATTTTTCCCAGCGGAACCGAATTCGACTTGATATTTTCCTTTTTCGTTCAGTTTATCAAGAATATCAGATTCATCCATAGGAATATATTTAGCAAGAACTTGCGCCGTTTTTTCTTCATTAACGACACGCATTGGATTTTTCGTTGTTTTGGAAAGTTTGTCACTAACAACCGCTGCAATCGTGTAAGAAGCCGTATCCTCCGCTAACACTTCTCCTTTACGATCTAATATGGAGCCGCGCTTTGCTTCGAGAACACTGCTTTTTAAATGTTGTTTGGATGCTTTTGCTGCAAGAGGTACCCCATTTGCTTCTCCCGTAATTTGCAAATAAAGAAAACGGCCAGAAACCAAGAGAAAGAGAATTGTGAAAAAGATAAAAAGCACAAGAGCTCCCCTTCTCATGTTACCTATACGCCGTTTCATTGACCATCTACCACTTTCACATTATCGCCATCAAGTTTTAACCCTTTTTCTTTAGCGATTTTTAAAATACGTTCATATCTCCCTAGATCTTTTACTTCTACTTTTAAGTCTTCATTTGATTTTTGTTGTTCGAGAATTTTGGTTTCTTTTGTTTGAATTTCTTGGTTCACTGTGTAAATTTGGGCTTGTACGCTAATTATACGAAAAGCAATAACTAAAACAATCGCAAGCGCAATCGTGATGATTACTTTTTCTCCAAGTGTCATTTGACCACGTTTTAGGATTTGTTTTTTAGGTTGTTCCGCTTCCCTATGTACTCTATTTGGCTCGAGATTCGATTTATAGGCGACATTGCTCACTTTTTTTCAACTCCTGCTATTTCATAATTTTTTCGATTACGCGTAATTTTGCAGAACGCGCTCGGTTATTTTGTTCCAGTTCTTCTTCACTTGGTACGATTGGTTTTCTTGTCGCAAGTTTGAAATCTGGTTTATATTCATCTGGAATGACAGGAAGACCTGGTGGTAAATCTGGTCCTTTTGTCGCTTCTTGGAATAATTGCTTCGTTATGCGGTCTTCTAAAGAATGAAACGTAATTACGCTAATTCTGCCGCCTGGTTTTAATAAAGTTAAGGCTTTTTCAAGCGAATCTTCTACTGCACCGAGTTCGTCGTTAACGGCAATTCGGATGGCTTGAAAAGTGCGTTTCCCTGGATGTCCGCCTTTTCTTCTTGCTGGCGCCGGGATAGCTGTTTTGATGATGTCTACTAGTTCGCCGGTTGTTTCAATTGGCTTTACTTCACGACGACGTTCGATTTCACGAGCGATTTGTTTAGAAAACTTTTCTTCGCCGTATTGGAAAAAGATACGAATTAAATCTTGGTAAGACCATTCATTGACAACTGTTTTTGCCGTCAATTCTTGCTCTTGGTCCATCCGCATATCTAGTGCTGCATCTTGATGGTAGCTAAAACCACGTTCTCTCTCGTCTAATTGAGGGGAAGAAACGCCTAGATCATACAAAATCCCATCAACCGCTTCGATACCACGCTCATTTAATGCTTCTTTCATATCGCGAAAATTGGCTTTAATAAAAGTCACTTTGTCGCTATAATCAGCTAATTTTATTTTTGCGTTATCAATTGCTGTTTGATCTTGGTCAAATGCAAATAAATGCCCTTTTTCATTAAGCTTATTTAGTAAATACTCGGAGTGACCTGCGCCGCCAAGTGTTGCGTCGACATAGATTCCGTCTGGTTTTACTTCAAGCATATCGACTGTTTCATGTAGTAGTACGGTTTCGTGTTTAAACATGCGTTTACCCCCTTAAATATCAAAGCCAATCATATTTTCGGCTAAATCAGCAAAAGATTCTTCTGCCTCGTTAAAGACATCTTCCCACTCTGATTTACTCCAAATTTCAATACGACTAGAAACCCCGATAATAACTGTTTCTTTTTCCAAATCCGCATACTGTAGTAAGTTGGATGGAATATTAATCCGGCCTTGTTTGTCTAGTTCACATTCAGACGCACCGGAAAAGAAGAAACGTGTAAAGGAACGAGCATCTTTCTTAGTAAGTGGTAAGGTTTGGAGCTTTTCTTCAAGCTTTTTCCATTCCTCTTGTGGATAAGCAAATAAACACTTATCAAGTCCTCGGGTTATAACAAAATTATCCCCCAAAAGCTCACGGAATTTAGCTGGCACAATTAATCTGCCCTTTATATCGATGTTATGTTGATATTCTCCCATGAACATTAGACTTCACCCACTTTCATACATACCACTTTACCACATCTCCCCACTTCGCACCACCCAAAACTAAAAAAAGTGCAAAAAAAAATCATTCCAGCCAAAGCATAGAATGATTAAACCTTTATTTAAAGCCATTTACAGCTATTTCTATTCTTAAAAAACAATGTGGGGGTCGGTGGAGGGATTCCCCACTTTGAACCAAAAAATCATTTTGCTAATACTTTTTCCCAACCTGATTTTAAAGCTAAGGCCGAAAACACGATACTTAAAATTCCAAGAATAATCGTAAAAACACCCATTCCATATTTGCCAATAAAAGGTGCGAATACAAGACTTACCGAGCCAATCATTTTACCGATTTGGAAAATAATACCATTAAATGCCATGTATGCACCCCTTCTATCATCATCCACAATTGCTGCTAAAATCGTTTGACGGGTCGGAACATAGAGCAATTCACCTATGGAAAGTACCACCGTTGCTAGAAGTAATACAGCTAAACTATTCGCAAAAGCGCAAACAGCGAACCCGAGTGCAAATAAAGTAAATCCTACATACATAATAGGTTGTTGCGCCCTTTTCGTCACAAACCTCGCAATTGGGACAGTAAAAAGCACAATACATAGCGTATTTACTGCTGTTAGCACACTCACTATTTGAACCCCGTTGAGGGAAATATCCCCGAGTGGACCTAAATTTACAAGTAACGCTTTTACATCTTCTGCTAAACGCACAGAAATATAATTACTTCGTTGAAACTCAATTGACATGATTGCAATTCCACCAATAGTATATAGAAGAAAGCGATAATCATGTAATACTTGTCCGTAGTTTTTAAACATCTTCATTAATCCGTACGTTCCTTTTTGTGATATTGTCTTCTGCTGCAAAGTCTCTGAAATCAAACTTATTGTAAGCCACGCTGTAACAAAAGACATGAAGAACAGGACAACTAGTAGCGGAAACAGGTAGTCTACAAAAAACCATCCTCCTACCATAATTCCAATTAGCATAGATAAATTATTTGCCCAGTAACTAACAGAATACATAAACGACCGATTCTCCGGTGTACTTACATCGATTAACATCGCTTCTCCGGCCGGATTAATTAACCCTTGGGCCACACCAATAACGAGCAACATCACGAATGTTATCCACGGCGAATGAAACATAGGCGAATTGCAAATCACCATCCCCAGAAACGCAAACACCTTAAGCAACTCCCCCGTGACCATTAACTTCTTGCGACCTATAAAGTCTGCTAAATGCCCACCATACATACCAGCAAGAAATTGTGCAAACACATTCATCATCAAGAGAATCCCAGCAATACTACTATTAATCTCCATTGAAAAATAAATCGCCATAAAAGGAAAAATCATCGAACCGATTACTTTACTCAAAAACTGAATTAATATCCGTGCACGAATATTTGGATGCAACTCTCTAAACATGATATTCCCTCCATTTGCAATTTTTCTGACTTCTCTGTTAGTATAAAAGGGATACACGAATATAAAAAGGGTATTCATAGTCAGATATTGTCCCCTTTTAGAACGGAGTGGTGTTATGGATAAAGATTATTTCACTATGCGAGCGTATCTATTTAATAGAAGTACCGATTTAAAGGTTCCTTTTAAATTAAACGACTTGGCCACTATTTGGTTTTGCACACCGAAGAATGCCAAGCGAAAATTGCAACAGTACCAAGCGAAAAAAAGGCTTACCTATCTACCTGGACTAGGACGCGGAAATGTCTCACAAATTGTTTTTCCTAAACAGCTAGAAGTAGAAGTCCTGGAGGTTTTGGAACAAAGTTTGGCAATGGATGCATTCAGCGATATTTTATTTTTACTACAACTCCCTATCCCTAAAAGTTGGTTTTCTACTATCTCTACTGAAATTCAGCAAATGTTCGGTTTACAAGTAACCGAAAACCAGCAAGAAGTTCTTCGTTCTATCGTTCGCCGCAAACTCACTACCCTAGATCCGCTTCAAACCTCTGTTTCTATGGAGGCATTTCTCCTTACTCAAATTAGTGATTCCCTCGTCAAATATGATGAAAAGAAAAAGAAGATTACCTCCCACATTGCTCATCACTGGAAAGTTTCGAATGATTTTACGGAATGGACCTTTTACTTACGAAAAAATGTTTTATTTCATCACGGGCGCATGCTTGATAGCGAAGATGTAAAATATACCTTGAAGCGTTCTATGCAAGCCAAATCCGTTTCTTTCTGGCAAATGGAAGCAATTAAGTCCATTCACTGCATTAATAAATTCACCCTCCATGTTCGTCTAAAAAAGCCCGATGCGTTTTTCATTCGTTATTTATGCACAGCAAATATGGCTATTTTGCCACGTGATGTTATTTTTGATGAAAATAAATGGATTTCAACGGGGCCTTTTCGAATTAAAGAGCGTAATGACGAGCGTTTAGTTTTAGAAGCATTTGATGGCTATTTTTTAGCAAGACCCATTCTCGACCGTGTGGAATTTTGGACTGCCGAAACTGGGGATAATTTAAAAACTATTCCAATGCAGTTCACTTCGGTTGATTACGAGGAAAATCCTGCCTATATAGAACGACGCAAACTTGGTGTAGGCGTTAATTTCCTTTGCTTTAATACGCACCGAAAAGGCATTCCCCAACACCCAGCTTTTCGTGAAGCAATTTACCATCTCATCGATTGTCAAAAAGCAAGCGCACAAAATTTTGAAAATTATGGTACTGTCGCATCTAATTATTATCCCGAAAAATCAACTCCACCCAAGAAGCACCCTGAAAAAATCAACACTTTATTAAAAGAAGCAAACTATCAAGGCGAAAAAGTTATTTTTGGAACGACCCAACACCCCACAGCTATCAAAGAGTCTGAATGGATTCAAGAACTAGCTACTGATTTTGGAATCAATTTAGAACGAAAAATCATTAGCCATCAGGAAGCCTCTTATTCCAAAGTCCCAGCAGAAGAAACCGACTTCATGATGATGGGAGAAATCCCGGCCGCAGACGACGAAATGGCTTATTTAGACTTCTTAAATAACCCCTACCTGTTGCCGCAACAGCTTTTCAATCAAACCATTACTAGAGAACTTACAGAAAAACTGGATGTGTTTAAAACAGAAAAAGACGCCTCCAAAAGAGACGTCTTACAAACGAACATTGATCGCTGGCTAACAGAAAATTACTATTTAATTTATTTGCATCATCCAGAAAAAAGCCAATCACTTCATTCCATGATAAAAGGAATTGCTGAAAACCCTTATGGTTATTTTGATTTAAGTAAAGTATGGATTGAAACGAACCTACTCAAAAACGTAAAATCAGACTATAAATAATGCCGTAAAGATAAAGTACAACATATAATAATGCAAAAATGAAGAAGCATAGGCGCCAGTATCCACGAAGAATTTTACGGAACTGTATTTCGCCTTCTTTTTTCGCAGCCATTACAACAATCACAATGCCTAAAATAAATAAAAACAGTAAAATATATAATAAGAACGAGCGATTAAATAGCACAATCATGAAAAAATGAACAGCAATAATCAAGAAAATAGTAGATAAGTCAGCGGCTAACATAATTCTCCGCTGGCTTTTCTTTATTTTAAAACTGGAAAAAAACATCGTCAAAATAAATACCACAACTGGTAAAATAATAATCATTGCTGTTGAATTAGTTAACCAATCAAACATCGCTTTCTCCTTCCAACCCTTTAATTATATGATATAACGCACGAAGCGTAGGAAGTGCCTCTCCTTTTTCTAATAGTGGTAGCACGATTCCATCAATTTCAGTCATTCGATTATTCATTCGATCAAGCGCCATCGAAGAAAAGTTTAGTGCTGTCACTTGGCAAATTGCCTCCACCTTCTCTAGTCCATTTTCTACCGGCAAAACCGTTTGTATTTCTTTCACAATTACCTTTAAAAGCGCATGCCATTCTTCGTTTTCAAGGAGCTTGCCATTCTGAACTTGAAGAACTGCTGTGAGCGGATTAATTACGGCGTTGATAAATAATTTTTCTTGAATAATTTCTAAATAATTCGCATGTTTTTCAACCGGAAAGTTTGGATTCGAATGTAGTAGGTCTGTTAGAGTGTCGCTTAACTCCCCTTGATAAATGCTATACTTCGTTCGACCATGACCTCGCCAAATAACGGTTGTATCATCTTCGCGTCCTGCCCCATGTTCGCTAATACCTAGTAAAATAGTTCGTTTATCACCTAGTAGCTTTAAGCTATCTAAATGCGCCGCCCCATTTTGAATAAATAGTAGTGGTACTTGTTCCGAGATTTTTTGTAGTACTGGCAAAATGGCGTTTAGTGAATATTGTTTAACTGCAATAATTAATAATTGCTGTTCGGATAACTTTTCCGTATCCGTTATTTCCGCAGCTTGTATATGTATATTTTTTAGTTCGGAACGATCCTTTAAAGAAAGTCCTTTTTTATTTAATAAATCACTTTGTTCTTTTCTCCGTGTAAAAAGAGTGAGCGCCGATCTATCGGCAAAATTTGCTGCGTATAAAAGCCCCATCGCTCCTGCTCCAATAATTCCTACTTTTAGTTGGTTCGCCATTTAGTTCAGCTCCATATTGGTTAATGCTTTTATTTTATCAGAAGTAGCATTCTTTTGCACTTCTGTACGCAAACAAAAACCTCGAAAGACCCATGGCGTCTTTCGAGGTTCGTCTTCAACAAGTGAAACGTCACCTGCTTTTAACAATATTAGCTGTTTGCTACATCTTTGCCATCATATTGTCCACATTCTGGGCATACGTGATGGGAAAGTCTGTATTCGCCGCAATTCGAGCATTCGTTCATGCCCGGAAGTTGAAGTTTAACGTGTGTACGACGCTTACGCTTTTTGGCTTTTGAAGTTCTTCTAAAAGGTACTGCCATTTCCTTACACCTCCTTGACGATAACTAAGTACTTGTATCGTTAATCTAAGAAAAATAAATTCCTTAATATATTCCAGCTTCACGGGGAGTTTAGTCTTCTTTTTTCTCATCGAAAAAATTGGCTAATCCCGCAAGACGAGGATCCACTTTTGGTTCTTTTGCTATTTGTTCTAGTAGGTTACCTTCTTCTGTTTTCATTTCCCATTCATTGCCTCGTGGAAGATTACTCATTTCGAGTGCGTCTTCACTGAAAACTTGCATTGGAATTTCAACAAGTAAAAGTTCTTCTACTACAGGGGTTAAATCGACCATATCCTGTTCCATCACATGCCAAGATTCATCTAGAACTTGTTCTTTGGATTTCACAAAGGTTTCCGTCGCATGCACTTCATAAGGATAAATAACATCCTCTAATGTACGAGCACATGGAAGCGTCCACTCACCTTTCATTGTTAGGTTAGCAGTAACTTCTTCTGGGTGTACAATTAGTTCCCCAGTTACTTCTACGGGGCTTGCATCACGAACGTCTATATTGTTCTCTTGAAAGAACTTTTTTAGGTCAGCTTTTTCATTAATCGTGAAGTTGCTGTCACGATATTTTTTTAATTGACTGATAGACCATTTCATCCTACATCACTCCAAGCGCAACACAAAATATTATAGCTTTTTTAAAGGCTTTTGTCAATGCTTTTTCGGGGAGCAAAACCACTGCCTTCATTTTATGCTAAAATAGATTATCTAAAGGAGGGAACCGAAATGAAAGCAACTGGAATTGTGGTGGAATATAACCCTTTTCATAATGGGCATAAACTACATTTAAATAAGGCGCGCGAATTAACTCAAGCAGATGTGGTGATAGCTGTAATGAGTGGCTCGTTTGTACAGCGCGGTGAACCAGCAATCATTCCAAAATGGGAACGTGCGAAGATGGCGCTCGCTGCTGGCGTTGATATGGTTATTGAGCTTCCAGTTTCATTTGCGACACAACATGCAACGATTTTTGCAGAAGAGGCAGTTCGTATTTTAGATGCTGTTCATGTCGATACGCTGTTTTTTGGCAGTGAACATGGAGTTGCGGAAGATTTTACATTTGCTGCGAAAAAAGTAGTCGAAAACGAAACCCGTTTTGATGAAGCGATTCAGCTGGCGTTAGTTGATAAGAAAACTTCTTATGCTAGAGCTTATACAGAAGCTTTTAAACAATTGTTCGGCCAAAACTTGTTGGATATCACGAAACCTAATAACATTCTCGGTTTCCACTATGCGCTTGCTGTTCAGAAACAAAACCCGTCCATTTCTCTTCAAACTATTCCTCGTGAACATGCAGGATACCACGACGAGGAAGCGGGTCATGACCAAATCGCAAGTGCGACCGCGATTCGAAAATTAATACTTGCTGGGAAGTTAGAAGAAGCTCGCCAATATCTCCCTGTTTCTTCTATAGCTATTTTACGCAATTATGAGGGACCATTTTTATCGTGGGCAGATTATTGGCCATTCCTGCAATATCGGTTAGTTCATGCAAGCGCAGAAGAACTGGAAAGAATCCGCGGCGTTAGTGAAGGAATTCAAAACCGAATGCAGCAAGCAGCGACTAAAGCGCAAAACTTCTCTGATTTTATAGAATTAACCAAAACAAAACGATACAGTAATGCGCGATTACAACGAACGGCTTTACAAATTTTACTAAATGTAAAGAGTAAAGCTAGCTCCCCTTACATCCGAATACTCGGCATGAATAAAACGGGTCAACAATATTTATCGCTTCATAAGAAAAATATTCCTCTTCCTATTGTCACGACTGTTTCCAAAGCACCCCCTGGACTTTTAGAGGAAGAAATACGTGCGACAAACATTTATACACTCGTAAAAGGACTGGAAAATTATCAAGCTGGCGACTTTCATATTCCACCAATTTTAACCTTGTAATCTTTACAAGGTTTTTGATTGACTTTTATGGGGCTATTTTGCTAAGATATTTGTCCGACTCAAAAAACAGGAGGTATGTGTATGGTACAAGAATATATTCGATTAAGAGGAGCTCGTGAAAACAATCTCCAAAATATTTCGCTAGATATCCCCAAACGAAAAATCACTATTTTTACTGGTGTATCTGGTTCTGGGAAATCTTCTATTGTATTTGAAACTATTGCCACAGAATCGCAAAGACAGTTAAACGAAACCTACAGCGCCTATCTTCGTAATTTCCTTCCGAAGTATACGCAGCCAGACGCAGATTCAATTGAAAACCTCTCCACCTCTGTTATTATTGATCAAAAACGACTTGGCGGTAATTCCCGCTCCACCCTTGGTACCATCACGGATATTAATTCGATTTTGCGATTACTTTTCTCGCGTGTCGGCAAGCCTAGCATCGGGACAGCAAATTTATTTTCTTTTAACGACCCCGCTGGTATGTGCCCTGATTGCCATGGTGTTGGTCAAAAAGTTTCGGTTGATTTAATCAAATTACTTGATCCAAATAAATCACTTAAAGAAGGCGCCATCTTATTTCCGACGTTTTCGGTAGATTCATGGTACTGGAATTCCTATGCTTATTCCGGTTTTTTTGATGTGAATAAAAAAATAAAAGATTATACGGACGAAGAATATGAGATGTTGTTACACGGGAAAGATATGAAAGTTTTTCTAGAAACACCCATGGGAAGCATGAACGCTACATATGAAGGGTTGATTCCAAAATTCAATCGTTTGTATATTCAAAAAGAAGGCGAAATGTCAGCCTCTACTAAAAAACGTGTCGATAAATTCACCCATATTGCGCCTTGTACAACATGTGAAGGCACAAGACTCTCCGCGCAAGCATTATCTTGTAAAATCAATGGCGCAAATATCGCTGACTTCACAGCGATGCAATTAGATGAATTAAAAGAAACGATTGCAAGTATTGATGACCCTATCGCCGCTCCAATGGTCAAAAGTGTCACAGAACGATTGCAACATTTGATTGATATTGGTCTTGGTTATATGACACTTGACCGCCAAACGGCTTCTCTTTCTGGTGGTGAATCACAACGTGTCAAAATGATTCGTCATTTAAATAGTAGCTTAACTGATTTGCTTTATATTTTTGATGAGCCAAGTATCGGTCTTCATCCACGGGATGTCCACCGACTCAATGATTTACTCGTGAAATTGCGTGACAAAGGCAATACGATTCTCGTTGTGGAACATGACCCAGATGTAATCAAAATTGCCGACCATATTGTCGATGTAGGGCCGCACGCAGGAAAACATGGCGGCGAGATTCAGTTTGTCGGAAGTTACACAGATTTGCTGAAATCAGACACACTAACTGGCCAGTTCCTCCATCGCCATTTACCAATTAATAGCCAACCGCGACAACCAAAAGGCTTTTTAATAACTAAAAAAAGTAGTCGCTTTAACCTAAAGGATATTCAAGCCAACATTCCAAAAGAAGTACTTACTGTAATAACTGGCGTGGCTGGTTCGGGTAAGAGTACCTTGGTTCATTCTGTTTTCCTAAAAGAGTATCCAGATGCGATAGTAATCGACCAATCAGCTGCTCATGCCAATATTCGCTCCAATCCTGCCACCTACACTGGAATAATGGACCCGATTCGAAAAGCATTTGGAAAAGAAAATGATGTCAGCCCATCGCTCTTTAGTTACAATTCCAAAGGCGCTTGCGAAAACTGTAAAGGACTCGGTTTCACAACGATGGATTTAGCTTTTATGGATTCGATTCGCACACCTTGCGAAGTCTGCCATGGCAAGCGATTCCAAGATTCTGTTTTGCAATATAAGCTAAATGGGAAATCCATTAGCGATGTGTTAGAACTAACTGTATCAGAAGCACTCGATTTCTTTACGGACAAAAAAATCCTGAAGAAAATTGAGGCAATGGAAGAGGTAGGAATTGGTTACGTCACGCTTGGCCAAGCACTTAGCACCTTATCAGGCGGTGAGTGCCAACGTTTGAAACTCGCCAATGAGCTCCATAAAAAAGGGTCGATTTATATTATGGATGAACCGACGACTGGCCTTCATATGTCAGATATCGAACATATTTTAACGATTATCCACTCACTTGTAAATAAAGGAAATACCGTTATTGTCATTGAACATAATGTCGATATTATTCGTAACGCAGACTGGATTATCGACCTTGGCCCAGAAGGCGGAAGTGCTGGTGGGCAAATTATCTTCGAAGGCGCTCCGCTTGATTTACTTGAAAACAAACAATCATTAACTGCCAAATATCTTTAATTAAAAACCGTTTTGTCTATAGTAGACAAAACGGCTTTTTTATTGTAGTTTTTCTAAATAATCCACAGCATCTTGGAAAGTTTTCACTGGAACGATTTTCATTTTGGAGTCAATGTCTTTCGCTGTCTTAACTGCTGTATCGTAATTACTTTCAATACTCGGATCACTTTTCTTCATCTCTTCGGTAATTGGATCATTTGGAGCGAAGAAAATTTTTGCACCGCTTTTATCTGCGGCAACAACCTTTTGATCAATTCCACCGATTCTACCAACAGTTCCATCAGGGTCAATCGTACCAGTTCCGGCGATCTTCTTACCATCTGTAAGATCATCTTTTTGGAAACGACTGTAAATTTCTAAACTGAACATTAAGCCGGCAGATGGACCACCGATTTTTTCAGAGTCGATTTTCACCGTTGGATCTGCGGTGATTTTTTCATCGTCCACAAGCGTGATACCGATTCCTGGAGTGCCCTTTTTATCAATTGCTGTTAATTTGATATTGGCTTGTTCATTTTTGTTGCCGTGTTTATAGTTGATTTTGACTGTGTCTCCCACTTTTTTGCTGTGGATATAATCAATAAATTCTTGACTTGATTTAAACGCATTCCCGTCAATTTCTGTGATTAGGTCGCCAGCGTGAAGGACATCGGCTGCTGGAACGTCCTCTTTTACACTTAATACGTATACGCCATCATAAGTGACTTTTACTTCTTGATCGGCAGCTTTATAGGCCACTTGAATGGCATTATTTTTGGATTCGTTCATCATTTGCATTTGGCGAACGTTATATTCTTCGTCAGTTTCATTCTCGTATTTGATATCGCTATCTTTTTCTAGCTCATGATATGGCAAAAATTTAGCAGTCATATATGTATAAATGTTTGCTTTTCCCATCGCAATCGTTACTAGACTGAGCGAACCGTCTTTTTTATTTGGATGGTTATCAACCGTAACGAGTGGTGCAAGTTCTTCGGTCCCACCAGGTTTTGAAATATAATACGGAACTGGAATAAAAAAGCCCGCTATAATAATAATTAACAGCACTATCGCCGTTATTTTTTTCCACTCTTTACGCATTTTTTGTCCATCTCCTACTTACTTGAATTTTGCTTGTACTGCTTTGTTCACACTTTCTGGTACAAGTTCGCTGATATCGCCTTGATACTGCGCTACTTCTTTTACCATACTGGAACTTAAAAAAGAATATTTCGTATTAGTCATGACAAAAAAAGTTTCGATATCCGCATTTAGCGTTCGGTTCATCGAAGCAA
This sequence comes from Listeria monocytogenes, assembly GCF_013282665.1. Lineage (GTDB taxonomy): Bacteria > Bacillota > Bacilli > Lactobacillales > Listeriaceae > Listeria > Listeria monocytogenes_C. The sequence continues at coordinate 422,769 of NZ_CP054041.1, forward strand.
TTTGCATCTCGTATTCGAAATCACTCGCCGCTCGAAGCCCTCTAACAATGGCTGTAGCCCCGCGCGTAGCAGCATAATCAACCGTTAATCCGCTTGCACTTTCCACTTGAACATTTGGCAAATGAGCGGTTACTTGTTTGATCATTTCCATTCGCTCTTCTATCGTGAAAAGTGGTTTTTTGGATGAATTGTTTAAAACAGACACATATAACACATCAAAAATTTTCGCTGCACGTTCAATAATATCTAAGTGACCATTTGTAATCGGATCAAATGTCCCGGGAATAACGGCAATTTTGTCACCCATTTCTACGCCTCCTGAAATTCAAATATAGATAAAACCGTAATACCATAAGAAACTGATTTGATTTTCTCGAATTTACCAATTGTATCTGGCATGATAGCTTCTTTGTCATGCTCGCAAATAATTCTTCCATTTTCGTTAACTAATTCTAATTTTTCTAAAGTTCCTAGTAATTTTTCTAATTGTTGCTTTTTATATGGTGGATCTAAGAAAACAAGGTCGAATTTCCACTCGTTTTTATGGAGTAATTTGAGTGCTCGTTCGGCGTCATTTCGGTATACTTCCGCGCGTTCTGTAAAATGGCATCCTTCTAAGTTTTGGCGGATTGTTTTAATCGCGAGAGTTGCTTGGTCAATGAAAACCGCTCGTTCGGCGCCTCTACTCAATGCTTCAATTCCAAGCCCGCCACTACCAGCAAATAAATCCAGTACTATATCTCCATCAAAAAAGGGACCAATAATCGAAAATAAGGATTCTTTTACTTTATCTGTCGTTGGTCTCGTATTGTTTCCTGGAACAGCTTTTAAAGCGTGTCCTTTACGTTCTCCTGCAATGACTCTCATGTTTTTCCACAACCTTTACTTCAATGTCTTTTTTACTTTATCATAAATAGATGCAAAAAAACAGCAAGACTAGTTGAAATAGTCTCGCCGTTTTGATTAAATACTGATTTGCACATCTTCGTTTTTGTGTTCGTACATCATTTCTTTTTTGGATTCGTATTCTGTTTTTAAGAACGGGCGGAAAGACATTTCCACGCGTTTCACATAATGAAAACGAGAAACTTTGTTAGAGATATCTTCTACTTCAGCCATATCACAATACAACACCGCATATTTTAACTTACGCGATACGTAATGCACATTTCCAAATCGCTTCAAAGATCTAACTTGTTTGAGATGATTCATCCAAACGACGATAGCTTGTCTATCATTTTCCATTGTTTAAGCCCCTTCTTTTTAGGATAAGCTTTACGCTGAACAACCGCAGCCTCCCCCGCTGCCACATCCACCTGTAGAACAAGCAGATTTTGTTTCAAAAAACGGATTACCCGTTGGCACTTTGATATTCTCTGAAACTGCACTTGCGAGGAGCAGACTGATTTCGTCCAAGAGAGATTGCAAATCCATCTCTGCACGGCGAAAAGCTGCCACATTTTGATCCATATCAACTTCGCGTTTATAAGCGCGAGTTTTTCTGGTTACTTCTTTATAGTCAGGATGATACCGGCCGAACCGCTGTACTTCCTCGTATTGTTCTTTTATTCGTATAAATTGACGAATATTTTTTTGCGAATTAGCGTCATTTAATAACGCTTCTTTGGCACTTTTGTAGTTTTGCACTTCCTCGGAGTTTAGAATCATGCTAGCAAGCTCATCCGATAAATCGAGTAGCGCCATATTTTCCATTGTAGCGAGCAAATCTAGCCACCTCCATATTACTTACTTTTTTATTATACCATAGAACTATTACTTAATAATAAAATTTTGCGTATAGTATTTTTGATAGGTTCCTGCACCCATATAGGTATATGAATCATCTAGTAAATTTTCTCTGTGGCCTTTGGAGTTGAGCCAACCTTCCACTGCTGCTGCGCTATCGACATAGTTATAGGCGATATTTTCACCAGCTTTAGTATATTTGACGTCCCCTTTACTAAGTCGTTTGCTTAGATCTCCTTGCGTAGGGGAAGTATGGTCAAAATAGTCGTTTTTCTTCATATCAACACTATGTCCATAAGCTACTTTTGCAACAGACTCGTCCCAAGCAACTTCTTCTACCCCGTAGCGATCACGAATAACATTAGTGACTTCTAGAACTTGTTTACTAGAAGCGTCATCAATCGCATTCCAATCAGCTGGTGACAACTTTTCTTCATAAATTTCACCTTGGTAAGATAATTCATAGGGGCGCATTTTGATGAAGGATAATTTATTGAGGTAACGAACACTAATCAGTTTTGACTTAAATTTATCGAAATTCAGTTGCGCATAAACACCACTTCCAATGTTAACAATCGGGCGGGCATTTAAGTCTTCCTCAGAAAGTTCGAATTTATAGTAGCTGTCTTTATAGTTGAAGGATATTTCCGACTGCAAATTGGCATCGGTAAATACTTTTTCGGTGGACATACCAATCGTATATGGCATAACATTTAAGTCTTGCCCTAGTGCATAAATCGTTTGGACGACATTGTTTGTTACACCAACTTGCATATAACTTGTTCCTGGTTGGCTATAAATGTAATTATCATAACCGTATGCTGTTTTATCGACACGCACCGGATTACCAAACTCTTTCTTTAAGTCGCTTACGTTTTTATTAATAAATCTTGCCAAGCTGGAACTATCTTGCACTTGTTTCGGATTTTCATTTGTTGTTTTTTTATTATCAGGAAAATTAGACTTTGTCGCTATATCCTCTGCTGTATTTTTCTCTACTGATTTACTAAAAAAAAGATCTGTGTTGTATCCAATGAACAGGCAAATGATTAATAGCACAGCTACTCGCATTATAAACTTCACATTTTGCCCTCCTCGGCAGTATTTTGTTTTCTTGATGTAACTTTCATTTTACCAATACTATTATTATTTGAAAAGCTTTAAAAATCATAAAAAAACAATTACAAAGAAACGAGTATTGCACGCTTCTTCATAATTGTTTTTTATTTTTATAGGAAAATCGAAATAACTACCATTGCTACGAATAAAATTGTCATGTAATTTAATGAGTAAACGAACATCCATTTAGCCCATTTAATACTATCTTCCATTTTAAAGCCGTATATACTAAGGGCTAACCAACCGATGTTCAGTAACGTTGCTAAAACAACATAAACGATACCTAGTTCAAACATAAAGAACGGTAGGATAGTTAATAAAATCACCCAGAAAAACATGCTTTTCTTTGTGCGTTCAATGCCTTTTACTACTGGTAACATTGGAATCCCAGCAGCTGCGTATTCCTCTTTCCGTTTAATTGCAATCGCATAAAAATGCGGCGGTTGCCAACAAAACATTACGAGAAACAACATGATTGGTACGATGCTAAAGGATGGTTCAACTGCAAACCAACCAATCAGTGGCGGTACGGCACCTGAAAAACTACCAATGACAGTGTTACTAACTAATTTTCTTTTTGCATATAGCGAATAAACGACCACATACAAAAAGACCCCGATAACGCCAAGAGCTCCTGCTTGCCAAGTTGTCATAAATAACATAATTGTACCGACAACACCTAGCACAAGCGCGACCATTAGCGCACGCTTACCAGAAATTTTCCCGGTCATTGTTGGTCTATTTTTTGTTCTTTCCATAATTCCGTCAATATCACGGTCGATGACATTGTTAAAAGCGCCCGAAGCAGCGACAATAAGTGCTGAACCGACGATAGTAAAAAATATCACGTCTACATTTTGAATAAAAGAAATTCCATTTAACTGAAAGGCTAACCACATTCCTGTAAAAGCAGTAATCGTATTGGAATTCACGATACCAATTTTCACAAGCTCGGTAAAATCACGAACAGTAAATCTACTCGCCGATAACTCCCCAGTCTTTTCTATCTGATTCACTTTTTCTCCCCCTAACACTTGCTGATATAAACCAGTGATTGCGAACTGATAGATATCCTATACCCTTATTATGTGAAAAATACGCCCCTTTTGTCAATAAATCGGCTTTAGTCTTGTACGCTTTACTTCTTCAAATAAACACGCTACAATTAGTTTGATGTGTACTCATGAACTTATACATAAACTCAAATTTTAGTAAAATCTCACACGCATCTAAAGGAGAGATTGGTAGATAATGAAAAAATTCTTGAAAGTTTGGTCCGTACTAACGATTATTTGTATGACGGTCGTTGTGTTTGGAGGAGCGCTCGTGACGAAAACTGGTTCAGCTGATGGCTGCGGTAATAGTTGGCCGCTATGTAATGGGCAGTTAGTTCGTTTAACAGATGTTACTCCGGAAAAATTAATTGAATTCATGCACCGAATGACGACAGGAATCAGTTCGATTTTTGTTATTGTTTTAGCAATTTGTGCTTGGATTTATATGAAAAATCGTCGCGAAACAAAACCACTTGCAATTATTGCGGTTCTGTTTCTAATTATTCAAGCGTTAATGGGAATGGCGGCTGTTGTTTGGGGACAAAATCCGTATATCATGGCGCTACACTTTGGAATTTCGATCATTTGTTATGCTTCGATTGTATTGCTTGCCTTGATGATTTTTGAGGTAGACCGGAAATTCGATGCTAGAAACCTCGTGATGGGGACGAAATTACGCATTAATATTTACGCACTGACAATTTACACCTACTTAGCTGTGTATACTGGTGCGCTTGTACGGCATGAAAAAGCAAGTATGGCTGTTCCAGTTTGGCCTTTTGAAAATGGGCACTTTATCATGCCTACTTCTGTACAAGACTATGTGCAGTACTTCCACCGATTAGCCGCATTTATTTTAATCGTGTGGTTGCTTTATGTAACTTGGCTTGTGTTCCGGGATTACAGAAGATACCGCGTGCTTACTTTTAGCATGGTTTTGTCGCTTGTGTTTATTGCACTTCAAGCCGTTACTGGGGCGCTGTCTGTTTATACAGGAGTGAACTTGTATATCGCGCTTGCCCATAGCTTAATTATTACGATGCTCTTCGCTTTACTTTGCTACTTGTGCTTACTGGCCTCAAGAAGTAAAAGTAATCGACTACGAATAAAATAAGGAAAACGGCTGGCAACTTTTTGTTGTCAGCTTTTTTTATTTATCTACGGCTTTTGCGTCGTTTTATGCTAAAATAAGTGAGAGTATAAGTCAAACGAGGTGGATAACTTGGATAAAACAAAGAGAAAAATGATTTATGAGACTTTTATGCTTATTCTCATAGTACTTTCCCTTGCTCTATTACCATACAGAAACAGCTTTACATTTATTTTAAATTGGATTATTTGGGTGATATTTACGCTTGATTATCTGGTTCGACTTTACCGGGCTGATAATAAATGGCATTATGTAAAAACGCATCCGTTTCAACTCATTGCAATCATTCCATTTTACGGTGGGTTTAGAGCGGCTCGGATTGTTAGTTTTGTCCATCTTTTAAGTATTACTGCGATGGGGAGACGGTATATTGTACCGATTTATAGCTTTTTCCGTTCTAATGGTTTAAATCGATTTTTAATGATTTTTGTGTTACTTGTGATTATCATTCCTGTTCCGATGGTTTTTATCGAACCCGAAATAAACAATTATCCTGACGCACTTTGGTGGGCGATTGTGACTGCGACAACAGTTGGTTACGGGGATATTGTTCCTGTCACGCCAATCGGACGGATTTTGGCTTCGATAATGATGCTGTTTGGTATAGCGTTTATCGGGATGATAACTAGTACTATTACTAACTTTTTCCGGGCAAAGAAAACTACTGCTTCTAGCACACAAAGAGCCAGTAAGATTACCCAATTAATTGCAGATACGCCGGATTTAACGAAAGAAGAAATTGCTGTAGTAGAGCAGTTTTTGACATTACGAAAAAAAGAATTAGCAGATGAAAATGCAAAAAGTGATAGCGAATGATGCTATCACTTTTTTATTTGTTTTTCGACTTGCTCACGGTAACGTTCAGATAAGGCTTCTACTGCCAAAATCCGTTCTAATTCTTCTTTTGTTCCTTTTTTATGCAATACTTTTTCATGGCAAAAGGCTACTGTTACGCCGTGTGATTCTTGATGAATTTGTTTGATTTCATCCGTTGCATGTATAATTCCAGGGGTAATCGTTCGGCACAGGTACCCAGTAAGCCCTGTTTTGTGGATTGCTTTATAGAGATTGGGGATTCCATTGAACTTTTCAATTGTACTACAAGGGTTTCGGGCTTCCGTTATTTGGATAACAGTTTCACCAATCTGGAATTTATCACCAATTTGAACAGCGCTTTCCAACATATTCGTAGTAATGAGATTTTCACCAAAAGCAGTTACTTGTAGCTCTTCGCCAAACATTTCTGCCCATTTCGCGTAATGTTCGTATGGGTAAATACAAACCGTACGATCCTCCCCACCGTGATATTTCAAATTATGCGGTGCATCATTTTCAAAACCAGTAGTGGTTAGATTGGCGGATTGTACAAGCTTTTTTTCGATACCCGTCATCATCCGTTTGTTATTTGAAAGAATAATTTCTTTTGGCTTGCCAACTGCTAAATGCATGATTTTCCGTTCCATCTGCTTACTCCTTTGAAGTTATTTTTTTCGGCTTAAGATAGCAAGAATTCCCGTGATAAGCGCTATAACACTCATAGCTACTGCAGTCCATAATAAAATCGTATTATCACCACTGCTGCTTGTATCCCCTGCTGTGTTCTCTGCTCCTGCCACTACTTCTCCATGCGAGCCAGTTGTTGTCTTTGAAGATTCCTTAACAATTTTCGTTGTAGCATGTGGTGTCTCAGAATCTTCTGCGCCAACCCATTCAACGATGGAGCCATCTTCATAATATTGATAGGCATTCCAAGCAATTTCCTCTTCTTCACTTGGATTTTTAGCAATAAAACTAAAGCGCTGGAATTGGCCTTTTTCAATTCCGTTGCCTTCTGTTTGCCATGTTACTGTGCCATTTTTCTTATCTACTGTAGTTGTCCAGCCTGGCACTGGTTCATAAGATTCGAATGATACACCTTTTTCTACTTTTAAAACGATTTTTTTAGAGGCGACATCTTTTTCTGATGGTACTTTCATTGTGTAGGTTTCCCAGGAGTCTACGGTCGATTCGCTCGGTAATACAGAGACATGTGCGCTCGCTTGAAACGGAATGATAAAGACAGCTAATAAAACGACGATGGAGCTCATAATTTTTTTCATTATTTTTTCCCCTTTACTGTGTAATATTGGTTGTAAATGTTTGATTTATATCGGTAAAATCTTTTGTCAAACCATGAACCGTGATTTCCCATTTTCCGGTTTGATTAATATACAGCCCCTCTGCAAAGTATTGCGTATCATTTGCAAGTTTGGCTTGGAAAGTTGATTTTTCATCTGTTTTAGTAGATTTTGTTGTAATCGTCACTTGTTCAAAATCTGTTTTGGTAGTACCATCTGCTGAAGTAAATGTGATGATAAACTGGTTTTGCCCAACAGTTGCTGGTTCCACACGTAAATTGATTTTTGCCTTTGCGTCTTCTGCAGCGATTGTTTCATCAAACGCTTTCGGAGCAGGCGGTGGCGGTGTTTGTACGTTGGTTAAAATACTTGCGACAACAAGGATAAGGGTTCCAATGATAAGTTCCATCAAAATGGTTTTGAATGGCAATCGTTGGTTTTTGAGTTTGATATATATGTAATGCCCTAGCCCTAGTAGTGCCATTAGTAAAAATAAGCCAATTTTGAAAAGAAGTATTTTTCCGTAGTTGGTTGTAAATAAATTGGCCATTTGACCGATGTTCATCACTGCCATTAATAGACCGCTGACTAAGATGGAGGCGACTGCAATGATCGCTACTATCGCAAACCGGCTCCAAACTTCGCGCGCTTTCCCAGTCCGAGGTAATACGAATAAAAGCACTAAAATCCCGCCAACCCAGACGCTTGCAGCAATCATATGGAGCATATCAGCGGTGATACTTACTATTTTATCGGCACTGGCTGCAGCGTGTCCATTCTGAGCCTTCGCAAAAATCAAATACCCGATTAATACACTCTCGGTCAAAAGCGCGAACCAGCTCCATTGTTTCTTTTTTAAGAACATCATGATGGTAAAAATGGCAAGTAGAAGCCATGCGACAAATTCACTAATCCAAATATAACCTGTTTTCGTAGTCAAAAAAGCAGCTAACTTACTCGGTCCAAAACTTTCACTGATGGAAACGCCTGTTGTGATACTTGTCTGTACGAAAAGCTGCATGAAGAGAGCCACACCTAGAAGTGCTAGCGCTATCCACGTTACTTTTTTCAAACGTCCAGAAATTTTGTCTGATATCTGTTCTTTTCGTGGATAAAGCCCTAACCCAAAAACAAGCACACCGATAAACAACGAAAACCCTATGTATAAAATGGCTTTTTGAATCGAACTAATTTGCAAGTCCGCTCCACTTGAAGGAACTTCCGAAGCTTGGAACGTCGCTTTCGTGTTACCTAACTTAAAAGAAATTATCCCCGTCACTGCATGTCCATCCGCTGATACAACACGCCATGAAACAGAATAGACATCTGCTTTTAAATCAGCTGGTAGAGAAGCCTCAACCATATGATTATTCTTTTTAGAAACGGAGGTTTTGCCGGTTTCTACTTGCTTCCCACTTGAATCTTTGACTTCTATTAAAGGGAAATCCGCTTCAATTTCTTCATTAAAAACAAGCGTTACTTTTTCGGGCGCGGTTTGAATATGCGATTGATCAGCCGGATTCGAATTTTCCAAATAAGCATGTGCAGAAACATGCTGAACGGGTACGATTAGTAGATATAGGATGATAAGAATAAAACTAAGCCTTTTCACTAATTTCATTTGCTACTCCTTTTTCGAACGAACGGTTTTACTCTTTTTAACTTATCATGTGCAACAATTGAATGGAAATAATCGGCTCATTTCCTATTGCAAATGATGCTAAGATTATGGCATAGTGATAGAAAAGGAGGTTTTATCTGTGCTTCGTTATATTGAATTGTTTTTCATGTTTGCTTTTGTTACGCTCATCACGATGTGGCTTCAAGCACTTCTAGCAAAATGGAAACCTACTATTCTTCGTTCTTTCTGGCTTCGTACACTCACATTTATTGTTATTGGCTACGCGTTAATGGCGCCAACGCTATACATAGGTAGTTTATTTCTAAAATAAGTTCAGTTGCTTTCACATCGCAGTTAGATTGTTTATACTGGGAAGTGGGAGGTGATTTTCATGAAAAAAATGTTAGTAGAATTTAGAGACTTCGCGTTAAAAGGGAATGTCCTAGACCTTGCTGTAGCGGTAGTTATCGGGGCTGCTTTCGGTAAAATTGTTTCTTCTTTAGTGGATAACATCATTATGCCAGTTGTCGGTGTACTTCTTGGTGGTCTTGATTTTACAGATTTAAGTTTCAAAGTTGGTAAATCCGTTATTCAGTACGGTGCATTCATCCAGTCCATCGTTGACTTTATCATCATCGCTTTTGCCATTTTTATTTTCGTCAAAGTACTTACTAGTTTTATTAAGAAAAAAGAGCAAACGGTGGAAGAAACGCCAGTACCTCCAACTGAGGAATACTTAAAAGAAATTCGTGATTTATTGAAAGAACAACAGAAATAATCGAAAAAATCCTTCTTTTGTGGAAGGATTTTTTATTTCTAGTTTTATATATACTTTGCTCCATTAAACATGGATACTTCCTCGTCTAACTTGTTCCAATAAACGTTTCAAGTTGTTACTAGTTTGAACAGCTAACTTATCTAAAGCAGAAATTGCTGCTGATTTATTACCGTTTAATTGATGCTTAATATCTCCAAAAACCAATTCCGCACTATGGAAGATATTTGTAGCTGCTTTATTCAATAAAATAACATCTTGAAATTTTGTATCTTCAAATAACGCCGTATCAATATAAGGTCGATATATGGCTAACACGTGCTCTAAATTTGCTTTCATATCTTTTACTGCACTCCCTACACCTCTAACGGTTAACAAGATTTCTTGCAACTTTCTTATGTACTCTCTCAGTTCCTCCTTTAACTGATAATCTCTATCTGTAAAAGGGATTCTCACGAACGATAGTCCTGTTTGGAGGTCTTCTAAGTATCTAATTGCGGATTTTATTACCTGTTTTAATTGATTAGTAATACTTCGAATGGAACTCAATATCGGCATTAATAACTTCGTGGTTTTAGCAGAAAAAACTCGAAAATTTCTATCTAATAATCGCTGTTTCTTCCCCATCCCGTCTTTCAAAGCTTTGGATTCTTTTAAGACATACGCCTGTGTTGCTGGCGGCGTTCCAACACTTTGGACCTTTTGCGTTGCGCTTAAAAGTTTATCTGCTTTTTCAAGTTCATTCGATACATATGTGACTTGGAAGCTAAAAGTTAATACTTGCTTAACGACCAAATCTTTGTTTTCATCTAATATTTTGTAATGTTCTTTTAATTCTGTCACCATGGCATCGCTTAAATATTGGTCATTAATCCCTTTAAACAATTCAGGTATTGCTTGCATTTTTATTTTGGACACGTGATCCATCATGACTTCCATTCTCAGAGTAAGATCATTAACCAGCACCGGAATATCCACCAAGAAATCTGTCACATGAAAGAAACTCCCCGAAACACCATCTAACACTTCTCCTAAAATCGGCAAAGTTCTTACTCTCTGCATAAAATCTATTGCCGCATAACATAATGGCTTGGCCTTTTCCATCTCATCCCGAAACTCAGCATAATTAGCTAATGAAGTAATAATCCCGCCAAATTCTCCTTGCGCCAACAAGTTATCAAAAGTTTCTTGTAAAGAGGTCGTTCGATTATCCAAATGATTTCCCTCATTATTCACTAAATCGACCGCTGTATCTAAGTAAAACTGTCCCCTCTTTATTTGCTCCACCATTCGTGTCCGTAAACTATTGGCCAAAATTCGAATATTATCCGGATTCATATCGATTTTCTGCCCATTTCCTCTACCTGTCAAAACCTGTCTACTCCAAATCCCTACTGGAAGATAAGCGTCCGCATCAATGGGCATATTTTTACCATTAACCGTGACACCTGCATCATCATAACCTGTATGATTAGAAAGAATCGTTTGTAGCCAAGGAACATTGTTTTGAAGAATATGGGATTCGCCTGGAAGACGATTTCCGTAACCCATCCCACGCTCTCCTAAAGTTAGTGGATCATATTCACTTAAATAGTTAGTAATTCTTGGATTATTTTTGTCATATGTTCCTTTGGGTAAGATAGCTGGGTTATAAGTGACGCTTCTTAGACTATCATTTTTAGATGCTACATAATTAGATAAACCACCGCCTAGAGAGTTTCCTGCGACATTTTTAATGTTATATTTTTGGCTTTCTTTTTTGTATGCTGCGTCAGCTTCTCTTAATTGCGTGTTAGGGATGGAGCCAGGGAGTGTGCCGTCTGTTAGGAAATCTTGGGTGCCTTGTGTGCCTTCGAAGACCATGCTGATTTCGCCTGTGGTTGTATTTTCGACAATCATGTAGTCGAGACCGGAAGCTTTGTTGTATTCGCCCGCTTTAACTACATAGTTATTTCCATTCACTTTCAAACGCTCACCTTTATCGGGATGTCTATAAACCCATTTTCCACTTAATTCAATTAAATCTATATCTGGTGTATTTAGCTTTGATGTCATTAATGTTCTCACCTTTTCTATTTAATTATATCTTCTACATCTACATTTTCTCCATCTGGTAAACCAACTCGATTTACAATAAAATTTTTATACAATGTAACCGCGTAACTCCCTTTAGGAATTCCTTCTTCTCGCTTAACCTCCTCAGCAAGTTTATCAGCTAATGTTTGCTCAGGTAATTTGTCTTCTTTTGAGAAAAAAGCCATTGGAATAGAAATATGTTTGCTTTCAGGATCAACTTTGTTAAAAAGAATGCGTAACTCTTCCATAGAAATATTTGGATTAGCTAAATAGGCTTCATAAGGGCTCAAATAATCATCATACCAAACTGTAACAAAATAATACTTCCACTGATAACCACTTGGTGATGTTTTACTTAAAGCTTCTTCTGTATAACCTAATAAATTATATTTTTGGGCTAATTTTTCCGTGAATTCATTTAAATGTTTGAATTCTGTTGCGTAGGCTTTTGCGTATAACCCACCTACAATCGCTTGTTCAACTGCCCCTTCGTCACTCGTTCCACTTCCTATTTCATCTTTTTTATTAAGGAGAAATTTTACAACAACCGAAGTAGTAAACTGAATTGGCGCCTCGCTTTCCACAATAACAACCGCACCATTCCGCGCTGGAACTACATTATTCACTTTCACATCCGTCTTATACTTTGTTTTCATATAATTTATCGCTTCTTGCTTTATTTCTTCCTCATGTTTTTTCACTCGTTCTGCCGATTTATCTCCGTCCACAAATGAATATCCCTGCCCAACATATTCCTGTACGGGCGTAGTGCCTTCTTGTGCTTTTTCTTGTGCTTTTTCTTGTGCTTTTCCCTGCTCTGTTTTCTCATTCATATTGAAACAACCTCCCAATAATATTAAACTCGCCAACAAACCGATGATTTTTTTCTTCATTTGTTCTCCTATCTGCTTTTGTATTTCCTCATTTATTAGAACGCTTAAATCACTGTAAATTTAACTAACATAAAAAAATATAGTTCAAAAACTCAATGATATTATCGTTATATCACTCTAAAATTATATCATAAATTCACAAAGTGAGATGTGACAGAACAACGAACAACTCATCTGTAAAAGCTGATATAGTTCAATTTTAAGTAGGCTCTTTTCTATAAAAAGATGGTTTTTTCACAATATATACTTTAATTGATAAATTCTTCAAGTTTAACTCCCCACTGATTTTCTTCAAAAAAAATAGACTACCCTTCCCCTAACAATTCAAGAGAAAAATAGTCTAAATAAATATATTTCAGTTTTTTTGCTGTTTTTTTAATTGTATCGCTAAAAACATTTCCACTGCTGCGACAACTAAAAAGATAATTTGTAAAATAAATACATAGCCGATAATCAGTAACTGTACAATCATCCAAACTGCGAGCACTGCCGCTGCTGCGAACATGACTTCTTTCGTTCGTGGTAATTTTTTCAGCAAATAAATGAGTGCTGCTAAATGGAATAATCCAACAAATACGAATAAAAATATGCCTGGTACTAAATAATCCACGAACGGCGAACCATCAAGTAATCCAGTTGAAAGAGACAGCAATCCACCACTTGGCATGAAAACCATGGATAAGCCACCATAAATTGCTCCTATTGCTGTAAAACCAACTATTATAATACTACTTATACGTGTCCAGTTCATGGCGTTCTCCTAGTCGTTTTTCTAGTAGTATACCACGAAAACTTTCATTCTGCCGTTTTTCTTCGTTTTATTTTTTTGATTAAATCGATCAGCACGAAAACCGCAATACCGCATGCGACAGCTGTAGTAAGATACCAAGCTGGGCCAGATTCTGCGCGGACTCCTAGCCAATAAGTCACCGTTTTCGGGTTAAAAAATGCAAAGCAAATTGCACAAAATGCAATAATTCGACCAATAATGGAATTTTCTCTCATAGCAAGTGCATCTCCTTTTCTTTTATTATAGCAAGGAAATGGAAATGATAACTTGTTTTTTCGGTCCCAAAATTGTTTTTCATCTGACAAGTTTTGGTTTTTTTACACAAAAAAACTACGACAAGAGAATTTCTTGTCATAGCATCACCGTTATTTATTAACAATGTTTAGTTGTTGTTCATTAACGAGTGGATAAATAGCTAGTTCTTTGCTCTCTAAATCCTCTTGGTGCATATCCACACCAGTAATTTGACTGTTTCCGTATGTTCTATAATAATAAATTCCTTTATCGATATTGCAACATGAGGAATAAATGGTATGCTCGTATTTTTCCCCACCAACATCACAAAGACCTTTTTGTTGTTCCACCGAGCCTAAAATATGGAAAAATTGGCTAATGCTTTCTGATTCAGAATCACCTGAAACAGAATTCAATTTGGTAAAAGTTGCTTTCACAAAACGAGACATAGAAGATAAATCACCAGGTAAGCCGATTCCACCCATCCCACGACTATAAGCATCCAAATCAATCTCTTTGGAAAAATTATTTTCTGGGGTTTCACTCGAAAGAACGCGATAATTGTTTAAATTAAATAGTTGGTAATCAAATGTTGGGTTATTTGTTAACACGCCAACAGGATTATCATAAATGTGAAGTCCATCTTTCACACATTCCACTACAATAGATTCGGTTTGATCAGCCATCAACCAATGTAATGGAGATAGCGGCAAATTTTCACTAAAACTAATATTCACGAGATTGATTCTCTGAAGTAATCTTCTTGCTTCTTTTACAGTAGCGCATTGACCAAGAATCCACGGAATAAATTCAAATGGCGTTACATTGTCCTTACCTTCTGCAAAATCCTTGTAATCCGCATTTCCTGAGAAATTGAGTCCTGCCATACTAAGGCCTTTTTCATTGGTAGCATCGTAATACAACGGGTAGTTTTCCATCACAGCAGCAATACCAATAAGTGCATAATGCTTCTCTATATCCTCTACCTTGCGAAAATGGAACGGGTAATTTTTCGGCGTAACAACCACAACCTCTTTGTAAGAAAGTTCATAATCGAAATTCCTTCCAAAATAGTGATCCTTCGTTGTATAAGTTATTGACGTACACATTAAAAATCCCTCCTCAAATTTTTCATCTTACATGTATACCAGTACCCTCGGACTTTTGTGTAAAACATAATTTGTGGTTTTTTTCACAAAAAATGGGCAATTTATTACCTCATACAAGATTATTTGGCTCTGATAAAAATTTTTTAAAGTATACTCCTCTATTAACTTCTTGAAAATATTCTGCTATTAAATCACAATAAAAAAAGATCCCTGGAAAATCCAGAGATCTTTTAAAAATATCAGCTGATGTTATTCTTACATCATGCCGCCCATGCCACCCATTCCCATATCCGGAACAGCTGCTGGGCCGTTTTCGTCTGGTTTGTCTGCTACGACTGCTTCTGTAGTTAATAGAAGAGCAGCAACAGATGATGCGTTTTGTAGTGCGGAACGTGTTACTTTTGTTGGATCCACAATACCAGCGTCAATCATGTTAACCCATTCGCCGTTTGCTGCGTTGAAACCAACACCAACTGCTTCGTGTTTTAAGCGCTCAACGATAACCGAACCTTCAAGTCCAGCGTTATGTGCGATTTGACGAACTGGTTC
Source organism: Listeria monocytogenes (assembly GCF_013282665.1). GTDB lineage: Bacteria > Bacillota > Bacilli > Lactobacillales > Listeriaceae > Listeria > Listeria monocytogenes_C. The sequence goes on from NZ_CP054041.1 coordinate 438,003, forward strand.
TTCTAAAGAACGAAGCACGATATTGATTCCAGTTTCTACGTCACCTTCTGCTTCTAGTGCTGCTACTTTATTGTAAATACTTACAAGGGCAGTACCACCACCAGCTACGATACCTTCTTCTACAGCTGCGCGAGTAGAGTTAAGCGCATCTTCAATACGTAATTTACGTTCTTTTAGCTCTGTTTCAGTTGCAGCGCCGACTTTGACAACAGCTACTCCACCTGCAAGTTTTGCTAAACGTTCTTGTAATTTTTCTCTATCAAATTCAGAAGTAGTTTCTTCCATTTGCGCACGGATTTGGTTTACGCGAGCGCTGATTTGTGTGGAATCGCCTGCTCCTTCTACGATGGTTGTATCATCTTTTGTTACAACTACTTTGTTCGCTGTTCCAAGTTGGTCAACTGTTGCTGTTTTTAGTTCTAAGCCTAGGTCTTCTGTGATGACTTGTCCGCCTGTTAAAACAGCAATATCTTCTAGCATTGCTTTACGACGGTCACCGAAACCTGGAGCTTTTACAGCTACTACGTTGAATGTTCCGCGAAGTTTGTTTAGTACAAGAGTTGCTTGAGCTTCCCCTTCAACATCTTCCGCGATAATTAACATTGGACGACCTTGTTGAACAACTTGTTCTAAAACTGGTAAGATTTCTTGGATGTTGTTGATTTTTTTATCTGTAATTAAAATGTATGGTTTTTCAAGAACTGCTTCCATTTTGTCGGAATCAGTTACCATGTATGGGCTAGTGTAGCCACGGTCGAATTGCATACCTTCTACTACATCTAATTCTGTTGCAAAACCTTTGGATTCTTCAATAGTGATAACACCGTCGTTACCAACACGTTCCATTGCTTCTGCGATTAATTTACCAACTTCTTCATCACCTGAAGAAATAGCAGCAACTTGAGCGATAGACTCTTTGCTTTCAATTGGTTTAGAGATAGCTTTTAATTCTTCGATAGCTGTTGCTACGGCTTTTTCGATACCGCGACGAACACCTACTGGATTTGCTCCAGCTGTTACGTTTTTTAAGCCTTCTTGAATCATTGCTTGCGCTAAAACGGTAGCTGTTGTCGTTCCGTCCCCAGCAACATCATTGGTTTTAGAAGCAACTTCAGATACAAGTTTTGCTCCCATATTTTCAAATGGGTCTTCTAATTCAATTTCTTTTGCAATGGTTACCCCATCATTTGTAATTAACGGAGAACCGAATTTTTTTTCTAAAACAACATTACGACCTTTTGGGCCAAGCGTTACTTTTACTGCGTTTGCTAATTGGTCGACACCACGTAACATGGCACGACGAGCATCTTCACTAAATTTAATATCTTTTGCCATTTTATATTTCCCTCCGATTATTTCTTTTTTTAAAATTATTTAGTAATTGCTAAAATGTCACTTTCACGTAAAATCAGATAGTCAGTTCCTTCATACGTCACTTCTGTTCCAGAGTATTTTGCAAAGATAACTGTGTCACCTTCTGCAACTTCAAGTGGTTCTTTTGTTCCGTTATCAAGAACACGACCTGAACCGACTGCAACAATTTTCCCTGATTGTGGTTTTTCTTTGGCAGAGTCTGGTAATACAATCCCACTCGCTGTTTTTTCCTCTGCTTCAAGTACTTCAATTACAACACGATCTCCTAATGGTTTTAACAATGTAAATGACCTCCTCTGATATAATTACATTTTTCATTTTAGCACTCGGCACATTAGAGTGCTAATACAGTTATTATGATACCAAACTGAATAAAAATTGCAAGCAAAAACGTTTAAAAAATGGAAGAATTCTTATTTGCGGTAAAGCTTGATAACGAGTACAATAAGGAGAGCTATTTCCGCTTGTTTGAAGTAATTTAATCCAAGTTTGTTTATAGAAAGGATGCGTATTTTTTGGCTAAGCGTTATATTACGATTGTTTTAGTTTATTTAATATTACTATTTTCTGCATCTGTTGGGATTCCAATTGTTCAACATATTTTACTAAGTACGACATCCCTTTCAGCGGAGAGCGCCACATCTTATGGAATGGTTATCTGGTCGATATTCTCTAATCTTTTATCACTTGCCATCATTATTCCGATGCTTTACAGAAAACCAAAAGAAAATAAAATCGAAATCGGTGAAAAAACAAAACCGCTTCTAAGTATTGTGTGGATTGTTGGAGGCGTTATTGGTTTATATGTGGCACAAATTATTTGTAGTGTTATTATTACAATGATTTCTGGGGAGTTAAGTAATTCTGCTAATACAGAGTTACTTGTTGACTTGACTAAAGCTGCACCTGTTTTCTTAATTTTTATTTCTATTTTGGGACCAATTTTAGAAGAACTTGTCTTTCGAAAAGTGATTTTCGGCGGGCTAAGTAATGTGACGAATATTCATGTGGCCGCGGTAATTAGTTCGCTTTTCTTTGGATTACTTCACGGCGATATTTCTTTCTTACTTACTTATTTTGTTATCGGACTAATTCTTTGTTTTCTTTATACGAAGACAAAACGGATTGCGGTTTCAATGGGCGCTCATATTTTAATGAATACGATTGTTTTGCTTTTGAGTCTTGGAATTATTGGGGGATAATATGAAAAATTCATTAATTAAGCAAAGTTTTCTCTATTTTGCACTTGGACTTGTATTTGTATATTTTGTAGTTGTTCGTGTGGCTGATTATGGTTATGATGTACTTGCATATATACTAATTATCATGACATTAATGGATTTTGGCATTGGCATCGGCCTGATTATCACCGGACTTAAAAGACGTAAAAAAAACCTGTAGAAAGTAAGTTTTGCTTACCTTCTACAGGTTTTTTTATTCTGTTTTCGCTGGATAATTTTCCAGGAAATAGATTAACGTTTGTAATTCCGTAGTTAGATCGATATGGTGCACACGAACTTGTTTTGGAACACTGATACGAGCTGGTGTAAAGTTTAGAATCCCCTTTACATCTGCTTCAATTAAACGATCCACAGTTACTTGAGCTTCGTCAGCTGGAACTGTCAGAATAACTACTTCCACACCGTTTTCACGAACAATTTCTTCCATATCATTCAAGTGATAAATTGGAATATCTTGTTGAACACTACCTACTTTCGCTGGATCTACATCAAATGCAGCAACGATTTTGATATTATTATTTTTCATGAAATTATAATGTAATAATGCTGTACCTAGGTTACCTACACCGATTAGTGCAACATTTGTCTGTTTGTCCTGACTAAGTGTTTTGCTGAAAAAGTCGAGTATGTAAGAAACGTTATACCCGTATCCTTTCTTACCTAATGCGCCAAAGTACGAAAAATCACGTCGAATAGTCGCTGAATCAACTTTCACCGCTTCACTTAATTCCGCTGATGATACTCGTTCCTTACCTGACTCATCTAGGTATTTCAAGTAACGATGATATAATGGTAAGCGTTTTGCTGTCGCTTGTGGAATTTTAGTTGTTTCCTCCATCATGCCTTCTGTCCCTTCTTCTTTTAAATTTTTTCTGAAGTTGAAGCTTTTGTGAACTGTACTTCCTTTCACATGCTTGCTTATATACTATAAACATTTCACAAGGAATGCACAAACTTTTTGCTCATAACTTTCAAGTAAGGTTTTGTCCTGCAAAATATCCGGTGCAGTCCTCATTTTATATTCTACGCTAAAATCACAAATAATGCGAGTGTTTTCACAATCTTTATTATTCAGGCGAACTTGGCTATCTCATTGCGATTACTTAGCTTTTAAGATAAACTAGTAAGGAGAACGTTCGAGGAGAGAGATTATGATATTATTACAAGTTCAGCAAATTTCTAAATTCTTCGGTGCAGAAGTTATTTTAGATAATATTAAATTAGAAGTTAAAACAGGCGACCGAATCGCTCTAGTTGGCCGAAATGGCGCGGGAAAATCCACTTTACTTAAAATCATCGCTGGTAAGATGAGCTACGATGGCGGAACCATTTCCAAACCAAAAAGCGTAGAAATTGGCTATTTAGCGCAAAATACCGGGCTAGAATCTTCTAAGACAATTTGGGATGAGATGCTTAGTGTGTTTGATTCGCTTCGAAAAATGGAAGCTGATTTACGCAAAATGGAGCTTCGTCTCGGCGAACCCGCACTTTATAATGATCCAGAAAAATACCAAGCACTAATGACAGACTATGACACGTTACAACATACATTTAAAGAAATTGGTGGTTATACTTATGAAGCAGAAATCCGTTCTGTTTTAAATGGCTTGCGTTTTTATCCAGAAGATTATGAAGTAGAAATTGCTTCTTTAAGCGGTGGACAAAAAACAAGGCTTGCTTTAGCTAAATTATTACTTGCTAAACAAGATATTCTCGTTCTCGATGAACCAACCAACCATTTGGACATCGAAACGCTAGCATGGCTCGAAACTTACTTGCAGAATTATCACGGTTCGTTACTCATCGTTTCCCACGATCGTTACTTCCTTGATAAAGTCGTAAACCAAGTATATGAAATCAGCCGCACAAAGATTGACCACTATAAAGGTAACTACAGCTCGTTCGTAAGTCAAAAACAAGCAAAATTAGAGCAAATGTGGAAAGAATTCGACAAACAACAAAAGCAAATTGCGAAACTTGAAGATTTTGTTGCCAGAAATATCGTTCGCGCATCGACAACAAAACGCGCCCAAAGTAGAAGAAAACAATTAGAAAAAATGGATGTGCTTGGTCGTCCTCAAGGTGATGAAAAAGCGGCTCATTTTGGTTTCCAATTTGAAAAGCAAACAGGTAAAGATGTTTTAATGGTAGATCAGCTGAGCATTGGTTACGCGAAAGATAAGCGCATTGCTTCCAACCTAACATTCGAAATGAAACGCCAAGATAGTCTCGCGCTCGTTGGTCCAAACGGAATCGGCAAGTCCACCCTACTTAAAACACTTATTCGTGACATTCCAGCTCTAAGTGGCGAATTCCACTTCGGAGCCGGCGTAAAAATTGGCTACTACGATCAAGAACAAGCCAAACTGACATCTAATAAAACGGTTTTAATGGAACTATGGGACGATTATCCAGAACTAAATGAAGTAAATGTTCGTACAACACTTGGGAATTTCCTTTTTTCAGATGATGATGTCTTAAAAAATGTCCAGTCTTTAAGCGGCGGCGAAAAAGCGCGGCTCGCCCTTGCGAAACTTACTTTACTAGAGGCCAATGTCCTTATTCTCGATGAACCGACCAACCATTTAGACATTGAAAGTAAAGAAGTTTTAGAAGCTGCTTTAATCGATTTTGAAGGCACTATTCTGTTTGTTTCCCATGACCGCTATTTTATTAACCGAATTGCTTCAAAAATCGTCGAACTAGCGCCGGAAAAAGCGACCGTTTTCTTAGGTGATTACGATTATTATCAAGAAAAATTGGCTGAAGCAAAGGAACTCGCACGACTTGATGCCGAAGATCGTCGCAAAAAAGGCGAACAAGTGGAAGCAACCGCCTCTGTTCGCAAATTAAACTATCAAGAAGAAAAAGAACAACAAAAACTACTGCGTCAAAGAAAACGCAAACTAGAAGAAGTAGAAAAAGCCATGGAAGCAACCGATGAAAAAATCGCTGAACTCGAACACCAATTAACGGAACCAGAAGTTTTCCAAAACCATGAAAAAGCCCTTGAAATAACTCAAGAGCTAGACGCCGTAAAAGCAAACGGAGAAAAACTTATGGAAGAATGGGAAACAATAAGTGAAGAACTGGAATCCATGTAATCTTCATAAAAAGAAGGAGCAAACAATGAAAAAGATTTTAATTATTTCTAGTTCGATTATCATTGGTTTACTTGTCATTATTACTATTTGCGCAAGTTTTTACTTATATAGTTATGCTTTAGCTCGTGGTAATTCCAGCATGAATGACACTGCAACAACAGACGAAACCACTGCAACAGCCAAACTAGCAAAGAAAAACCGGGAAGAAAATGTTGCCTGGATGGAAAAGCAAAATCTCACGCAATGGACAGAAACTGCAGCGGACGATTTGAAACTTGTTGCTACTTATTTAGCAGCAGATCACCCCTCTAACACAACAATTATTTTAGCCCACGGTTATCGTGGTAAAAGTGGTAAAGTCGAAATGGCAGGTCTCGCTCGGATGTACCATGAAAAATTTGGTTACAACGTTTTAATGCCTGATGCCAGAGCGCACGGCGAAAGTGAAGGCGAAAATATTGGATTTGGTTGGCCTGAACGAAAAGATTACGTGAAGTGGATTAACCAAGTAATTGATAAAAACGGTACAGATACGAAAATCACACTACATGGCGTTTCTATGGGTAGTTCTACTGTCCTTATGACAAGCGGTGAAAAGCTACCCAAACAAGTCAAAAGTGTTATCGCAGACTGCGGCTATACTTCGATGGAGGCCGAACTTTCTTATCAATTAAAAGCCATGTTCCACTTACCAAAATTCCCGATAATCCCAACAGCTAGTCTAATTAATAAAGCCAAAGAAGGATTCTTTTTCAGTGAAGCAAGTGCGGTTGATGCGGTCGCTAAAACAGACTTACCGATTTTCTACATTCATGGTGATTCGGATGCATTCGTCCCCACTTATATGGTAGACGAACTTTATGATGCTACGAATAGCTATAAAGAAAAATGGATTTTCAAAGGAGCAGAACACGGTCAAGCATTCACGATAGATCCAAAATCATACGAAGAAAAAGTACGCCAATTTTTAAATAAAACGATGTAAAAAGCATTTATCCTCTAGGAACTAGATGCTATCTGTTAGGAAGGAAAAAATTGGCAAGTAATAAGTAAATGTGTTACTATATAAATGAAAAGAGAGCCATGCGACAACATGACTCTCTCGCAAACACCATTTAAGATGGTGACAGCCTTTTATATGATTTATTTAAAAACCACTAGCTGTCAGGCTTATGAGTGGTTTTTATTTTTTGTCATTTTTGCTGTTCATGATTGTTACGATTAAGACTGCAAAAGCAATCATCAGCGTAAGACTCTCGAAAACAGTCACACGTTGATCCTTTCCAGGTAACGCCTAAAAAACAACATAAACACCACCTACTTTCTGGATGAAAAAGGCTGGTGCACCACCATAAACTTATTTGCATCACAATTATCGCATGCAAGTATCTTTAGAAAAAGAGTTGGCGCGAAAGTTGTATTTGAAGAGGCATAATCGGAAAATTGAGCTAATAAAAATAGACTGCAGCGAAAGTAATAGTTCACTTTCACTGCAGTCTGAAGCGTGCGGAACGAAAAATCGCACGCTTTTTATATATCTTCTAGCAATAATCCCGGATTCGCATTCATATCAAAACCACTACGTTTTCCTTGTAAGAAACTCACAGTCCCAGCAGCAGCAATCATTGCCGCATTATCTCCGCATAAAGATAATGGCGGAATAATTAATTCGGTCTCTGGAAGTTCTAGTTTTACTTCTTGAATAAGACGTTCTCGTAAACCTTGGTTCGCTGCCACACCTCCCGCAAGAAGCAGTTGTTTCACATCGTATTGTTTAGCTGCGCGAATCGTTTTACTTACTAAAACATCCACAACGCTTGCTTGAAAGCTTGCTGCCATATCGTTTGGACTTGGCTCCTCACCGCGTTGTCTTAAATTATGAAGCGTGTTAATAAAAGAAGACTTCAATCCACTAAAACTAAAATCAAACGAACCCTCATCCATCATCGCCCGTGGGAAATGAAAAGTATCTTCGCCGTCTTTGGCAAGTTTATCAATTTGAACGCCGCCCGGATAAGCAAGACCAAGTGTACGCGCTACTTTGTCGTAAGCTTCACCAGCTGCATCGTCCCTTGTCTCCCCGATAATTTCAAATTCATTGTCTGCTTTCATTAAAACTAGTTCAGTATGACCACCGCTGACAACTAAGGAGAGTAGCGGAAATTTGAATTCAGTTTCAAATCGATTGGCATAAATATGGCCAGCAATATGATGCACGCCGACTAAAGGTAAATTGTGCATAAAAGCAAGCGTCTTGGCCGCGTTCACTCCAATGAGCAGAGCACCGACCAATCCCGGTCCTTCTGTCACAGCTATCCCGTCTAAATCATCCATCGTTACATTGGCTTGTTTTAAAGCTTCTTCAATTACAAGCGTAATTTGTTCCACGTGATGTCTTGAGGCGATTTCGGGAACCACCCCGCCAAATCGTTTATGGCTCTCAATTTGCGAAGCGACCACACTTGATATAATTTCATTACCATTTTTTACAACAGAAGCAGCTGTTTCATCGCAGCTAGATTCTATTCCAAGAATTAATGTATTTTTTTTCATAAGTCCACCCACATCACTAGCGCATCTTCTTTCGTATCCGGATAATAGTTTTTCCGGATGGCGCCGTCTTGAAATCCTAATTTTTTGTAAAGCCCTTGTGCTACATTATTGGATACACGTACTTCGAGCGTCATCCGAACAATACCACGCTCTTTCGCAATCCGAATCATTTCCCGCAAAAGCGCCTCGCCGTAATGATTCCCTTGATAATCTGGATGAATCGCAATATTCGTAATATGTCCTTCATCTAAAACGAGCCAAACACCCGCATAGCCCACTGTTTGCTCCTCGTGAATCGCAAGTAAATAATAGGCGTATTGATTAATAATAAATTCATTCCGAAAAGCCGCTTCCGTCCAAGGTACTGTGAATGCAGCATTTTCGACATTAATAATACTTTTTAAGTCGGCCACCGTAGCTTCTCGAAATAATAAGGCTTCATCCAAACTCACTCGGAACCCCTCGATTCCAACCATTTGCTCTCCGCTTCTGCCAGTTTTAAATAATCAGGGACAAAGTTGTCTGCTGGCTCGCCGCCCAAATCCGCTGCTAGTTTTACAAGTGAGCTAGCCCGCGAATACGTATAATCCGCCTGACCAAAAATCGCCTGCTCACCAAGGGTTTCCGTCACAGTCGCACAAATTTGTTCCGTTAAAGTTCCAACAAATAAAATTGGTTCCTCACTTGACGCCAAAGGTTCGAGTAATTCAGCTAAAGCAATATGTCCATCCGCAAAAACATTTTCCATTTTGCCCTCGCTTGCTTGATAAACGCCCGCATATACATTACTACGGCGCGCATCCATCAACGCAACCACTTTTCCTGGAAAATACAAACCGTTCTCTGCTAAAAGCGCCAAAGAAGAAATTCCTACAATTGGAATCCCCGCATCCCAAGCCATTGTTTTCGCAACCGTTACGCCAATACGAAGTCCCGTATAAGACCCTGGCCCTTTTGCCACAGCGATTTTTTTTAAGTCAGTAGGTTTTACTCCACATTCTTCCATTAAAGCAGCAATCGCCGGAAGCAAGCGCACACTATGATTTTTTTTCAAATTCGTTGTATATTCACCGAGAACGACACCCTCACTAAAAAGCGCAATCGTCATTGTATCGGAAGACGTATCCATTCCTAGTATCATTTCTCAAAAACCTCCATCGCAAGTTGCTCATACCTTTGTCCAACTGGCTTCACAACCATCTTGCGCGTATTCTCATCTATATGAAAAAGCTGAACTTCCAAATATTCTTCTGGTAAATCCTCACGAACAAATTGCGCCCACTCAACCACGCTCACACCTGCTCCGTAGAAATACTCCTCCAAGCCAAGTTCATCCGCCGAAGTATCTTCCAAACGGTACACGTCCATATGATAAAGCGGCAAGCGCCCTTTCTTATATTCGCGGATAATAGTGAATGTCGGACTTTTAATCATTTGCGGAATCAAAAGACCTTCACCAAGACCTTTGGTAAAAGTAGTTTTCCCAGCGCCGAGATCACCTTCAAGCAAAACCACATCTCCAGCTGCCAATTGTTCACCAAGTTGTTCTGCGCGAAGTCTTGTCTCTCTTTCACTTGTCATTATTAATTCGAATTCCATTAGCTCACCCGTCCATCATTTTCTCTACATATCATACCACAAAGCCGCGCCAAAATAAAAATCAAAAAAACGCAACGACCTAAGTCGTTGCGTCTTTCGATTGATTAATAATTAGTTCCACTTATATCCATTCCGCCATACATTTTTGTTGTTACATCCGTGATGATTTTATTTAGCTCTTCGCTAGAAATAACTTCATCTTTTGTAGGGAAATCTTCAATTGGAACAAATTTTTCTGCTTTTGTTTTCACCGTAAAGGTAATAGATTCAGGAGCACTCGCATCGGATTTATCTTCTATTTTTGCTTGAAGAGTAAGCGCATCTAAGCTATTCTCTTTTCCAGGTTTTACAGAAAGTTTGATGTTAATCAGATTCGTTTTATTTTCTTTTAATTTTTTTGCAGCATCTGATAAGCTCGATTTCATCTCTGTATAGGTGGAATCAAAATCAGTTACTGCATCTGAACCTTGGCTTTCTGCAATAACTTTAAAATCTGCTTTTACTTTTTCATCATCCATTAGTTTAGCAACTTGGTTCATTAAGTTCGCGATATCGGCATTTTTAAGCGTAACGCTAACTGTGCCATCATCCGCTTCTTTAAAACGATCTTTTTCTAAACCAGTGAAATAAGTATCGATTAATTTGGTTGCTTTTTTGTTTAAATCTTTCGACGCTGTTTCGATTTCTTTCGTATTTATAGCTGTTTTTGCTTCTGGTTGATCCGTTAATGAACTTGTTAATTCTTCTGTGCTAAGATATTTATTTTTTAAATCTGGGTAATCGGTGTTAATTTTAGACCACATACCACCAGTTGCTTGATCTAAGTAACTAAGTAAAGAAGCATCTGGCTCTACGATGGTTTTAAGTGGAATATAGGCATTTCCTGTTTTACTATCTACTAAAAAATCTAAATCCATTGAAATTGGTAGTAAGTTATTCGTGGATGTTACGTTTAATTTTGCTTCTGATTTGTTTGCCTTCTTGTCAGTTGATGTTGTTACAGAAAGCTTAATGTCTTTTAAAATTCCCATCGTTTGAGCGCTTGGGTCGGTGCTAGAAACATTTATATCGTTTACAGCAAAAGAAGTTGTATATGTAGATTGATCAGGTACATTCATCCCATTTTTCATTGTTTGAACAAATTTACCTTGTGGTGTTTTTGCTGCTTTTTCTTCCGCGCTTTCCCCACAAGCACTAATTACTAATACTAATGCTAACAAAATTGATAATAAAATCCCTTTTTTCATGATTCTCCTCCTAGATAGTTAATACATTAAAACTAACACATTATAAGGGCTGAAAACAAGGAAATTCACAATAGTTCATAAGTCTGACACAAGTTCTTATAAAAAAAAGCGCTCCTTTTGAAAAGGCACGCTTTTATTTTGGAGTTACTTTTATAGAAGTAGCATTTTCAGACACTTTTCCTGGAGCGGGTGAAGTTACGGTTGAGCCTTGTGGAAATACTGCTCTAATAGTATCTTCATCCTTGATATCAGCAAGTTTCATCGTTTTTCCAGTAGTTGCGTTTGTTACGGCAGTATTGCTACTAACCGTGATAATTATCTCACTTGCATAGTTATTCTTCTCACCATTCCATGTTAATGTTCCATTCACCGTCAACTGCTTATTGTTCTCTAGCAAACTAGTATCCGTTACTGATCCGTCAAGGACTAAAGCAGGAACTTCTTCCTGATTACAACCTGCCAAAAATACTACAACTAATAAAACTGGCAACATTATCTTTTTAAAACCTGTCATCGCTCTTTCTCGTCCTCTCTGAAGCTTTTCGTTCTATCTAGCATAGCATTTAGCGGAAATACAGGCAATCGTTTTCTTTATTTCTTAAACAATTCTTATATACCTAACATTATACCGATAAAAGCCGCCACTAGGCCAAAGACATACGTACACCCTAAATACGAAAATAATACGCGATAATTCGTTTTCCATTTTAATTCCATACTCTCCACTTTAAAAGTCGAAAACGTCGTATATCCTCCCATAAATCCAGTGCCAAGAAATAACTGCCAATCAGGCCCAAGTGCAGAAGATACTAGAAAACCTAGCAAAAATGAACCCGTTATATTAATGAAAAAAGTCGCGAAAGGAAAGTTCGTCTTCCATTTACTTTTAACAAATACCGAAATCCCATATCGCAACATTGCACCAAATCCTGCACCAAAACCAACTAATAGAAAATTAATGAACACGCTCTGCACCTCGATTCAACCATTTATTGCTCAGCATTCGGCCAAACTTCACCATAATAAGACCACCAATGAAACTAGCTAACACATAAGTAAGCGCAAATAACCATGCTCCATTTTGTACTAGTTGGACTGTATCTACACTAAAAGCAGAGAATGTCGTAAACGAGCCAATGAACCCAGTCCCAATTCCATTTAAAATCACCAAAGAAATACGTGATTTCTCCGCCAAAAATTGCATAAGAAAAGCCAATAAAAAACAACCAATTAAATTAACCGTTAATGTCGCATAAGGAAAATCCCCGCCGCCAAGCCATAAGTTCATTGCATAACGAGACATTCCACCTAATGCACCAAAAATCCCCACATAGAAAAAATACATTCTCAAAACCCCGCTTCATAAAAAAACACCCTGAAATATTTATATTCCGGGCAGTCGCCTTTATCCTATTTCTTCTATACTATAACGCAAAACATTCCAATTATTCAACTCACCGGAAGTCGAAGGATAGTCTTCCTTTTTTCTGGCTTCGCTTTACGTGGATCGCTCAAATATATTTCATGGTGTTTTCGAACAGCCCCCGTATCATTATGAAGCCCTTCTTTTTCCATGAATTGATGCATTTCCGCGACTGTTTTCACTTCCTCACTAAAAGGACCAATATGCATCATCTGCACACATTCTCCTTCTTCAAAACGAACCAATTTCACGCGACTCGTATTAATGTCAGGCTTTTTCTTCTTAGCAACCTCTTTCGCCCATTCCAACACTTCTTCAGTAACAAAGTCCGGTTGTCTAAGAATCGATGTCCAAAGCCACGCATCTCTATCTTGTAAATCAAACTTCTCTTCAGACCACCAAAACCCTTCCAGCGGCGGTACAACAAAATCCATGTAACCAGCAAGACGCGTCTCACCCATCTTGCTCATTTTGATCGTGTACGCAATCGCATAAAGAGACTGCACTGCCTTTTGATACTCCTCACCGTCCGGATCCCCTTTCCCATCCACCATCAAAAAATTCATTTCCGGAACAAAAATACGCTCTGGCTTCCTTTTAGGTGCATAAAATTTCTTTTCTTCTTTTTTAAAATCCATTTTCTTTTCAGTCATTTGAATTCCTCCTCGTTCATCCAGTCTGGCATCAGCTTCTGAAAATTATCGTGACTAGCTGCCGTCTTTGCTGCATAATCCATCAACTTTTTAAAATTACGAGATTCATTTTTCGCCGCCCAGTTAACAGCCGAAGTAATATGCATCGCCGTGTAAAGCGCATAAAGATTCCAAAAATCCGTAACTTCTTCTTTATCAATATAGCCTAAAATATTTCCTCGTGCAAAAGGTATACTGACCTCTGTTGTAAAAAAACCGATTTTAGCTAAATCAAATAAAGGATCGCCGAACTCTAGGCGATTAAAATCAATTAGCCCCACAAACTTATTGTTCTTTAAAATAATATTCGCTGGATGAAAATCTCCATGTTGTAAACAAACCGGTCTATTTTTTAATCTAGCTAGATTCTCATAAACAAACTGTTCGGTTTCCGTTAAAAAAGAAGCTGTTATTTCTAATTCTTTTAATTCCTCCACTTTTCGTTTAAATTTAGCTGTTTGAAAATCCAACCAATTCATTTTTGGTATATCTAGCGGTAATTTATGAACTTCTCGTAAAATTTCCCCTGCCGAAAAACCAGCTTTAAACTGTTCTGAATGAGATAAATGAGTCATGCCACTTTCTGCGTCTTCTCCTTGTAAATAACTAATAATCCTATAGCCTTCTCTTTCGATAAAGCCGAAATCATATGCTTTTGGAACAAATGGAGTTTGAGAATTTAATGCTTGGATTATTTTAAATTCTTGCTTTCGTTCTTGAAGTAAATCTATGGGGAAAACACGAACAAGGTAAGTTTCATCCACCTGGTATTTCTTATCAATAGAAAACCCTTTTTTTATTTCCGAAATCACTTTCGCATTATGTAACATTTTTAGTCGTGCCACATCCATAATTAGCTCTCCCTCCTATAAATTTGCTATTCTCTATTATACAAGAATACGCTTACTTTATTCTAATTTCATCCAAATAATTTGTTGACAAAATTAAGTCTTCAATATTATAATTAATTTTGCTACGCATACGCGGTCGTGGCGGAATCGGCAGACGCGCTAGGTTGAGGGCCTAGTGGGGTAAAACCCGTGGAGGTTCAAGTCCTCTCGGCCGCATTAATTAAAGGAAGTTTTGGTTAGTATTGACCATGACTTCTTTTTTTATTTAATGAAAGCTAGTCTTGAAGCTATACACGCTGCTAAAAAAGAAGACAAATAACAACTTGAAATTATTATAAAAGACAGCCTTGGTTCATTATAACCAGGCTGTCTTTTTCACAGTTACGACAAAATATCGTATGCCATTTTATATTTCGTTGATTTTGCGAAGTGTTTACTCGCGTGCTTTTTCACTCGGTCAATTAAAATTGGGTCATTCGAGTCATCAATTTTTTTCAATAATTTTATCATTTTTTCTTCGTAGCTAACTTGCTCATTTTGATGATATAAAAGCAATGTTTCGGTATATTCTATAAAGAAATTAAGTTCCTTCACCCGCTCATCGACTTTATTCATCAGTCCCATTAAGGAGGTAGCTTCGTCTACAAATCCTTTTTCTGCAAAAATAACCATTAGTTCCGTTATAACTAGATAGTCATTGTTATTGAAGCTCGTATTCGTTGTCTCATATGCCATTAATTCCTCATATAACCTTGCTATTTTCTCATTAAAAAGAGCTTCATTTCCCTCGATATTTTCAATTTCCGCCATTTTTAATTGAACGACAAAATAATAAATCTTTTTTGATTCTGGGTATTTCTCAAAATATCCTACCGCTTGCTCAAACCTGTTTTTTGCCTCTGCCATAAAACCAATTTGAAAATAAATATAGCCGTAAAAATAGAGTATCGCAACAATGCGTTCTTGCTCCTCATCTTTAATCAACTCCAGCGCCTGCTTAATGTGCGCGAGTGCTGGCTCGTAAATACTTTGACAAATATAATTGATGCAAATACATACGTGAAAAACTACTTGGAAACCTTCATTTTCCGTTAAATCTACACATTTCTTCCAGTACTCAACTGCTAATTGATAATCACAAGTGGCATGGGAATGTTTTACAGCCTGACCATAATAATAATAAGACAGTAACTGCCGAGGGAACGATTCTTCCGCACGTTTTTTTGTGTTATTTAAATATTTGGCTTCGATTTCTTCTGCTTTGGAAAATTCCCAAATCTTATAATAATAGCTTGCCTGCAAACAGTAAAAGCTAAGTTCAACAGCTGGCGATTCATGAAGTAAATCCACATTCTCAGCTATGTTATTTAATCGGCTTTCCATTTCTACTGTATTGGAAAATACTAATAGTTCAAAAATCGCGTCCATTTCTTTTAGCAGCTCTTTGTTTGATTCTTCTTCACTTATAAGCAGTATTTGTTCTGGTACTTCTAATCTTTTAGCAATATGGATTAATGTTTCTAAGGAAGCAATTTTGATGCCATTTTCGATATTTGCGAGATACGGAACAGAAATAATTCCTTGGGCTACGTCTTTTAATGTTAACTGCTTCTCTTTACGAATATTTTTAATTCGCAAGCCAATTAAGTTCATGCTGTCACCGCCACTTTTTAAATTTCCCCTTTAATTATAACTATTTAATGATAGAATACAACTACTTATTTGCAACTAATTTATGGATTAAGTTCTTCTGTTTTTTCATCAAAACAATTCCTTTATGTTTAAAAAAATGGAGCTTTTTAACCCATCATTATATACAAAACGTTTTAGACCAAAAAAGCCCTGATTGCCTTTTGTTCTAAAACGCATAATTAACCTTTTTTCTTTCCGAAGCAAAGGAAACTTCCACAGAAATAGCATCATACTATTTGCTTTGTTTTGTCAGTATAAGTGAGTACTTGGAACTTCTCTAAGCCCTATACTCACTCTAGTACTGACACTTATCACTTTTTAGTTGCTCCCACAGGCAACTAATTCCGTCAATAAACAACAAAGCTTTTCGGACTCTTTCCCTTATCAAATCCAAAAAAATTTCATTACTCATTCCCTTTTAAAACGTTTTCTACGTAAAAACGGAAACGTAGACTTTCATTTTAACATTCAAATGTAAGGAAATAAAAAAAAGGAAACAATTGTCTATTTTTTCTTTTTTAAGCCTATTTTTAAACTAGTTTTCCTAAAAAGGACGAAGATATCTAATATCTCCGCCTTTGTTTTATTTAAATAGAATATGTTTTTTCTTCATATAGAATACGATAGATGCTGCTACAAGCATTTCTGAAATTGGAATCGCTAGCCAAACGCCTGGAATACCAATAATTGGTGGTAACACTAACAGGAAGATGACCATGAATATAATCTCACGCGATATCGTAATCCATGTGGCCATTTTTACCTTATCCGATGTTTGGAAATAGGTCATCATAACAAAGTTGAAGCCCATGAACAGATAAGCCGTATAGAATAATTTGATGCCGTTACTTGCTAAATCTTTAATTTCTGGGCTAAAGTTTCCGAACAACGAAACAAGAAAATTGGAACCGAAGAAGCCAACGAGCAAAAAGCCAACTCCAGTACTGAATGCTACCATAATTGCAATCTTCAACGTTTCTATTTCTTTTTGTCTAGCTTTCGCGCCCCGATAATAACTAATAAGAGGTTGAATTGCCGACCCCATACCAAGGAACAACATCAAAATCACACTGTGCGTATAATTGAGAACCGAGAACGCCGCTACACCAGCAGTCCCTGCAATAGCTGCTATCGAAATATTATAACCTAGCGTAAATACAGATACCCCGACTTCCGCTAAAAAGCTTGGTAAGCCAATTGCTAAAGTTTTCTTGAAAAACGCTTTATTCCAGTCCAATTTGACAAATTTTAAACGACTTGATTTTTTGAAGAAATGGGTAATTAAAATGAATACACCGATAATGATTGCAATCATCGTAGCAAGCGCAGAACCCGTCACACCCCATTCAAATACAAATAAGAATAAATAGTTCAAAATAACATTACTGATTGCTGTTACAATTAGCGCAATCATGGATAAATTAGGATCGCCATCATTACGTACAAAAATACTTAAAATGTTTTCTAGTGTAAGCGCAAATCCAAATATAAGCAGGATGTTCATATACTCAAGCACATAACCAATCGTATCCTCATTCGCGCCTAAAAAATAAGCTAATGGTACTTTAAAAATAAACGCTATAATTCCAATAATAACTGTAATCGAAATAACGGCTAAAAGCGCATTGGTAAAAATCGTTTGTGCTTTCGCGACATTTTTCTCGCCAATCGCAAACGAAAATTGAGTTGCTGCGCCAATTCCTATCCAAATCGAAATCGCTGTAAAAATCGTAAATACAGGCACCGCAATATTTATTCCAGCAAGCGCCACTCCGCCGAGCTTATGCCCAACAAAAATGCCATCAATGACAATATTTAAAGACATTAACAACATTCCCACTAAAGAAGGAATTAAATATCTAAAGTAAATCTTTTTAACTGAATCTGTTTCTAAAATTTCCATGTTTTTTGCCATACTACACCTCTAATTCAAAGCTTTTAGCGTAATTCCTCTCCAAAAAATTTGCCATAAAGCCGTGATTTTCTTTTCCGTTCTTTCCGGGTCGTTCACATACACAATGTCTACGATAACTGCATCAAGAATTCCCATGTATGCTTCTTTCATCGTTTCCACATCTTGTATTGGTATTAGCTCTTGCTCCATCCAATTCGTAAATAAATTAGTAAACTCTTGTTCCATTTGCAGCACGTTCTCCGTAATATATGCTTGAACTACTTCATACAAATGCTTCGGCGGATAAAATCCGTAACGTAACCAAAATTGATATGCCTCATCAGTGTCATATAATTCCTTCACACCAAAAAGTAAACTAGACAAAACAAGATCTGGTCTGGATAAATCACTATCCCGAAGTTTTGCCCGGTAGTAATCTATTTCTGTTGATTTCGCGTCCTTCATAATGGATAAAAACAAATCATCTTTATCTTTAAAATGAGAATAGATGGATTGTTTCTTCAGCCCAACAACCCCAGCAATATCAGCAAGTGATGTTCCTTCAAAACCGTTATTAGCAAAAAGTGTCAGTGCAGCTTGTTTGATTTCTTCTTTTCTCATCATTCCACTCCTCTCGAAAAACTGACGACCGTTCGTAAGTCATTCTCTCACGAAAAAATTTCTTTGTCAACAAAAAAATCCACTCTAATAAAAGAGTGGATTTTTGGATTTATTTTTCTTCTAAAAACTCGCTAATCAATTCGTATGTCTCATCGGTTGCTTCTGAGTTAGTTGTCATGAAGCCATGTGGAACTTTTTCAAAGCGTTTAGCAAATACTTCTACGCCGGCATCTTTTAATTTCTTCGCATAGGCTTCTCCTTGATCTCTAAGTGGATCAAATTCAGCAGTCACAATAAATGTTTTTGGAAGTCCGACTAAATCTTTGCTACGTATTGGTGCAACGAGTGGGTCGTATTTACGATCACTTGCATTGGCAATATATAATTTAAAGAATTTATCTAATGATTCTTTCGTAAGCACGTAGCCTTCTGCAAATTCATCCATTGAAGGATAAAGAACAGACGCATCACGACTGAAAATATCTGTCGCTGGATAAAGTAAAATTTGAGCAGTGATATTTGGTTTACCTTTTGATTTAGCAATTTGAGTCACAACGGTTGCTAAGTTTCCGCCTACGCTATCCCCTGCAACGATAATGTCTGAGGATTTAGCTCGTAAGCTAGTGCGATGATTTTGAACCCATAGTAGCGCGGCATAGGCATCTTCCACTGCTGCTGGGAATGGATTTTCTGGAGCAAGTCGGTAATCAACAGTAACCACGCGAGCGCCTGTTGTTTGAACAAGTTTTCTGGCAATCGCATCATGCGTTTGCAACCCACCTAGAACAAATCCGCCACCATGATAGTAAACGATAATTTCAAAAGGTCCGTCTTCTTGCGGCGTATAAATCCGAATCGGAATTTTGCCAGCTGGACCATCAATTTTTTTATTTTCAACATCGCCAATTTCGATATCTTTTGCTGAAGGTAATGCTTTTGTCGCAAGTCTCATATATTTATATCGCGAATCTACGTCGGATAATGGGGAAGTATTTTTCACAAATTCCTGTGAAGCCTCATCTAAATTTTCCAATACCTCGGGATTATATTCCTTTTTCCCAACCGCTTTTTTGTAAATAAAGAAAACGATTAATAATGGAAGTAGAATGATCCCAGCAAAACCGATAGCGATCCATTTTATTGTATTTTTCACATTCGCTCAACTCCTTCAATATAACTTCATTAACAAGTATAGCAGTTTTACGAACAGGAACCAATTTATTACTATTTGAAATGATTATTTTTATTTGAAAATGTATTTTTAAGCATAATTATGAATAATTCAAAATAAAAAGGTTGATATATAAAAGCATCAATGTTAATATAAATACAAATGTTTGTATATTTATGAATAGGGGATGTTTACAATGGCGAAAGAAAAAATCGTATTAGCTTACTCAGGTGGGTTAGATACTTCTGTTGCAATTCAGTGGCTAGTAGAATCAGGTTATGAAGTTATTGCATGTTGCTTAGATGTTGGTGAAGGTAAAAATTTAGATTTTATTAAAGAAAAAGCCATTACGGTTGGAGCAAGCGAATCCTACACGATTGATGCAAAAGAAGAATTCGCGGAGGATTTTGCGTTAATTGCCCTTCAAGCCCATGCTTATTATGAAGGAAAATATCCACTTATTTCCGCTTTAAGCCGTCCGTTAATTGCGAAAAAATTAGTAGAAGTCGCTCGTCAAGAAGGCGCCTCTGCTATCGCTCATGGTTGTACCGGCAAAGGAAATGACCAAGTTCGGTTTGAAGTAGCGATTCATGCACTTGCTCCTGATTTAAAAGTCGTTTCCCCAGTCCGTGATTGGAAATGGTCTAGAGAAGAAGAAATCAATTACGCCAAAGAACATAACATCCCTGTTCCTATTGATTTAGATAATCCCTTCTCGATTGACCAAAACCTTTGGGGGAGAAGTAACGAATGTGGTGTACTTGAAAACCCATGGACAACGCCACCAGAAGCGGCTTACGACTTAACAGTGAGCTTAGAAGACGCACCAGACACACCAGATATCGTCGAAATTACGTTCGACGCTGGTATTCCAATTTCTCTTAATGGGGAAAATATGAGTCTAGCAAATTTGATTCTTACATTAAATGAAATTGCTGGAAAACACGGTGTCGGTAGAATTGATCATATCGAAAATCGTTTAGTCGGTATTAAATCACGTGAAGTATATGAATGTCCTGCTGCTGTCACTTTAATTACTGCACATAAAGAATTAGAAGACTTAACCTTTGTTCGTGAAGTGGCGCATTTCAAACCTATCATCGAACAAAAAATCAGTGAGACCATTTACAACGGTCTATGGTTCTCGCCTTTAACAGAAGCATTAATTGCTTTCTTAAAATCCACGCAAAAATTCGTAAATGGAACGATTCGCGTCAAACTATTTAAAGGTCATGCCATCGTCGAAGGAAGAAAATCTCCAAATTCGCTTTACGATGAAAACTTAGCGACTTATACTTCTTCCGATACATTCGACCAAGATGCAGCAGTTGGTTTCATCAAACTTTGGGGATTACCAACAAAAGTGAGTGCAGAAGTTAATTCAAAAGTGACAATAACAACTGAGGTGTAAAAAATGGAAAAACTATGGGGCGGACGTTTTCAAGGAAAAAGTGAAGCATGGATTGACGATTTTGGTGCTTCGATTTCTTTCGATCAAAAAATGGCAAAAGAAGACTTGGCGGGAAGTTTAGCGCATGTCGCCATGCTCAGTAAATGCGGGATTATTCCTGATTCAGAAGCAGCTGAAATTACGACCGGATTAAAAATTCTCCAAGAAAAATTAGTGCTTGGTGAGCTCGAATTCAGCACAGTTAACGAAGATATTCATTTAAATATCGAAAAACTATTGCATGAAGAAATCGGTCCAGTCGCTGGAAAACTTCATACGGCACGCAGTCGGAATGATCAAGTTGCAACAGACATGCATTTATATTTAAAACAAGCCGTAGCGGAAATTATTCACTCGCTAAAACATTTACGCGTAGTGCTTGTTCAAAAAGCAGCGTTGCACATTGAAACAATAATGCCAGGCTATACGCATTTACAACACGCTCAGCCCCTGTCGTTTGCCCATCATTTGCTTGCTTACTTTGGAATGTTTACACGGGATTTGGAGCGTTTAGAAGAAAGTGTCAAACGGATTGATATTTCGCCGCTTGGTTCTGCGGCACTTGCTGGGACGACTTTTCCGATTGACCGGGCGTATAGCGCTGAATTACTTGGCTTTTCTGCTGTTTATGAAAATAGTTTGGACGGCGTGAGTGATCGTGATTTTATTATTGAGTTTCTTAGTAATAGTTCTATTTTAATGATGCATTTATCGCGTTTTTGTGAGGAATTGATACTTTGGACGAGTCATGAGTTTCAATTTGTCGAGTTAACGGACGCTTTTTCAACAGGAAGTTCGATTATGCCGCAAAAGAAAAACCCAGATATGGCCGAGTTAATTCGCGGAAAAACGGGCCGGGTTTACGGAAACCTGTTCGGCATGCTAACAGTTTTAAAAGGACTCCCACTCGCTTACAATAAAGACTTACAAGAAGATAAAGAAGGCATGTTTGATACACTTGAGACAGTTCAGACAAGCTTAGATATATTCGCGGGAATGATTGAAACGATGAAGGTCCACACAGAAATAATGGAAGAGTCTATGCAAAAAGATTTTTCCAATGCGACAGAACTAGCAGATTATTTAGCGAAAAAAGGTGTTCCATTTAGAGAAGCGCATGAAATCGTTGGAAAATTAGTATTAGAATGTACGCAAAACGGGATTTATTTACAAGACGTCTCACTTAACCACTACCAAGAAATAAATCCACTTATTAAAGAAGATATTTATGATGTCCTTTCTTCTAAAACTGCTGTTAAAAAAAGAAATTCTTACGGCGGAACTGGATTTGATCAAATTAGAGTTGCCCTCATTAATGCGAAAAAAACATTGTAGATCCAACTGGAATGCTAATCGGCGTTCCAGTTTTTTGGTGTGTTCTACTTCTTATTCCCTTTTTTCATACCTTCCTTGATTTGTCAGAGCACTACTTTTTTTGTTACTATTAAAAAGAATGTTACCTTTTTGCTAACATGGGGAAATAGATACAGAGAAAATAAAGGGAAGTGATGTATTGAAAAAATTAACAAGTGTTTTTTGGGGATCGGGTTGTCTCGTTTTATTAGCCGTTTTATTTGGGGCCTTTTTGCCAAAACAATTTGAAGCTTTTACAACCAATATCCAAAAATTTCTAACAAGCAAATTTGGTTGGTACTATTTAATTGTTGTAGCGATTATTATTATCTTCTGCTTGTTTTTAGTTTTAAGTCCGATTGGCTCAATTCGACTCGGAAAACCTGGGGAAGTGCCAGGATATAGTAATAAGTCTTGGTTTGCGATGTTATTTAGTGCTGGAATGGGAATCGGCCTCGTTTTCTGGGGTGCTGCTGAGCCGTTATCTCATTATGCGGTCCAAGCTCCCGGCGGTGAAGTTGGCACGCAAGCAGCTATGAAAGATGCACTTCGATATTCATTCTTCCACTGGGGGATTTCCGCTTGGTCGATTTATGCGATTGTTGCTTTAGCGCTCGCCTATTTCAAATTCAGGAAAAATGCACCGGGATTAATAAGTGCGACACTTTACCCTATTTTAGGGAAACATGCCAAAGGTCCAATTGGGCAATTGATTGATATCATCGCCGTTTTTGCGACAATCATCGGTGTTGCAACGACACTCGGCCTTGGTGCTCAACAAATTAATGGTGGTCTTACATACTTGTTTGGCGTTCCAAACAATTTTACTGTCCAGTTTACCATTATTATCATTGTCACCATTTTATTTATGCTATCGGCCATGTCTGGACTTGATAAAGGTATTCAGATTTTGAGTAATGTAAATATTTATGTCGCAGGAATTTTATTAGTTTTAACCCTTATACTTGGGCCTACCCTTTTCATAATGAATAATTTCACCAATTCATTTGGGGACTACTTACAAAATATCATCCAAATGAGTTTTCAGACAGCACCTGATGCGCCTGATGCTCGAAAATGGATTGATTCATGGACTATTTTTTATTGGGCTTGGTGGCTTTCTTGGTCGCCATTTGTAGGAATTTTCATCGCTCGAATTTCACGTGGTAGAACAATTCGACAATTTCTACTTGGCGTTATTGTCCTTCCTTCTTTAGTCAGCGTTTTCTGGTTTGCCGTGTTTGGCGGTTCGGCTATTTTTGTGGACCAACATAATAACTCAGGTCTTTCCGGTTTAGCAACAGAGCAAGTACTATTTGGGGTATTTAACGAATTCCCTGGTGGTATTGTTTTATCTATTGTGGCAATGATTTTAATTGCGGTATTCTTTATTACTTCCGCAGATTCAGCCACATTTGTTCTTGGCATGCAAACAACAGGCGGTTCCTTAAACCCACCAAACTCCGTCAAAGTAACATGGGGATTACTACAAGCAGGGATTGCAAGTGTACTACTTTACGCAGGCGGACTGACAGCTCTTCAAAATGCGTCAATTATAGCAGCCTTTCCATTTTCTATCGTCATTATCTTAATGATTGTTTCCTTATTCGTTTCGTTAACGAGGGAACAAGAAAAGCTAGGATTATATGTTCGACCGAAAAAATCACAACGTTCCCAACTATAATAAAAAGGGATGAAAATCTACAACTAGATTTTCATCCCTTTTTTCATCCTTTTTTCTGCTTTGCCGCGACTATTTCACGATAGCTACGAGTTTGTTTAGGATATTTTTTCCGAAAGAAATGTTGCGAAACAACTGCTAACACGAGCGAAATGGCGGTAATTGGAATAGAGCTTTTAAATATCCCGACCATTAGTAATAAAGCACTGGCAAATAACGTTGCATTAAAAAGGAATTTTTCCATTAGTTACTCCTCCAAATTATAATTTAATTCGCGGTCATGAGCTAATTTCTTAATACCTAAAGCATCAAAGACTAATGCTTTTTCTGCAATATAGGCATTGTATTCAATACGCTCTAGCATGTCGTATGCTTTATGAAGTGATGTATCTAATACGACAATACCATGTTTATTTAATAAGCTTGCACTTGGAACAGCTTTATCCCCTAGTTCGATAACGTGTTTACGAACGATTTCCGCAAGTTCTGGACTAGTGGCTGGTGCAAATGCAAGGGTTGGAATTTGACCAATTTTTTGCGTTGCCTCTGTTAAATTCGGTAATTCCATCCCAAGTGTGGCAAATAACATTGATTCTTTTGGATGCGCATGGAGCACACAGCCGATTTTCGGATTTTCTACGTAACAAGCGCGGTGTAAGTTAATTTCTCTTGTAACTCTTCCGTCTCCTTCTACGACTTCATTGTTATTGTCTACTACAAGGATTTCATATGGGGAAAGATCGCAAAGTTTTGCTTGACTCATAAGTGTAGGTGTCATAATAATGTGTTCGCTATTCATGCGCACACTCACATTTCCTCCAGCCGCATTCGTTTCAAAACGATCAAACATCGTCTTCACTATTTTTGCTAAATCTTCACGTTCTTTTTGGTATAACATATTATCTCTCCTCCAATTGTATAATACTTACTTGATTCTTGAGCTTTCCAGCGGCTTCTAAATCAAAGCTCGAACTGTCTTGTTGCATAACCTTGCTAGCAGAGCAACCTGTCGCGACTTTTAACGTTTCTGTAATCGGCATATTCATCGCAAGACCTGCAATAAATGCCCCAACAAACACGTCGCCAGCCCCAGTATCATTGCGTTCATGTACTTTTGGTGGAATAACTTGATACAACTTGCCATTATGCGCGCAAAGTGATCCTTTTGCTCCAAGCGAAACGACAAGATAGGGGATTTTTTCGGCTAATTTGCGGACATTTTCTTCTAGTGAATGGGTCTTCTCATCCAAAACGGCAATGACTTCATCTTCATTTGGCTTAATGAAATCGACGCCCATTTCGACCGCTAAGTTTAAATATTCACCAGAATTATCACATCCGAGAAACGCTCCTGTTGCTTTGACAGTTCTTAGTAGTTCTTTAAAATCAGATAATGTATAATGAGGAGGCGGAGATCCGGCAATCACCACCATATCCTCTTTTTTAACTTTTTTAGCGATTTGTTTTAAAAGATTGTCTTTGTTGGTCTGACTTACGGTAAAACCAGCTTCAGGTATCATCGTGCTGCCATTCGTGTCATCACTTAAAACAACGAAGCATTCTCTTGTCGAAGTTCCAGCTTCTACAAGGAAATCATGGTTGATATGTTTTTCTTTTAGAATGGCATATAGTTTGTCAAGATTGTCTGATCCCGCAATTCCAAGTGCTTCATTTTTAATACCGAATTTGGATAACACTCCCGAAACGTGAAGCCCCTTTCCCCCGCAATCATACGTTGTTCTTTTGACTCGATTAGTCTTCCTTTTTTCTAACTCTCCTTGAATGAAAAGCAACCGGTCAATGGCTGGATTTAATGTTATCGTGTAAATCATCTCATCACTCCTACTTCTTAAGAGCTAGCTTTTTCTAGTTCAATTGTTCGTTTTTTCATCATTTTCACATAAAATACTA
Organism: Listeria monocytogenes; assembly: GCF_013282665.1. Lineage (GTDB taxonomy): Bacteria > Bacillota > Bacilli > Lactobacillales > Listeriaceae > Listeria > Listeria monocytogenes_C. The sequence goes on from NZ_CP054041.1 coordinate 463,860, forward strand.
GTAATAATACCCAAATTGCGACAAAAATAAAGCCTAAAATAGTGAACTGACTTGCTTCCGCAAAAATGTAACGGAACACTGGATATTCAAGTGTACTCCAGGTAATTTGTTGCCCAGCTTTTAGAGAAATTGCGCCTGTTGAATGCGCTAAATCCGTAATAGTTCCGGCGAAGAAAGTTGATACATATAAGAAAATCGGTGTGGTGATCGTACCAAGAATAATCATTCGGATCAAGTTCCCACCTGTCACAATCAGAGCCGGCGCGCACAAAGAAATATTTAAGATTCCGGCGAACGGCAATACGCCATTTCCTGGTAAAATAAGCGCGAAGATAAGAGTAACTGGAACCATCAGAACAATTGCTACCCATACTTCACTACATCCCGCTAAAATCGGCCAATCTAGCCCAATGAACAATTCACGATTTTTAAATTTACGTTTCATGAACTCAGAAATACCATCAGATAGTGGCGAAAGAGCTTGCATAAATAGTTTTGCAACCATTGGGAAAAGCGTTAATGCTGCTGCAGCTTGCATGGCTAACATCAAAGTTTTCGCAACATCATAACCAGCTGCAATCCCCAGAAGTCCACCAATAATAAAGCCCATCACATGGTTTTCTGCAAAAATACCAATTTTATCTTTTAACGCATTGGCATCCATATCTTTACGAAGTGCTGGAATTTTTTTCAGTAACCAGTCAAGCGGCATTAAGAAAATACAGAAAATCATCATACCGTGAGAAACGGTTACACCTGGAATCCCATTTAACTCTTGAATTTGACGTTGGTTGGCATCACATAGAATTAGTTCTGTAACAATTTGAATTCCGGCAACAATAAATGCTAAGTAAACATTTTGTGTTACGCCAATAATAAGTACCGCTGTTAAAATTTTGCCCCAAACATTCCATAAATCGACGTTTAAGGTTTTGGTTTTATTAATAACGAGCATAATCGCGTTAATACCTAGTTGTAGCGGGAACATCAAGAAGGCAAATGGCCACGCCCAAGCAAGTGTTGCCATTGATGTCCATCCTCCGTCTAAGATGCTTAAATTAATCCCAGTTCTTTCAGCAAGTCCTTGTGCAGCTGGTGTTAATGCTTCAATCATAAAGCCGATAACGATGTTCATTCCAAGGAAAGCAACCCCTAGAATAATCCCCGCACTCACTGCATCTCTTACTTTCATTCGTACGATAAGCCCAATAATAATCATTAGTGCTGGAACAAAAACGGCAGCTCCAAGGTTCAAAATAAACTGTATAACTGATTGTAATGACTCCATTTTTTCACGCTCCCTGTTTTATCTGGTTTATTTTAAGGCGTTAAGTAATTTTTCTGTTTCTTCGTCCATTCCCATTCCTGTTAAGAAGGCAATACCATTCAATGTGGGAATATCAAATTCTTTATTCGCTTTTGTAATTGCCACGTATACATCACTTGTTTTAATATGTTGCTCTAAAGACTTAATGTCTACTGCTTCTACTGTTGCGCGAACCCCTTTTTCTTTTAAAATACGTTCTACTTTTGATGCTACTGTTTGGCTTGTTGCCACGCCTGATCCGCATGCTACGATAACTTTTTTCACTGTAATCACTCTCCAAATTGTTTTTTTAGGAAATCACATAATGCATTGCTATCATTTATTTGTTTTATCTGTTCCACAAAATCTGCTTCCATAAATTTTTCCATGATACTTGAAAGCAGTGGAACTTGATCTTTGGGATTTTTGATACCTAGCATGAAAATTACTTCCACATCAATCCACTTTTCACTTGATCCCATTTGAATAAAGGGAATTGGTGTAGAAAGCTTGTTTACGAGGACAAAAGGTCGTTTTACATAAATCGTATCGGTATGAGGAATAGCAATTTTGATACCATTCATCTCAAGTCCAGTAGGAAAAACTACTTCTCGGCTAGTTACCGCTTCTCTAAAAGTCGCCTCTACATACTGCTCTTTCTCTAATACCTTGCTCGTACATTCAAAAAGTTCTGCCTGATTTTCGTAACTTGAATTTATCAGGGTTAATTCTTTTTGAAATAAATCATGGTAATCCACGTGATACTCACCCCCTTTCAAGGATTTCAACGATTTTCTTTTTGTTAGTAGAAGCGAGAAGTTCCGCTAACCTCTCTGGCTGTAAGAAAATTTCGTTCAATTTTAGTAATAATGGTATGTGTTTGTTTTGTTCAGATGGTGCTAGCGCAATCATGATTTTGACTGTCTCCCCAGCTTTTGTTCTTGTGTCCGCTTTCATTATCATCAACTGAATATCTTGCTCAATTACCCCATTCGCAGGCTTGGCATGTGGTAAATAAATATTCGGCCCAATCATCATCTGCTCATAATTTTGATAGAATATTTCTTCACAGGTATGAATATAACACGTATCCACCGTTCCTCTTTCTAACATTGGCGCAAACGCCGCCGAAACTAGTTGCTCCCACTCAAGTGGCGTTTCTAAAAAGTGGACCTGCTCTTCCGTAATTCGCATTTGTTCTGGCTCTTTTTTCTCCACCGGTTGCTCTTTTTTGTTGAAAAATGATTCCATTTTAGCTTGCACTAATCGAATGTTTTCTTCGGGAATTTCATCTTTTAGCATAGCAAGCAGTTCTTTGGTTTTTTTATGACTATCCATTTCAATTGCTTTATCCACTTGTTCTCTAAGGATTTGCCTACTGTCTTTACTTAAAATAGACGGAATTACAAAAATGGTAGCATCGCTTTGAACGGGCACAGTCGTAAAAATAAAATCAATATCTCGTGCCACCGTATTTAATTGTCGCACCGCATAAGCTCCTTGAAAATCAATATTCGGAAACATCATTTTCAAATTTTCTAGCAGTAGTTTAGAGATGGATGTACCACTTTTACAAAGGACTACTGCGCGGAAAATCGGCTGTTCCGTCTCCTCAATTTGATACATCCATCCAAGAACTATCATAGAAAGATACACAATCTCCTCTTCTGACCACTTGTGACCAACCAACTTTTCAAACGGTTTCGAGGCTTTTTCTACAATGTTAAATGTCGGGGTGTACTCTTTAATAAACTGCTTTTTAAGCGGATTATTGATTTGAAATCCTAAAATTGTTCGGTAAATTGCTGGTCTAACATGTAAAATCACTTTTTCTTTAAATTCATTTTTCTTCATGATTTCTGTCGCAAAATACATTTCCAGTAAACGAATGAACTCGTCGACTGCGTAGGCAATTTCTTCACTGTCTGAGAAATGAAGCGCCGACTCGACTAAATTCGATGCGAGAACTTGCAAGGATAAATACAACAAATCGTTTTCGCTTAAAAAATCATAGCCCCAAAACATTTCTTTCATTATCGGGAACTCGCGGGTATTTTTGATGTCATACATTTCAATTTTAAATGTCCATTTCTTATTTGTTACTTTGGATCGTTTGATAATACCGTGGAGAATATAGGGCAATTCTTCCATCTGTTCATCTGTAAAGGTAATTTGAAGCTTACTTTCCACCTTTTCGAGCCGTTTTTTCAATAAAAACACTTCGCTTACAGTAATCAACTTTTTTTCGTCTAGTACGAATTTCCCGTACGGGGTCTGGACGACTTCGCGAATTAGTTCTGCTAGTAAATTACGAATCAGAAATTCTGAACCTGAAACGGCATAACCATCTTTCCGCGAATAATCGAGCTGAATTTCAAACTCGTGCAGACTCTCTTTGATACTTTTAACATCAGTAAGCATCGTATTTTTACTTACATATACATAGTCCGCAAGCGCGCCGAGTGACATATAATGATTATGTAGCAGTAATTTAATCATGATAAGTTTGCGACGAATATTAACCTCATAAAACGAAAATAACTGTTGCTCTTCCGCTGTTAAAAGTCGGTAGCAAGCTTCTCTACATACATCTGTAACAAAAATCATGTCATGGTCAATCAAAATTGGTTCTGACTTTAGTAGATGGTTTATTTGTGTAATCTGTGCGCTAATTGCTTCTTTTGATACTTTAAAATTCTTGGAAACATTTCTAAGATTCACTTGCCGATTCAAGAGCAGATAAGTAATTAATTCCTTACAATTCTGTTCCATCTACTTTCCCCTCCCTTATATTAATAGTAAATGATAACCCTTACATAAAAATGGTGATTCATCACAACTTTTCTTTTAGCAGAAAGATTTATTGTGATGAGCTAAAATGGTGGGTTACTTTCCATTATAGATTAGAAGGATTTCGAGGGGAATATGAAAAAAGTGCGAAATAGCTTTAAATCAAGCTTCCTCGCACTTTTTTTCTATTAATATTTGCTTTATTATTTCAGCTACACGCTTTGCTTCCGTCTTCTCAAGTCGCGCATAAGTTACACGAATAACTGCTTCTTTTACCCCAAATAAAAACCCTGGCATAATAAGTAAATCATTCGCTAAAAATATATCAAAATCACGAATCGAGCGAAATTCTACTGGTAATTTCATCCATAAATGAAAACCACCTTTTGGCTTAATAAACATTACATCACTCGGTAAGATAGCTTCGAAAGCCTCGATTAAATCATCTCGTCGCCGTTCTAATACGTGGTATAATTGCTTTAAATGTACCTTATAACCGGTCGTATTTAAAACACTATTGGCTAATACTTGCGGAAATATACTTAAGCCAAAATCCATCTCTTGCCTAGCGAGCGCAAGCCGTTCAATCACCGCTGTCGGGCCAATGAGCCAACCAATTCGTGTAGTGGATCCCATAATTTTCGAGAGCGAGCCAATATATAATACATTATCCGTGTCCAGTTGTTTTAGTGGTACCGGAATTCGGCTGTCTAGTGCGGCTAGTTCTGAAAATGGATCATCTTCTACAATCGGTATTTGCAAATGAGCGCAAATTTTCACGAGTTCTTTGCGCCGTTTCAGACTCATTACAAGTCCAGTTGGATTTTGAAAAGTTGGATTAACAAAAACCATTTTCACACGGTGTTTATGATATAAATCGCGTAATTCAGAAATAATCACGCCATCCTCATCCATTGGTAGCGCAAAAATCCGTAAGCCCGCTGATTGAAACAACGATAGCGAATAAAAGTATGACGGAGACTCAATTGCCACAGCATCACCCGGCTTTAACAAGCATTGTGTAATTAAAAAGAGCGCTTGTTGCGCACCTGATGTAATGAAAATTTGTTCGCGTCGTGTTTGTAAGCCGTATGCTTCTTTCATCTGCTTTTGAATTGTTTCACGCAGTGGTTTGTAGCCTGCTTCATCCTCCTGTTGCTCCTCTGCAATAAAAGACTGCCATGAGAAACTTGGTGTTTCGATTTTCGGAGTCATTTCAAGCGGCAATTCCCCGCTCGCTACATCAATCACTTTACCTGAATCGGCTCGCTCCATTACCCCCACTTGCCGAATATAAGGGACTGCTGGTGTGAACCCACCTTGTGTTAAATAATGACGCCAATTAGTTGATTGCCCTGCAAAAAGTCCCCATTTTTCCGCATTGACTGTCGTTCCACTACCTTGTTTGCGAATGATAACTGCACGTGCTGTAAGTTCATCTAGCGCCCGCACAACCGTCGAGCGATTCACCCCAAACATTTCTGCCAACTGTCTTTCAGGAGGCAACTTCTCTTCTGGCAAAAGTTCTCCGTTGATAATTTTCGTTTCTATTAAGTCTACAATTTGTAAATAAATCGGTAAATCCGAATTTCCAGTTAGTTTCCACATCGTTCATTCCTCCTGTGGAAATTGGATGGAGAAAAAAACATCCAATTGGTTGTTTTTGCGAAATGACTTTTAGCTTATCATAATAGTCAGGTAATTTCAATTAACTTTGATGGAGGTTGTTACTATGGAGAAAAAAGTTGGTACAGATCGTGTAAAACGTGGTATGGCGCAAATGCAAAAAGGTGGCGTCATTATGGATGTAGTCAATGCGGAACAAGCAAAAATCGCAGAAGAAGCTGGTGCCGTTGCCGTGATGGCGCTTGAACGGGTTCCTTCCGATATTCGTGCAGCTGGTGGTGTGGCTCGTATGGCCGATCCTCGTATTGTCGAAGAAGTGATGAACGCTGTTTCTATCCCTGTAATGGCAAAAGCACGTATTGGTCATATTACAGAAGCGCGCGTTCTCGAAGCAATGGGCGTTGATTATATTGACGAAAGTGAAGTATTAACACCAGCCGATGATGAATTCCATTTATTAAAATCAGATTTCACTGTTCCTTTCGTATGTGGTTGTCGTGATATCGGCGAAGCACTCCGCCGTATTGGTGAAGGTGCAGCCATGCTCCGTACAAAAGGAGAACCCGGAACAGGCAATATCGTCGAAGCAGTCCGTCATATGCGCCAAGTAAACGGTCAAATCCGCCAAATCGTAGGGATGACAGATGACGAGTTAATGGTTGCTGCTAAAAATTTCGGTGCTCCATATGAATTAATCAAAGAAATTAAAGCGTTAGGCAAACTTCCGGTCGTTAATTTTGCTGCTGGTGGTGTTGCAACTCCCGCTGATGCTGCACTAATGATGGAACTTGGAGCAGACGGTGTTTTCGTTGGGTCTGGTATTTTCAAATCAGATAACCCCGCAAAATTTGCCAGTGCGATTGTTCAAGCTACTACTTACTATACTGACTATGAGTTAATCGGAAAACTTTCCAAAGAGCTAGGTTCCCCAATGAAAGGAATCGAAATGTCTCGCCTTAACCCAGAAGACAGAATGCAAGATCGGAGCATTTAATATGAAAAAAATTGGTGTCCTTGCCATTCAAGGTGCAGTGGATGAACATATCAAAATGATTGAATCAGCCGGTGCTCTTGCTTTTAAAGTAAAGCATTCAAATGATTTAGCTGGGCTTGACGGACTTGTTTTACCTGGCGGTGAAAGCACAACGATGCGCAAGATAATGAAACGTTATGATTTAATGGAACCAGTCAAAGCATTTGCCAAGGAAGGTAAAGCTATCTTCGGTACTTGTGCTGGACTTGTGCTATTGTCAAAAGAAATTGAAGGTGGCGAAGAAAGCCTTGGATTACTTGACGCTACAGCAATTCGTAATGGTTTTGGCCGTCAGAAAGAAAGTTTTGAAGCCGAGTTAAGTGTAGATGTTTTTGATGCTCCTACTTTTGAAGCAATTTTCATCCGCGCACCATACTTAATAGAACCAAGTGATGAAGTAACTGTATTAGCAACAATTGACGGAAAAATCGTCGCTGCTAAACAAGCGAATATTCTCGTAACTGCTTTTCATCCTGAGCTTACAAACGACAATCGTTGGATGCGGTATTTCTTAGAAAAAATCCTATAAAAAAAACATCGAAAATCAAATTGATGATTTTCGATGTTTTTCTATTTATTTCAAAAAAGATTCCATATATGATTTCGCATCTTTTTCCGAAATTCCGTCTGCAATGTAAGATTCGTACATATATTTCTCTAAAGCAGGAACATACTTGGATACATCTTCGCCAGCCTTGTTCATTTTACTAATATTAATCACTGAAACACTAATGTTCTTTCTTTGTGCTTTCGTTAAGCCTTCATAAGGAATATTTTTTTCATAGTAAGAAACCATAACATCCTTGCTAATATCTTTTCGATAAGAATCACCTACAAAGATAAGAACAATCCCAGCTACTACGCAAAGGCCTAAAACAATCCCCATCGTACTCGTAGGACGAAATCTCCCTTTAGTTGATGAACGCAGAATGTTGACGATAAGTACACCAAGAGGATAAACTAAAACAAGCGCTCCTCCGATATACATCATTAATTCCCCAGTATTTTGAATCATTAGAAGTCCTCCCTATAATGTGAATTACCTGAATCAAAACTTTCTTGAATCTCCTGAACAAAAGGATTTTCGGTGTCAAAGCATTTTTCAATTAATCTGGCACTAGTAAACTGCGCCTCCCAAATATCAAACACTACTTTATTACCACGTTTCACTTCATACACTCGGTATACTTGTGCTTGTCTAGCATCCATAACCCCGTTGTAATCGTATAATCTTGCTTCGATAGAATCGATGTTATGAAACCAAATAATTTTCTTTTTAATTAAATTACCGTGAACTATAGCACCGTTATATACATTTACATACTTTGTAGCACTTAACGTAGACCAAACAAACCATAACCCCAAAAGAGAAAGGATAATTAGTTTAGCATTGAAAGAATCTCTATAAAAAAATCCAATTAAAAAAGCTATCAAACATATAAAAATAGGGAGAATGAAGCGCCCACCACTACTTCTTTTTAACATTAATATTGGTGTCCCAATCTCCTCGATAACAGTATTAGAACGATTAAAGAACACCTTAAACATAGGAAACTTAAGCTCAAATTCCTGACGAAGATTAGTTTTTCTTTTATCATTTATTCTCCTTGATAAAAAAATAGCAGCTCCAACAAATACAGCGACACCTAAAAGAGCTACCCACTTAACTATACTCTGATCCAACTTTTCCAACCCTTTCTTTTCATCTAGTAGATTTAATGTAGTTAATAAAGTTTTCTGTGAAGGCAGTTCAGAAAATAAAACTACTCACTAAAATTGGAAATTACAAGTTTTTATCCATTATTTCAGTATAGTATCTCGTTTCCGAATAAATTTCCTAAAAACAGACCAAAAATTACCGTGAATTTGACCAAAATATGTCGATTAAATGACTTGCTATAATAAATTTTTATCGTATGAATACTTGTCCATTAAATCCCTTCCAATCTGCAAGGAAATCCTCATGTTGCTTATTAACTAATTGAGGTATCTCAGCCTCTTCAAAAAATTGCAACTCCATTGTTTCCTCATCCTGAACAGATAACTCTCCACTTACATAGCACAGTTCAAAAAACACTGAAATCGGCTGAACTTTGTCCCCATTTGGATAACTATCTTCATAATTAGAATAGATACCAACTAATGATTTCACTTTAACAAGAAGGCCTGTTTCTTCTAGATACTCTCTAATAACTGCTTCTTCAAAAGATTGTCCTAATTCAATGGCTCCACCAGGAAATCCCCAAACCTTTTTATCGTTTCTTTTTTGTAGAAGTATCCTTCCTTGCTTATCCCTGAGACCACCGCTTACAAAATTTAAAATAATTTTATCTTGCCCCACCTTTTCTCTGATCCATTTAATATAGTTGCTCATTTTTTTCACCTTCCTTAATATTCTTCTGTTAATTTGTTAAATGCTCTAAGTCAAGTAACTTCAAAATAGATGCTGTCACTTGCATAGGTGAATCGGTGCTTTTAGTTGAAATCCACTGAAGCATTGTTCTTGTTACTCCCCCTAAAATAAAGGTTTTTTGTATCTCATTTAATCCATTTATTGCTGGAACTTCTTCCATTATTTTTTCTAAAAAAGAATAGAATGGCTGATCCAGTAAATAAATGAGATTATTTTTGATAAGTAGTTCCATTACCTCTGCATCACGTTTCCAGTAGGTAAAACATTGTAGCAAAGCATTGTTTATATCAATCGTTCCTTCTGATTTCTGTATTTCATTAAAATATTCTTGAAACAAATAATTAGATCTCATAAGTAAAATTTCTTCTTTATTATCAAAATTCCGATAGAAAGTTAAGCGGGCAACTCCTGCTTTTTTAGTAATATCTGTAATTGTAATTGACGCATATGGTTTTGTTTTTAAAAGATCTAGTAAAGCTTCTATAATCCATTTCTTACTCAACATAGCCTGTCTATTTTCATCCATTGGAACTCCTCCTCAAAGTGTAACAAATCACGACTAAGTGTATCTTGTTTTATGAAATGACAAGTAATACACTATTAACTGTAACATATGTAACACCTAATGAAAAATGAAGGAGGATAAATGATGACATTATTTTTAACATTATTAAGTGGTATTGCTTGGACCATTGTCTATATAGAATTAATCCGAAATGGGATAAAACACAAAACCTACGCCATGCCGTTATTTGCTTTAAGTCTCAATTTTGCTTGGGAGGTTATTTATTCCATAAATGATTTAGTAATTAATTCTAATAGCATTGGCGTGCAAGGATTAGTCAATCTAGTATGGGCTTGCTTCGATTTAATTATTGTTTACACTTACTTTAAATACGGAAAAAAATACTTTCCTGAAAATGCAAAAAAATATTTTATTCCATTTAGCATACTGGTATTTATTACAGGTTTTGCCATTCAGCTTGCTTTTTATTTTAGTTTTGACCCAATCCCAGCTGCGCAATATTCTGCTTTTATGCAAAATGTCGCCATGTCTATTTTATTTTTAACCATGCTTTTTCAACGCCACAATACACGGGGACAAACATTATTAATGGCGTATTCTAAATGGATTGGCACACTCGCTCCAGCATTACTAATGGGACTTTTACAAGAGATTAATGTCTATATCCTTATTTGCGGTTTTCTTTGCAGTATTTTTGATATTTTATATATTATTTTCTTGAAAAAAAGAAAATCTACAGAAAGTAACTTAACAAAAAATGGAGGGGTTTTATGAAAAGAATTTGTATCATTTTTGACCACCCTTATACTGGTGACGCATGCTTTAATGAACCGCATAACCGAAGTTTCTCTGCAGCATTGTTACTTCGCGCGAAACAAACATACGAAAAAGCTGGTTATATAGTGGATATTATTGATCTTCATAAGGACGGATTTGATCCAGTAATGCATAAAGAGGACTTAATAGCTTGGCGCAAAAAAGAAGTAAATCACCCTTTAATTAAGAATTATCAAGAACGAATAATGATTGCCGAAGAACTCCTTTTTATTTTCCCAATTTGGTGGGAAGCAATGCCTGCAATGATGAAAGGCTTTTTTGATAAAGTAATTGCCAAAGGAATTATTTACGAAGAAGTAAACGGAAAAAAACTATTCAAAAATAATTTAGTTAATTTAAAAAAAGTAAAAATGGTGACAGTGATGGCAACTCCTCACTGGATTTATAAATTTATGTTTGGTAATCCAATTACTAAAATTGCCTTTAGAGGGACTTTTAGAAAAATGGGCTTTCACAAATTGAAATGGCTTAATTATTCCGCAGTGCACAAGTTGAGTGTGAGCGATAGAGAAAAATTACTAAATACTTTTAGTCATAAAATAGAAAAATAAGCAGGAATCTTGTATGGGCCGCTTTTAATAGCTCTATACAAGATTCCTGCTTTATTATTTTTTAACCATTAATCAAGTTTTATTTATTCACTGCTTGTGCTGCTGTAATTAACGTTAAGTTATAAACATCATCTGTGTTACAACCACGAGATAAATCATTAACTGGCGCATTTAAACCTTGTAAGATTGGTCCAACTGCTTCAAAGTTACCTAAACGTTGGGCAATTTTGTAGCCAATGTTTCCTGCTTCTAGGCTTGGGAAGATAAATACATTTGCGTCCCCTTTGATAACAGAACCTGGCGCTTTTTTCTCCGCAACGGTTGGAACAAATGCCGCGTCAAATTGGAATTCACCATCTAAAGTTAGTTCAGGCGCTTTTTCTTTTGCTAGAGCTGTTGCTTCTACAACTTTTTCTGTTTCATCAGATTTTGCAGAACCTTTTGTAGAGAAGCTTAGCATTGCAACACGTGGGTCAATACCGAAGATTTCTGCAGTTTCCGCACTTACAATCGCATTTTCCGCTAAGTCAGCTGCAACTGGTGCAATATTGATAGCTACATCACTGAATAAGTAGCGTTCTTCACCGCGAACCATAATCATCGCGCCGGCAACTTTACTTACGCCTGGTTTGGTTTTAATAATTTGTAGTGCTGGACGAACAGTGTCACCAGTAGAGTGAGCCGCACCACTTACAAGACCTTCTGCTTTTCCTGTGTATACAAGCATTGTTCCAAAATAGTTTGGATCAACGAGCATTTTACGTGCAGCTTCTTCCGTTGCTTTACCTTTACGACGTTCTACAAATGCAGCCACTAATTCATCAAAAAGTGGATCGGTCGCAGGTTCATGAATAGCGATTCCTTCAACAGAAACACCAATTTCTTTTGCTTTCGCTTCAATTTCAGCTTTGTTTCCAAGCAAAATTGGTTTTACGATATTTTCTTTTTGCAGACGTGCAGCTGCTCCAACAATACGTTCATCTGTTCCTTCAGGTAGTACGATGCGCACGTTTTTCCCAGTAACTTGTCCTTTGATTGTAGTAAATAAATCACTCATGTGTTAATTGCCTCCATTAATATACATATTATAGTTACCATTTTACTATAAAAAAGGACAACTTGACAGAAAAAAAGTGATTAAAAACAGCTCCAGCACTTATTTCCGTGTATCAATACAGAGGTAAAAAGGCTTGCCACTTAGGCAAAAGACGACTATGCTCTTAAGAAATTTTTTTGCTGTTATACCCTACTTTCTTGCTATTTTAGTAACAATTTCAAAAAAACACTTCATATTAAAGTCTGTTCGTGATAAAATGAACATAGTTGATAATGATTATCATGTTCATTACATAACATAAAAGGAGGCCTGCTAGCTTATGCAATTAAATGAAACTGCTGTCGGTGAAAAAGTTCGCATCTCAGAATTAAAAATTGAGAACACCATGCTTAAACGTCGCTTACTTGCACTTGGTTGCGATGAAGGCTGTGATATTTGTATCAAACAAAAAGGACTATTTGGTGGTCCCTGTACGTTTGAGACAAATGGGCAATATATCAGCATTAGACAATGCGATGCTTGCGCCATTATGGTGGAACGCAGATGAGTCAAAATACATATTGCTTACTCGGAAATCCAAATACGGGGAAAACTTCCCTATTTAATGCATTAACAGGCTCTTATGAATATGTAGGAAACTGGAGCGGAGTCACCGTTGAAAAGAAAATCGGTACTTTGCGCTCGAAAACAGGAAAATTAATTGATTTGCCTGGTATTTATGACTTAAATCCGATTTCTCGTGATGAAACAGTTGTCACTAGATTTTTATTGGAAGAGAAATTCGATTGTATGTTAAATATTGTCGACTCTTCGCAAATTGAACGAAATTTAAATTTAACCATTCAGCTACTTGAGTTTGGTGCACCTGTTGTGATGGGACTGAATATGATTGATGTAGCTGCTGGTCGCGGTATCCATCTAAACATCCAGAATCTCGCCAAACAATTGCGCATTCCGATTTTACCAGTAGTTGCTCGTTCTGGAAAAGGTACAGACGATATTTTATCCACTTTGTCAGAAAAACACGTAGCTCCTGCGATTCCACTTGTTTTACCATACGGAGAACCCGCAGAAAACGCAATTACTGAAATCCAAACTGTCATAAAAGACATAATACCTGCAAAGCAATCTCGCTGGCTTGCTGTTCAATTTCTTTCTAAAAATGAAGTCACAGAAGAGTTTTTAGCGACATTCCCTGCTTTGGAGCAATTAAAGCATATCCGAACAGAGCTAGAAATTGCACTTGATGGAAAACTGGAAAATCATTTTCACCAAGTTCGCGTGAATTACATTCATGATATTTGTTTAACTTCGGTTGAATATACGCGTCATTCAGATATTCCACTATCCGACAAACTCGATAAAATTTTCACACATAAGTTTTTCGGCATTCCAATATTCCTTGGTATTATGTGGTTGATTTTCCAAATAACCTTTACTTGGGTTGGCGCACCGCTATCCGATCTACTCGATGGTTTTATCGGTGGATCGCTGACGGACTCGGTGACATCCTTCTTAACAACCATTGGGGCATCTGGATTTATCACTGATTTAATCACAGATGGTATCATTGCAGGTGTCGGAGGAGTACTTGTTTTTGTCCCACAAATCTTGGTTATTTTCTTCTTCATTTCTGTCTTAGAAGATTCGGGATATATGGCCAGAATAGCAGTCGTTATGGACCGGGTAATGGAAATTTTCGGCTTAAATGGGAAAGCTTTTATTCCGATGATTATTGGCTTTGGTTGTAATGTCCCTGGAATTATGGCGGCGCGCTCCATTGAAGAATCCAAAGAGCGGACACTAACGATTCTCGTTTCACCATTTATGTCTTGTTCCGCGCGACTTCCTGTTTATGCTCTTTTTGTGGGCGTATTTTTCGAGAATCATCAAGCGCTTGTCGTCCTTTCTCTTTACGTTATCGGTATTTTAATGGCACTCATTGTCACTAAAATCCTTTCCAAAACATTACTTAAAAAAGATAATTCCGTATTCGTCGTTGAGCTACCACCGTATCGTTTACCTTCACTTAAAACGTTATGGCGCAGCACCTGGGAAAAAGGAAAAGGATTCTTGCGTAAAGCAGGAACATTCATTTTTGCAGGTTCGGTTATCATTTGGTTGCTAAATTACGCTGGACCATCCGGACTTGATGTTCCAATGGGCGAAAGTTTCTTAGCAATCATCGGCGGCATATTAGCGCCATTACTCGTCCCTTTAGGATTTGGTACTTGGCAAGCTGGTGCCACTCTTATTCCTGGCTTTTTAGCAAAAGAAGTGGTCGTTTCTACAATGGCGATTATTTATGCAGTGGGAGAAAGTTCGCTCGGCAGCATCGTTAGCACCTTCTATACGCCACTTTCGGCTTACTGTTTTATGTTATTCATCTTGCTTTATATTCCATGTTTAGCAACTGTTGCAGCGATTCGAAAAGAAACTAGTTCGTGGAAATGGACCGCATTTGCTGTCGCTTATCCACTTGTTACAGCTTACGTATTAGTATTTCTCGTGTATCAAATTGGTAGTCTATTCGTTTAAGAGAGGATGTTTTTCGTGAGTATAATTGTTAATTTATTACTTGGCGGTGCAATTTTCGGCTACACTATTTACGCGATGATTAAATTTGTCAAACGCAGTAAACAAGGAAAATGCGGTGGCTGTGAACTTGAAAAAGCCTGCAATTGCGAGTCAGACGAGCATACAAATTTGGATCATATATTTAAGTAGAAAAAGAGCCTTTTCTAAGGCTCTTTTTCTACTTCGTCTCCGGTTTTATCGTAACCTCCACAATTTCATATGGATTTCCTAACCTCGGAAATGCTTTTTGATGAAAACTACCAGCGCCAAGTCCTGCAGAAATAATCATCGTCTTTCCATCTTTCGTATGCTTCCCATAAACATAATCTGGCAAAATAACTCGCTGCGGTCCAGGAGCAATCGCCCCGATATTCGTATACGGAATACGCACAATCCCGCCATGTGTATGACCACTTAACGTCAAATCAAAGTCATTTTCCACATAAAGCTCAAAATAATCCGGCATATGGGATAAAAGAACTTGATAATACGCTGAATCTTGCTGGCTTTTTATTTCCGCTAAACCTTCCTTATAATAAGGATAGTCATAATCTAATTTCGCACTACTCCGCAACCCAGACATTTGAAATTTCTGCCCCTTAACATCGATCGTAGCCGTTTTATCTTCCAAGTTAACTACACCCATTTTTTCTAAAAAAGGCTTGTAGTCGTTCTCATATGCACCTTTCACATCATATTCATGATTTCCCGGCGAAAAATAAACTGGCGCAATCTTCGTTAATTTTTCAATAAGTTCTTTAGGAACACTATCGCCTTGCCTATCAAATAAATCCCCCGTAATCGTAATCACATCTGGTTGTAGCGCAACCACTTTATCTACTAATTTTTCGTTTTTATTCCCAAATTCACTAAAATGCAAATCCGATAATTGCACGATTTTAATCTCTTGGTCAATTTTAGCAGAACTCACTTCGTATTTTTTTACCGTCAACCGAGTCCCAAGAAACCACCCCACAACTAAAAGTAGGACGATAAGAATAACTGCTATAATCCATTTCATTTTTAAAGACATTTCCCCACCTCTATGTTGTCCATTTTTTGTAATCTTTTAAAGGTTTTTCAACCACAATTACTTTCATTATAACCTAGATTAGGTACTGACTCAAAAAGCACGAAAAACTCATCCCCAAAATCGAAAACAGAAAAATAATAAGTTGACATAAAATGAATAAAGTATATAATTAACTTACAAAAACTTATTAAACGATTAAATAAACTTAAAATAAATTAACCTGGGTTGGTGAAATTATGAACCAAAAAGAACGAATAGTGGAAGAACTGAAGCTGTTAGAGAAACAAAAAACGATTTCTCAAGAAGAGCTCATGCGAATTTTTTCCATTTCCAAAGATACAGCAAGACGTGATATTTTAAAATTAGTGGAAAACGGACTCGCGGAACGTTATCCAGGTGGCGTGTCACAACCGATTTTAAAACCGCAAATAGAAAGTTATACTAGTAGATTAGTGAAACAGAGCGCACAGAAACAAAAAATTGCTCGTGCAGCCGGGGAAACGATAAAAGATCATATGACAATCTATTTAGATGTTTCTACCACTGTTCATTTTTTAGCATCAGAACTTAAGCAAAATGATTTAGTAGTAGTAACAAATTCGATGGATAACGCCATAGCTGCATCTCAGAATGAAGCTAATAAAGTATACTTACTCGGTGGTTTTTTTAACTTCCATTCGCGTGTATTATCAGGTGAGCCTGTTTTAGCTCAACTCAAACAATTCAACTTTGATTTGGCTTTTATTGGTGGAGCTGGGGTGACAGAAGAAGGTATCTTTTATTCAGAACTTACAGATGTTTACATGAAACAAGAGATTATCAGAAATTCCGAAAAAGTATTCTTACTAATTGATAATACAAAAGTGAATAAAAAGACATCCTCCAAAATTGATTTTTCTGGAATTGATACCGTATTAACAGATCAACCTTTGCCAAAAGATTTAATGCAACACCTTATTTCTAAAGAAGTAGAAGTTATCTCTTTGAGAGGATTGTGAAAATAATGGCCGTTATCAAAAACGTGCAAATTTACAAAGAAAATGAATTAATCAATGCAACAGTTATTACAGAAGGAAATTTGATAAAAGAAGTTTGTTCGATTACTCCCGAAAAATATTCAGAAGAGACAACTTTCGATGGAAATGGACGATTGCTAATACCCGGAATGATTGACGTTCATATCCACGGAGCAAATAACTACGATATGATGGATGGCTCAACAGAAAGTATCCAAGCTGTTTCGATGGCTTGTGCGGAAACAGGATGTACAAGTTTTCTAGTAACATCGGTTAGTTCGTCTTTGGAAGACTTGATTCAAATGATTAGACAAACCAAAAAAGTGATAGGAAAAGAGAAAGGCGCCAAAATTGCAGGAATTCATTTAGAAGGCCCCTACCTCAATATAGAAAAAAAAGGAATGCAAAATCCAGCCTATTTAAGACACCCGAATTTAAAAGAAATGAAAAAGATTTTCGATGAAGCAGATGGTCTGATAAAAATGGTCACGATTGCTCCAGAATTGCCTGGGGGTATCGAACTCATTGACTTCTTAAAAAAAAGAGGCGTTGTGGTTGCTATTGCACATTCCAACGCAACTTATGAAGAAGCGCAAGACGCTTTTGAAAAAGGTGCATCTCATATAACACATTGCTTTAATGCTATGCCGCCAATCCACCACAGGGCGCCAGGGCTTGTTGCAGCAGCTTTAGAAAATGATTCGATAAGCGTCCAAGCCATCGTAGACGGGGTTCACCTTCATCCTGGAATCGTGCGTCTCATTCATAAAATTAAAGGACCAGATAAAATGGTTCTCACAACTGATGCCCTTCAAGCTATGGGAGTTGGCGACGGGGAGTATATTTTTGGCGGTCATCAAGTAACGGTTAAGGAAGGCATTGCACGCTTAAAAGACGGAACATTAGCTTCAAGTACCGTGACGATGAATAAATCTTTAAAGTTAAGTAATGAATTTGGTATTCACTTACAAGATGCTATTCAAATGGCAGCAAGTACACCCGCAGCCATTTTAGGAATGAACAATTTTGGCAGAATTGAAAAAGGGTATGTCGCTGATTTAGTTTTACTTGATAAAAATTTTGAAGTTCTAACTACATGGATTGATGGTGAAATATATTAAATCGACTAGATAAACACTTTCAGAGGAGTGGAATGATATTTTAGTTGTCATTTCCCAAAGAAACAAACAAGCAGAAATCTTGTATATTCCATTTCCAAAATGGCGTTATACAATGATTTCTGCTTCTTTGTTATTTCACCGGCGGATTCGAAACAATCGCCGTCATTTTCCCATCAATTTTCCAAGATTTCACATCATTCGGCAATACAAAATGATCACCTTTTTTAATCGCTTGTTTTATTCCATCAATCGTAAGTACCGCTTCTCCGTCCAGAACACTCACTAATGTATAAGGAGCTTTAGCCGCAAATTCAGCCGCTCCATCCACTTCCCATTTGTATACGCTAAAGAAATCATTCGATACAAAAGTAGTTTCGGTCAAGCCGCCACGTGTCTCTGTTTTAATATCTAACTTCGCATCCACATGCGGTGCAGTCGTAACGTCAATAGCTTTATCTAAATGGAGTTCACGCAAATTCCCTTCTGCATCTTTACGGTCATAGTCATATACGCGATAAGTAGTATCAGAGCTTTGTTGTGTTTCAAGCACTAACGTTCCTGTACCTAACGCATGAATTGTACCACTTGGAACATAATAAAACTCTCCTGGTTTAATCGCCACTTTACGAAGCAATTTATCCCATTCGCCATTTTTTGCCCAAGTAGCAAATTCTTCTTTGCTGGCTGCTTTATGACCGTATATTAATTCCGCACCAGGAGCACAGTCAATAATATACCAGCATTCCGTTTTGCCCAGTTCGCCGTTTTCATGCACTTTTGCATATTCGTCATTTGGATGGACTTGTACAGAAAGGTCTGTATTCGCATCCAAAATTTTCGTTAATAACGGGAAAACTGCCTCTTTCGGATTACCAAAAAGCGCCGGATTTTCTTGCCATAATTCAGCTAATGTTTTGCCTTTATATTCGCCATTTTTGATTACGGAAGGACCGTTCGGATGAGCGGAAATCGCCCAATCTTCTCCAGTAGTATCAGACGGAATATCGTAACCAAAATAATCATGTAATTTCGTTCCACCCCAAATTCGGTCTTGAAAAACAGGGTTTAAAAATAATGCTTCTGTCATTATAAAATTACCTCCATTCCAGCGATTTTGCTGGGTTTTGTCAATTAAAAGTATATACTAATAATGGCGAAGATGCTAGTTATTTCCCGCCTAAAAAACCTCTTTCTTTTATTTGTTCGGTTAAATTTGGATAATAAGGTCTATCATAAAATTTTGCTAACCGTTCGGTATAAGAAACAAAGCCTTCTCGTTCTGAAAATGGAATAATTTCTTGGTCATATGCTTTTAGTAAAGGCATGACATCCGTTTGGTACTTCTCTTCAAAATAAACTGCTTCTTTCGGCAAACGAGGTTTAACAGGCGCTTCGACATCTGGAACTCCAATGCAAAGTCCGACAACTGGCATGACGAATTCTGGTAAATTTAGAAATTCTGCGGTTGCCGTAATATTTCTGCGCAAACCGCCAATACAAATAGTCCCGTAATCAAGTGACTCAGCAGCTGTTAAAGCATTTTGCATACAAAGTCCGATATCTGTTGCTGCAACCATCAGCAAATCTTCTTCCCCAGCAATTTGGAAACTTTTATTGTGCATGTCACTCGCTACTTTTACGCGGTGAAAGTCTGCCACAAAACAAAGAAAAACGGAACATTCTGCTATGTAAGGTTGATTTCCGCAAAGCTCAGCCATTTTATTTTTACGTTCTTGGTCTTTAATGGCAATAATCGAATAGTGTTGACCATTAATCCATGACGGGGCTGCTTGAGCTGCTCGGATAATCGCATCTAGTTTTTCTTCCGGAATCTCGACCCCTTTTTTATATTTACGAAAAGAGCGATGATTTCTTAGCAAAGTTAATACGTCATTCATATTTATGCCTCCTAGATTTATCATTTAGTTAAAGTATAGCTTGTTTTTAGGCAATTGTTAATGTTTTCTCTTGTATTTCTGCCAGATATTTTCTACACTTAAAGAAAAAGAGGTGAAAAGATATGCGCCAACAACAAATAGATTTTAAATGGCTGGAAGAAACCTTCCTAACTGCGAATGAAGCCGCGACTTACTTAGGCATATCTAAGCAAGCTCTCCTTTCCTTAGCCAAACGTGATGTACTACCCTTTACGAAAAAAGGAAATATGGTTCTTTTTCACCGAATGGACATTGAACTTCGACGAGAAAATCAACAAAGCTTACGTGAAAAATACCGTCCTTTTGAAACATAAATTTCACAAACAGCGAAACGGACGAACTACTTCCCGTATGTTACACTTTAGTTAGTGATATTCTAAACAAGGAGTGATACATAATGAATGAAGCAGTAAAAACATTAGATGGTTGGTTTTGTCTACATGATTTTCGTTCGATTGACTGGGCTGCATGGCGTGAACTAAATCCAAGTAATCAGGAACTTATGTTAAATGAACTTAGCCACTTTTTAAGCGATATGGAAATTACTAAAAATATCGGTGAAGGCGAACATACCATTTATAGTATTCTTGGTCAAAAAGCAGATTTAGTATTCTTCACTTTACGTGATTCCCTAGAAGCGCTGAATGAAGTCGAAAATCGTTTTAATAAATTAGCGATTGCCGATTATTTATTACCGACTTATTCCTATATATCTGTAGTGGAATTAAGTAACTATCTTGCGTCTCACATGGCGGGCGGTGAAGACCCTTATCAAAACAAAGGTGTTCGTGCGAGACTCTATCCAGCACTCCCACCTAAAAAGCATATTTGTTTCTACCCAATGAGTAAAAAACGGGACGGCGCTGACAATTGGTATATGCTTCCAATGGAAGAACGTCAACAATTGATTCGCGACCATGGTTTAATTGGTAGAAGCTATGCTGGCAAAGTACAACAAATTATCGGTGGTTCCATTGGATTTGATGATTACGAATGGGGTGTCACTTTATTTTCCGATGATGCACTGGAGTTCAAACGAATCGTAACGGAAATGCGCTTTGATGAAGCAAGTGCTCGCTATGCCGAATTCGGTTCATTCTTTATTGGAAACCTGTTACCATCGGAAGACCTCTCCAACTTATTTACTATTTAACTAATATAAACTGGAAATGATACGAATAAACCTTTTTTATGGATTTATTTGTATTATTTCCAGTTTTTTTACTTCACAAAACTAACAATTTTGTAAGGATATCTTCCGTAAATGTCATTTGATACGATGGAACTAGCTCTTTATAGACGATAGAATGTAGATAGTAACGAATCTAGTTTTTATAAGGAGAGAAAATAATGGAGACAGTTTTACAAGCAAAAAACGTGAGAAAAATATATGGAAGTAAAGGAAATGTCTATACAGCACTAGAAAATATCAGCATTGATATTAAAGAAGGTGAATTCACTGGAATTATGGGGCCTTCAGGTGCAGGTAAATCGACACTTTTAAACGTCTTATCTACTATTGATACGCCAACTTCTGGTGAAATTAAAATTTCTGGACAAGAACTTGAAAACATGAATGAACAACAAATGTCTACTTTCCGCCGTGACAAACTAGGTTTTATTTTCCAAGACTACAACTTATTAGATACATTAACAATCCGCGAAAATATCATTCTTCCCCTCGCACTAGCGAAACGCCCGGTAAAAGAAATGGAAGCAAAATTAGCAACTATTAGTACCAAGTTTGGAATTACTGATATTCTAGATAAATACCCAAGCGAAATTTCAGGGGGGCAAAAACAACGTACCGCGGCTTCACGGGCTATCATTACATCACCAAGTTTAATTTTTGCCGATGAACCAACAGGTGCTCTTGATTCCAAATCAGCAACCAATTTACTTGAAAGTTTACGTGACTTAAATGAACAGGATAAATCAACAATCATGATGGTCACACATGATGCTTTTGCAGCAAGTTTCTGCAAACGAATTTTATTTATTAAAGACGGAGAATTATACACAGAAATCTATCGTGGAACTAAAACGCGTAAGGAGTTCTTCCAAAAAATTCTAGACGTCCTTGCAAAACTGGGGGGCGACACAGATGACGTTATTTGATATAGCTAAAAAAAATATTCGACATAATTTTGTTCATTACTTTTTATATTTTGCATCGATGATCTTCAGTATTATGATTTATTTTACATTCCTTGTTCTTTCGAAGGATCCCTCTGTAGTGGCTAGAATTGATCAATCGGCTAAACTTTCGACTGCATTTTCAAGTTCCTCCGTAATTTTACTTATTTTTGTAGCTATTTTCATTCTTTATTCCAATAATTTCTTCACTAGAAAACGGAAAAAAGAAATCGGCCTTTATTCTTTACTCGGCCTTCGAAAAAAAGAAATTGGTCGCATGTTATTTTATGAGAATTTCATTATGGGACTTGGTGCATTAATTATTGGTATTTTAGCTGGTACGTTACTTTCCAAACTTTTTGTAACCATATTACTTAATTTAATTAATATTGAAAACATCGGTGGCTTTGCCTTTTCATGGGGAGCAGTTTTACAAACAAGCATAGTATTTATTATCATCACTTTGTTTACTTCTTTCTCTGGTTACCGAATCATTTATCGCTCTACTCTTTTAGAGCTGTTTCATTCTGAATCAAAACGTGAGAAGAGCCCGAAATCATCATTCACCCTATCACTAGTTTCACTTGTTTTAATTGGAATCAGCTACTTCATTGCTAGTCAACCACTTGAAGCAAAAAATTCCATTTGGGTAAAACTAGGTTTCTCTATTGGCGCTCTCGTTATTTTAACTACTGTAATTGTTGGTACAGCTTTATTTATTACCTTCTTCTTACCGTATCTATTAACAAAACTTAGAAATAATAAACGTATTTTCTATAAAGGAAGCAATATCATTTCCACATCTCAGTTAAACTTTAGAATTTCTTCCAATGCAAAAACGTTAATCGTTATTTCTATTCTAAGTGCAACAACACTTTCGGCTATTGGAACTATTAGCAGTATTTATTACCAAGCAAATGCGTCAGCTTCCACATCTGCACCTTCCAGCTTTGAATATGTAATTCCTAAAAATACGGAAACGAATGACAAAATTATGAATACCCTCGAAAATGATTCTGATCATCCAGTAGAATACGCACAAAAAAGCACGTATTATATCGTAAAAGCAGACGGTGAACGCCCTGATTTTGTTGAATATGATATTAATGACGGTTTCCCAGTTATTTCTGAATCTGATTATAATGAACTTGTTAAAAAACAAGGAAACACGGAAAAAACCGCTAAACTAAAAGATAATGAAGCCCAAATGGTTCTTTCTATCACTTACGATGAAAAAGCACGAAAGAAAATGATTGGCGAAAAATATACACTTACTACACCTGAAAAAACAAGTGTAGAAATTAAAAAAGTCGTTCAAGATTCACCACTTGGCACTGTTCAAGGCTTACTCGTTCTTCCAGATAAACAAGTCGAACAAATCGCTGCTGATAAAAATATTCCAGCAACAAACGTTGAATCGGTTACTGTTCAAGATGCAAAACAAGCTCAAGCTTTAGACAAGAAAGTACGGACACTTCTTCCTGAAGATACCAATTATATTTCCTATGCCGACTCTTATCAACAAATCATTACTGTAACAGGTGTACTACTATTTATCGGTATGTTCATCGGATTTGTTTTCCTAGCAGCAACAGGAAGTATTATCTACTTTAAACAGCTAACAGAAGCATACAATGATATCGGCACATTTGATATCTTGAAGAAAATCGGTCTTACGAAAAAAGACATTCGAAAAATCCTTGCCAAACAATTACTAGTGGTCTTCTTAATTCCACTAATTATCGGTATCGCGCACAGTAGTGTTGCACTTATCGGACTTTCGAATATGTTACTTCTAGACCTTACTTTACCAGTAATTATTTCTACTGGAATCTACACATTAATGTATATTATCTACTATTTCGTTACATTAAATAGTTATACAAATATCGTGTTTGGCAAAAAATCCTAATAAAAAATGCCCTCTAATTCATTTTAGAGGGCATTTTGTTATTTTTTGGCAATGTAAGCAAAAACACTAGATAGAAAAGCCGATGTTCCCATAAGAAATTGCATCCCAAAAACTTGTCTTTCATTACTACCAAATGTAATAGACAAGTTTTCTTTCGCGAAATCAATCCAATTGGTTACGGATAAATAGTTGGTTAAAAGAATAAAAGCTGCTCCCATTAGTATCCCGATAAATAATAGTGATACTTTGCGCCATGCAAGCACTGTTACAATGAGGAAAATAACTGCTACAAAACAAGCAAAATAGCCATCAAGCGAAGTTGTGAATAAATAACCTTGTTTGATACTGTCTGAATGTAATTGCTTAAAAATTGTTACAGCTGCAAAAATTGCCGTAACTGCTCCGAGAAGTGCAAACAAGCCAGCTGCATAACGCCATTTGTTCTTCCATGTTTCATCTGCCCCAGGTTCTTTCTTAGCAAACTTTGGTCCAATGATTATTGTTATTAGCAGTAAAAGCCCCTCAATAACTAATAATGTTCCTGACCACTCAAATGGCTGTGCATACTCCAATTTCGCAAAAATCCTTAATTGGTAATAATAAACGGAAAATGCTTGAAATAATACAAAGCCACTTACTACAATAATACTTGCTAAGCGAAATTTTTCTCTTTTGATGAAAAGGAAACCAGCAATAAAAAGTGCTAATCCGAATAATAATAACATCCAATAATTCCATACAAAGGTAAAACTATTTTTTTCTGCGCTAAAGTAGCCGATAACTGCACTAACAAAACTATATAATTGTGTTACACCTAGTGCAATTAGCAAACTACCGCATATTCCTCTTATTTTTTCAGGCAATTTGCCCACTTCCCTTCCTATTTCTGTCTTGCCATGTTACGCTAAAATCGAGGTGATAAAATTGAACTGGACCATCTGGAACAAAAGCCAGCCTGCTCCGCTAGAATTATTAATGGAAGCTGATCCTAGCGAAAAACAAATTGCGAAATACCTGGAAGCATCACACGTTTTCCAACTAGTGGATGCCAATGAAATAATCGGTATTATTTGCTTACTTCCATTAAACAAGCAGCAACTTGAAATTATGAATATCGCTGTCCAACCTTCTAAAAGGAATCAAGGTGTCGGTAAAATACTCCTTGAAAAAGCTTTTGATTATGCAGCGAAGAATGGTTTTTCAGCAATCATTGTTAAGACAGGTAATTCAAGTATCGATCAACTTGCCTTTTATCAAAAAAACCATTTTCGGATGCAGCAAATCGTACCGAATTATTTTACTAAACATTATCCTGACCAAACAATTATCGAAAATGGCATTGCTTGCTTAGATCAAATCATTCTATTAAAAGAAATAAAATCCTGATGAAGTTTATCATCAGGATTTTTTGTTTGTTGTTTTAATCGTTAAGTGCCATTTCTGAACGAACAACCGCTGAAATACGTTCACAATATTCATCAGTTTCTTCTTTCGTAGCAGCTTCTACCATAACTCTGACTAATGGTTCTGTACCAGATGGACGAACAAGAACCCGACCATTACCAGCCATTTCAGCTTCTACTTCACTAATTACTTTACTTACTTTCGGATTATCGGTTACATGGTTTTTGTCACTTACACGAATATTTTCTAATTTTTGCGGGAATGTTTTCATTTCAGCCGCAAGTTCAGACAATTTTTTCCCAGTTGCTTTCATCACGTTGATTAATTGGATTCCTGAAAGAAGTCCATCACCAGTTGTATTATGATCTAAGAAAATAATGTGACCAGATTGTTCTCCACCAAGATTATAATTACCTTCACGCATTGCTTCAACTACATAACGGTCACCAACAGCAGTTTGTACATCTTCAATTTCAAGCTCTTTCAAGCCTTTGTAGAAACCTAGATTACTCATGACAGTAGATACAATCGTGTTGTTATTTAATAAGCCTTGTTCACGCAAATATTTCGCGCAAATAAACATAATCTTATCTCCATCGACAATTTGACCAATTTCGTCAATCGCAATGACACGGTCGCCGTCGCCGTCAAAGGCTAAACCAACATCTGCTTTTTTATCTAAAACAAAGGCAGCTAATGCTTCTGGATGTGTAGAACCAACGCCATCATTGATATTTAGACCATTTGGAGAAGCTCCCATTGAACTAATATCCGCATCTAAATCTGCAAATAAATGCGTTGCAAGACCAGCAGTTGCACCATTCGCACAATCAAGTGCAATATGATAACCATTAAAGTCATTTTCGATTGTTTGTTTTAAGTATTGAATATATTTTTGTTTACCTTCAAAATAATCGCTCACTGTACCTAGACCTTCACCGCTTGGACGAGGTAATGTATCTTCTGCTGTATCAAGAAGTTGCTCAATTTCTTCTTCTTGATCATCAGATAGTTTGAAACCATCTGAACCAAAGAATTTAATACCGTTATCATCCACTGGATTGTGGCTGGCAGAAATCATGACGCTGGCAGATGCTCCTTGTGCTTTTGTTAAATAAGCAACACCAGGAGTAGAGATAACGCCTAGACGCATTACTTCAATCCCTACAGAAACAAGTCCTGCAATTAAAGCAGATTCTAACATTTCTCCTGATATACGTGTATCACGAGCTACAAGCACGCGTGGATGTTCACCTACGTGACGGGTTAAAACGTAGCCACCCATTCGACCTAATCTGAATGCAAGTTCTGGTGTTAATTCAGAGTTTGCTACACCTCTAACTCCATCCGTACCGAAATATTTACCCATTTTATTACTCTCCTTCTAAGTCATTCATTATCTAAATGATTTTTGTTTGTCTTTTCATATTTACTTTGTCAAATGTTGGTTCTATATTCACTAATCGTAACCATACATTTGTTATTATACCTTTTTTAAGAAAAAATTTCATCTCTCTACAATAAAACGCTGGCAATACTTAAGTTTTCACTATTCTATGTATGAAAAGCTTTTGTTAAAAAGGAGGAGTATGAGACTAGCGCCCCACACTCCTTATGTTATGTGCTTTTGGATGGTACTGCAATGGATGCTTCTTTATCCGTAATGATGAAATCTGCTTTTCTAGGATTAATAACATAGGCGACATTGTCTGGCAAACCGTTCAATTCTAGCGGTATGCTGTAATTACCTGCTTTGCTTTTACTCAGATTGGCAATAACACTTAGTTCTTTCGCGGTAATTCCATCAACTGTTTTCTTTTCTCCAGTTATCGTCACGGATACTTTTCCATTTGCAGGAGTAATCATTTGTGCATCAAACGTATTTTTCAATCCACTCATATATACTTGCATATTAGAAAACGACTTAGAAATTTTTGTATCGTTATCACCTGAATCATCTGTGTTGTTATTATTTTCATCTGTGCCTTGGTTACTATCTGAGGTTGTCGCATTGTTATTTGCTTCAGACTTTTTTACAGTCTTAATCTTCACCTCTATCGTCGATGGTTGGACTGATTTGGCTCCGGTCGGAACAGGAACAGTCACTTCTTTAACGGTATCTGCTTTGATTTTAGAAACATCAATTGGAATTTCGATTTCTTTGATTTTTTCAAGGACCGCATCATCACCGACAACTACCACTTCTGACTTATCTGGTGTCATGCTGGAAATTTCAATATCACTTTCTGGCGTGCCTTCTTGCTTAATTTTCACTGGAACGGACTTACCAACTTTTTCAACTGGCACGGTCACTTCCACTTCTTGCGGATTTACCTCGACATCTAACTTGTTCAAATTACTATCAAAAACAGAGACTGTAGCTTTATCCGTAAATTCGGATTTATGCTTGCCATCACTTTCGAGTGTTGCTTTTACGTAAGCGATTTGTTCGATAGTATCTTTTGCACCAGTGATGGAAACTTTTTTAGGATCAATGATTGGTGTTCCAGCTTGATAACCATCTGCAACAACGGATTTGCTCAATTCTACATCAACAGAGAATTTTTTCGTTACTTTTTCTTGTACATTGACGTTAACGGTTGCTGGATTCACTTTTACTTTTAAGCGGTCAGATACATCTTTCACTTGTAGTTTTACTTCTTGCGTGCCGATGGAGGCATTTTTCAAATCTGCGTATACGGTAAAGTCTTGTTGCGCTTTAGCAGATTGAACGATGCTACGAGGCCCTGAAAGCGTGACTGTAACGGTTTCTGGAATTCCCGAAATATATAAATTCGTTTTATCATAATATACTTTGACCGGGACATTCTCGATGACTTCTGAATCACTAGAAGACGTCGTAGAAAAAGTCGTGGCGTTATTATTATTTGCATTAACTGATGTAAAAAGGATGGCTGCGAGTAGTAAGGCTACAATCCGAATCGACCATTTGTTATTCAAAATTCGATCCATCATTCGCTTTTGCCTCCTTTCCATTTAGAAAAGATAGAAGGTTTCTTTGCAGTTACTGTGACTAGCTCTTTAAGAAGAATTTTATGTAACTCTTCTTCTGACACATCACGGAAAAGTTCTCCACCTTTAGTTAGGGAAATTCCGCCTGTCTCTTCAGAAACTACAATCGTAATACTATCTGTCACTTCACTAATTCCAAGTGCAGCCCGGTGACGCGTTCCAAGTTCTTTGGATAAGAACGGGCTATCTGAAAGTGGTAAGTAACTTGCTGCCGATGCAATTTCGTTTCCTTTAATGATAACTGCTCCATCATGAAGCGGTGTATTCGGAATAAAAATATTAATTAATAATTGAGAAGAAATTTTTGCATTTAATGGAATACCTGTTTCAATATAATCGTCCATTCCTGTATCACGTGCCACTGAAATCAGCGCCCCAATACGACGTTTCGCCATATACTGAGTCGATTTTTCGATTGACTCGATTAAATGATGCTGTTCGCGCTCGATTCTTGATCCGTAACGAGTAAAAATATTGCCTCGTCCAAGCGTTTCTAAAGCACGGCGTAATTCCGGTTGGAAGATAATTATAATTGCAAGGAATCCCCAAGTAAGCATCTGATCCGTAATCCATTCGACTGTTTGGAGACCAAAAAATCCGCTTAATAGTTTGACTGCAATGATAATAAAAATGCCTTTTAATAATTGTACTGCTTTTGTACCTCGGATTAACATGATCACTTTATAAATTACAAACCATACGACAAGAATATCTACAATATTTGCTAGATAATGCAATATCGACATATTGGAAAAATCCATCACTTCACCTCCGTGCCTCTTGAAAACCATTTATGATCACATGGTTCACTTTCTTTATTATAGCATAAGAGTGTAGGTGGAAAAAGCAATCGTTCCACCAAAAATGGGAAAGATTTGTTAAAGAAAAAACTTGTTGAAAACGGTTGTTATCGTTTCCAACAAGTTCTATTATCCTTAAAATCCTACTGTTATAGCCGTTTCTAATAAATATTCTTTCTTATACATTTCTAAATGAATTGGCTCTCCGTGACATAATTTTACAGTAACCTGCCCAACTTCTACTTTTACTTCTAGTAAACGATCACGGAAGTTAATTTTGAAACGGTAATTTTCCCAGCCATCAGGTAAGAATGGTGCAAAGCTTAATTCGCCAGCAGTTACTCGCATGCCTGCAAAGCCTTGAACGATGGATAACCAGCTTCCTGCCATTGAGGTGATGTGCAGTCCATCTTCTGTATCGTTGTTAATATTATCCAAATCTAGTCTTGCAGTTCGCTTATAAAGTTCTACTGCTTTATCATATTTACCAAGTTCTGAAGCTAACACCGCGTGAACAGCTGGCGATAAGCTAGATTCGTGTACTGTTAATGGCTCATAGAATTCAAAGTTGCGTTGTTTCGTATCAAAGTCAAAGTCATCATAGAATAAATATAAACCTTGAAGTACATCGGCTTGTTTAATGAAGCAAGAACGTAAAATTTTATCCCAAGACCAATTTTGGTTGATCGGCATATCTTCTGGTTTTAATGTATCCGTGGAACGCAATTCTTTATCTAAGAACGTATCGTGTTGCACAAAAATCTGCCATTTCTCATCAAAAGGGTAATACATGCGATGCTCGATATCTTCCCATTTTGCAATTTCGTACTCGGTCACGCTTAAACGTTTTTTCGCTTCTGCATCTAAATTCTCTAGCGTATAACGAATTGTCCAAGCTGCGATATAGTTTGTATACCAGTTATTACTGACGTTATTATCGTATTCATTTGGCCCAGTGACACCGTGAATCATGTACTTATCTAAGCGATCAGATAAATGCACGCGGTCGGCCCAAAAGCGAGTGATTTCAGTCAACACTTCGATTCCATCTGTTTTTAAATACGAATCATCGCCAGTATAGTTTGTGTAATTGTAAATCGCATAAGCAATCGCGCCATTACGGTGAATTTCTTCAAATGTAATTTCCCATTCATTATGACACTCGACGCCTGTAAAAGTGACCATCGGATACAGTGCGCCAGCTAGACCGATTTTCTGCGCGTTGATTTTCGCCCCATCCAATTGATCGTGGCGATATTTAAGTAAATTGTGACTTACAGATTTGTCCGTTAATGATAAATACATCGGTAGTGCAAAAGCTTCTGTATCCCAGTATGTTGCGCCGCCATATTTTTCTCCTGTGAAGCCTTTAGGTCCAATGTTTAGTCTTGCATCCTCGCCATAATAAGTAGCAAATAATTGGAAAATGTTAAACCGGATACCTTGTTGGGCGGAATCGTCTCCTGCAATCTCAACATCCGCTTTATCCCAACGTTCACGCCAGCCTGAAACATGCGCAGCTAATAATTCATCATACGTTTTTGCTTCTAAGCTTTGTAAGATTTTTTCTCCTGCTGGAAGAATTTCTCCTTCCTCATAATCACGAGATGTCGTAATGACTACGCGTTTTTCTATTTGCGCTACTTCCTTTTCTTGTAGGTCGAATTGAAAATGATTTTCGGCGTAAAGTGCCTTTGTTTGATTTGTTTCATTTGCCGCATTGGTCTTATTTTCCATCACCGCGGAAACAGTAAAGCGTGGTGTTCCGAAGTTATTGGGAATGGTTTTTGTGACAAGTGAACCGCGACTTGCCGATGAAGCTTTTGCGACTTCTTGCCAGAACATTTCTTCATAGTTGGCATCTTCATTTTGCACGTTGCCATCTAAAAAGGACGTTAATTCCACTTTTGCGGGGCTTAATGCTTCCACTTGGTAGTGAATAACCGCAAGTTCTTTCGTTGCAACACTAAGGAAACGTTCCGCAGAAATTCGGAATGTTTTATTATTTTTAACTACCGTGAATTGTCGTCTTAAAACGCCTTTTTCCATATCTAAAACAAGTTCAAAATCGCTTACTTCATCTACAAATAAATCGAGTTTCTCACCATCTAGACGTACTTCAATTCCGATAAAATTAAGACCGTTAATGACTTTGCCGAAATAATCTGGGTAGCCATTTTTCCACCAGCCAACTCTTGTTTTATCTGGAAACCACACGCCTGCATAATAAGTTCCAATATGGCCGTCGCCGGAGTATCCTTCTTCAAAATTCCCGCGCATCCCCATGTATCCATTACCGAGTGAAGTTAGGCTTTCTTGCAAACGTTTATTTTCTTTATCTAGTTTGGTTGTCCGTAATGTCCATGGTTCGATTTCAAATAATTGCTTTTGTGCCATACTAAAACCTCCTAATTAGCGACTAGCAGCCATCCTTTTTTCACTAGTCTTATAAAATCTTGTCTTTAAAAATGTCCATGCTATCATTAACACCATTCCGAGTGACTGAACGGCCATGATAATCGTAATATCAAAGTAGATAAAGCCGATAATACAAGCCGCAATAACTGGAATTCCCAGTGCATTTAGCGTTAAATTTACTGATTCTTTAAAAGAAGCAATGCTTGAAAAACTGCTCCGTTTTGTCATCCAAATGAAAAGCGTCGTAAACACAGTTAACATGAGTGAGCTAACGAAAATAATGGAACCAATCATCAGCACCATCGATAGGAAAACAAATGCTTGGTTTTCCAAGTACCACTGCGCCGACACCCAATCAACAAGCGACTCGCCTGACGTTATTTCGCTTAAGGTCGCATCTTTTGGGTAGCTCACTTCAAAATGGTAACCACTCGCATCTGTCAGCGTCATTTCTTGGTCTTTGAAGTTAATGATATTTTTAGCTCCGGCAAGTTCAGCCTTCGTTAAATTTACACCGGCCACGCCATTCGTCGATTTTTCGACAATATGCGCATTTTTATCAGTTAATTCTCCGTTTTCAAGTGAAAGACCACTAAGTTTCGTCGCGAATTGATCTGTACCAAGTGTCGCCATTTTTGGCATTAAACTTGGTAAATCAAAACTCGACTGATTGGCAAAGTGCGCGGAAACAGGAAGTAACAGTAACGCATTTAAGAAAATAAATACGATGACCATTTGCCAGAATTTCAGTACTTTCCGACCTTCGAAAATAGCGGTTGGACCGAGTGTGCTTTTTACATATTGAATAATAAACGGAACTTTTTTCATTGATATCACAGCCTTTTTAAAAATCAATTATCCTTTTGTTCCACCAGCAGTTAAGCCAGAAACAAAATTCTTTTGTAAGAAGAAGAACAGTAAACAAATTGGTAGCGCGGCTAAAATGGCACCCGCTGCGAATAAGGCTACTTTTTGTTGTTGTGGGTTGGCGATAAACGTTTGAAGACCTACCGCAATCGTTAAGTTTTCTGGTGTTCTAAGTAGGAATTTCGCAAGTAAGAAATCTCCGAATGGCCCCATAAATGCCCAGAGAGCTTGCACGGCAATCATCGGTCTTACTAGAGGTAAGATGATTTGAGCAAAAATCCGGAAATGTCCTGCCCCGTCAAGCTTGGCGGATTCATCCAGATCACGCGGTACGGTATCAAAGTACCCCTTCATCAGCCATGTGTTCATTGGAATCCCACCACCGATGTAAATCAATGTTAAGAACCAATATTGATCCAGTGCGCCGAGTAGCATCGCTAACACGTAGAAAGCTGTTAGAGCTGCCATTGTTGGCACCATTTGGATAATAAGGAAGAAAATCAAGCTGTTTTTACGACCTTTAAAACGGTAACGGCTATATGTATAACCCGCAAGTGTCACAATCGTTACTTGCATAATCATCGTTACAACCGCGATAATCAGTGTATTTTTGTACCAATCAAGGTACAATGTTTCATTAAATAATCTCGTGAAATTATTCAGCGTCCAACTATCCGACCATTCCAGCGTAAATGCCGCGATATTCCCTGGTTTGAAGGCAGAAGATGCTGTGATTAGAATCGGATACAAAATAATAATCGTTAGCACGGTTAAAAATAAATACGTGAAAAACTGTGTTAAAAACTTTGTTGTCCGCTGATCTTTCATAAAGTCTCTCATTTTACATCATCTCCTCGTTCCCAAAGGCATTCGTCTTCTTAAAGGCAATCATCGAAACAGTAATAACGATAATGGAGATAAGAAGCGTCACAGCAGCAGCTACAGCATATTGTGGCGAAGTACCTGTTGTTAATTTATAAATCCATGAAATTAAGATATCGGTTGATCCAGCGCCTGCTCCGACACTTCCGGGACCACCTTCATTGAATAAGTAGATTATCGAAAAGTTATTGAAGTTAAATGTATATTGCGTAATAAATACCGGTGCGGTTACAAATAAAATCATCGGTAATGTAATTTTACGGAAACGTTGGATCGCACTTGCTCCATCAATTCTAGCTGCTTCATAAAGTTCACCTGGAATCGCTTGAAGCACCCCAGTAACCATAACGTAAATATACGGGAAACCAAGCCAACCTTGAATACTAATCAGCGCCACTTTTGTCCAGAAAGGATCTGTTTTCCAAGCAATCGCATTGATATCAACAAATGGCAAATGGTTTAGAAGCGGAATGACTTGCGAGTTGATTGCACCAATACTGTCGTTAAACATATTGGAAAAACTCATGATTGTAATAAAAGCTGGAACCGCCCAAGGAAGTAAGAAAACAACTCCAAAAAGACGTTTTCCTTTAATAAAGCTTTGGTTTGCTACAATCGCTGTAAACACCCCAACGACAATTTGTAAAGAAGTTGCACATATTGTCCAAATGAGTGTCCACGAAAATACACTTAGGAACGTGTCACGATACGAACTTAGGAAGAAAATATTAAAGAAGTTCTTAAATCCAACCCAGTCAATTAAATTCGCTGGCGGAATATGGTAAAAATCGTAGTTGGTAAATGCCATGAAAAGAGTAACAAGAACTGGGAAAATAATAACAAAAGTCATCACTAGGTATGCGGGTAGTGTAAGTAAGTACGGGAAACCTTTGTCGAGCATATTTTTTATAATAGCAAGCGCAGAACGGTTAACAGTTTCACCTAGATTCCACTGCATAGCAACGCGTCTTGCATCGAAAATATTTATAAACCAAAAGCCTATAAATAGTAATGTCACAATTAATTGTAAAGTACCTTCAATCATTAAAAATAAGGAATGGTCCACACCCGGCACAGATCCAAGTGTCACAAGGCCAATCAGTGCATTCAGCCCAATTGCGAAAAATTCTATGATAAACAAAACAAATAGTGCAAAAAAGACAATCCCTTTAAAATTTTGCTTATTATAAAATTGACCAAGTCCCGGAATGATTGATAACAAAGTTGCTTGACGAACATTTTTAATTTGTTTTTGTTCTAGTTTCATTTTGTTACCCTCAATTCTAGATATAGATTCACTAGCTAAGTTGAAAAAAATGGCGGAGCGCGCTACCTTTGCCCCGCCAATTCATTATTATTTAGTATATTTTTGCGTTACATTGTCTTCGATTACTTTCACTGCATCATCAGCTGACTGTTGCGGTGTTTTCGAACCAGAAGCTGCATCAAACATTAAGTTTTCAGCACCTGTCCAAACTTCCGACATTTCTGGAATATTTGGCATTGGTTGCGCATTTTTGTATTGTTCGATAACAGCATTTGTTAATTCATCATTTTTGGATTTCGCTGTATCACGAGCTTTTAAGTTAGCTGGTACTTCATTTGTCATATCATATAATGTTTCTTGATTTTTTTGGTTAGTCACATAATCCAACCATTTTTGAGCTACATCTTTGTTTTTAGAATAGTTACTTACAACCCAACCTTTACCACCTGCAAATGGAGAATACTCTTTGCCATTATCAAGTGTTGGGATTTTTGCTACACCGTAATTGATTTTTGCTTCTTTGTAGTTTGCTGCTGACCATGGACCGCCTAGAATAGCTGCTGCTTTACCTTTAACAAATTGATCTTGGATAAAGTCATCTGCACTCTTATTATCTTGCATTCCTTTTGGCCATACATCTTGGAACCATTTTGTTGCATAAGTAATCCCTTCAACCGAACCTTTATTATTTAAACCTATGTCTTTTGGATTTGTACCTTCATCGCCGAATACATAACCGCCGTATCCTGCAAGTAGTCCGTAAGAGAAGTAGAAATCAGTCCATTTTGCTAAGAAACCAGTATTTTTTCCTTTTTCAGAAGTGAAAGCAAAACGAGAATCTTTGGAAAGTGTTTCTAAATCTTTAAAAGTTGCTGGAGCTTTGTCGAGTAAATCTTTATTATAGTAAAGGACTAGTGTTTCAATAATTGCTGGAGCGCCGTAAATTTTATCGTCAATGGTTACTTGTTTTTGGTCTTTTTCATCGTAATCGTCTTTATTGCCAAGTTTTACTTCCGCTAAATGTCCTTGTTGACCTAAGCTTCCGATTCTATCAAATGCAGACATCATAACGTCTGGAGCAGTTCCAGCTGGGCCGTCAAGTGGCAATGCTTCTAGTGTTTCAAACATGTCTTTTTCGACTACTTTTACTTTCACGTCATTGTCTTTTTCAAAATCACCTTTTATTTTGTTCACATAGTCTTTGTAGCCTGCGTCAACGGAAACCGTTAATGTTTTTTCATCAGATGAGCCAGATTTACTAGTGTCTTTTCCACCTCCACATGCTGCTAAGCTTAAAGCCATTACTAAAACTGCCGAAACTATTCCCACTTTTTTGAAACGCTTCATTTACTTTTCCTCCTCTTTATGAAAAAAGCCACTCTCTACTGTCTGATTTCTAAGTCCCCATCTTTTTTCATTTCTTTTTTAAGTTTGTGAATTAGGTTAACCTATGCATTTATTATATGCTGATTTCGAAAGCGTTTACAAGGGGATTTCACATGTTACCGATAACAACATTTTTTCGGTAAACATGTGAAAAATCCCTTTACGCCGTTGAGTTAGCTATTTTCTTTAATAACAAGAAATCCTTTTGCTGGGACAATCACATTTTCTGTTACAGCTCGGTTGTTCCAAATATCTGTCGCTGTATTTTCAAAGGAAATTGTGAAATTCTTATCTTCTTTTGTTTGATTGAAAAGGAAATGTAGTTTTTCACTATTTAATACTTTAGAAAATGCTGTAATGCCTGTTTCACTACTTGCCTCTAACCACGTTAATTCACCGGATGAAATAATCGCTTGATTTTCTTTTCTAAGCGCAATTAATTTTTTCGTAAATGCTAACATATCTTGGTTTTGTTTCATTTCGTCCCATTCCATACACTTGCGACAACCTGGGTCATTTCCGCCGTCCATGCCGATTTCAGTTCCATAATAAATACACGGCGAACCAGTGTGCGCAAACATGAAGGCAAGCGCTTGTTTCACTTTATCTTCATCATTATTAGCACGTGTTAAAATGCGTGCCGTGTCATGGCTATCAAGCATATTAAACATCACTTCATTCACTTGATTTGGGTAGCGCATATATTGTTCATTAATACCAGAAACCATTTGCTCTGGAGTGATTTTTTCTTCAATAAAGTTCTCGATAATTGTTTGTGTAAAAGGATAATTCATTACGGCATGGAATTCATCTCCAAGTAACCAAATCCATGAATCATGCCAAATTTCTCCAAGAATATAAATATCTTCTTTTTCCGCTTGAACCGCTTTTTTGAACTCTTTCCAAAAAGCATGGTCAACTTCATTGGCAACGTCTAAGCGCCAGCCATCAATATCAAATTCCCGAATCCAGTAAGTCGCAATATCCAGTAGATACTTCTGAACTTCTGGATTAGCCGTATTTAATTTTGGCATATGCGTCGTAAAAGCAAATGTATCGTAAGAAAGTGTTGGCTCTCCTTCAATATTGCCATTTTCATTTTGACGAACAGGGAAACTATGAATATGGAACCAATCACGATATGCAGATTTTTCTTCATTTAAAACAACATCTTGCCATTCTGCTGAAGTATCGCCAATATGATTGAACACTGCATCTAACATAATACGAATCCCGCGTTTATGCGCTTCCTGAACTAATTTTCTAAACGTTTCTTTATCTCCAAAATGCGGATCAATTTTTTTATAATCAACCGTATCGTATTTATGGTTGGTTGGCGCTTCAAACACAGGTGTTAAATAAACCCCGTTAATACCAAGCTCTGCTAAATAATCTAGATGCTCAATAATCCCTGCTATATCCCCGCCGAAAAAGTCTGTTGTGTCAGGATCTTTACTTCCCCACGGCAAGGCATTTTCCGGAGAAATAGCTGGATTCCCATTCGCAAAACGTTCTGGGAAAATTTGGTACCAAATTGTTTTCCCAACCCATTCAGGCGCCTCAAAAGTATCCACCGCATGTATAAATGGAAACTTAAAGTAATAATCCATTGTATCTAGATTCGCTTTTGTCGGTTCAAAAAAGCCACGTCCGCCGTAAAAGGTCTTTTCCTCTTTTGTATCCGTTAATAAAAATCCATATTGAAGGCGTCTATGTTCTGGTGTAATTGCAAAAAACCAATAATCGTGCTCTTCTGTTTCTGCGATTTTGCGCATTGTGTAAGATTCACTTTGCCATTTTCCATCTTTCCATAAGTAAGGGTCGGCAGCAATTAGAGTAACCTCGCTAATATCTAAGCGTTTCGTTCTAATCCGAATATGTAGTGTTTTAGCGTCATAACTATAAGCATAGCTACTCGCCGGTTGATGATAAATCCCTGCTTTTTCCATTTTTTCTCCTCCTATATCACCTATCGTTCTATTTCAAATTAGCATTTCCATTAAAGCGTTTGCAACCTTTTCTCGCTCGTTAACGGTAACAAGATTTTCTAACTATTTCATATTCTTTCAACATACTATAGAAGAAAGCCATTCTCTCTCCTCCTTTAAAGTGACAAATTAGTAACTTTACTGATTTAAAGTAAAGAGCTATAATAACTCATGGACTAATGAAATCTCTTTAAAAACGGTCTAAAAGGAGGATAAAATGGAAAATACTTTAAGCTTCAAAAAGCAAGGGTATTGGTTATTTTCCAGCGCAATCATTATTGGTGTTCTTTTTCTTCTTTTGCCACACATCATTTCCAATATTGGAGTGTTAGAATTTATAGGTGCTTTCTTTAACGCCCTATGCATGGGGGTTATTGCTTTTATCATATTAAAAGCAGAATTCCTCGATTGGTTTAAACATTTTAGTTTCAAATGGATCCTCATCGGTGCTCCAGCATTAATTATTATCAGCTCTATTTTCAACATTGCATGGGCTTACTTCGCAGGCAGTACTACTGAAAATGGTATCAACAGTGTACTTACATGGTCTTATGTTTTCACAAGTATCCCGTTCATGCTTCTTGGCGAAGAACTACTATCAATTAGCTTACTCTACGCCGCTTGGAAAAAATGGAACTGGAAATTCTGGCAAGCTTCCTTGCTATGCTCGTTACTTTTCGCAACGTGGCACTTAACTTCTTATGATTTTAATTTCTTGCAATGTATTATTACTTTGGCACCAGCAAGACTCATTTTGAATTACTTATTTAAAAAAACAAACTCCATTTGGGTTACATTTATCGTTCACTTCATTTTTGATTTCATTGCATTTCTACCAGTTTTACTCAAATAAAAAAACGCTAGGAATAAAGATTCCTAGCGTTTTCATTACTCTTCTTTTCCAGTTGTAGAGGCTCTTATCAGTAGTTCCGGAGTAAATAATAGGTTTCCTTGGGGTTTCCCATGATCATTAATTTTTGCAAGTAACATCTTCGCAAGTTCTTCTCCCATGGCGACAACCGGAGAACGAACGGTCGTAATTTTTGGTGATGAAATTCGATCTAAGAAAACACCATCAAATCCTGTTACTGCAATATTTTCACCAAAACGACGACCAAAAGCTGCAGCAGCCCGAACAACCCCGATGGCAATTCGATCTGATGCGCAAACAATCGCAATTTTTTCCGAGTTATAACGTAGTAATTCAAATGCTTTTTCTTCCGCGACACTGGAACTATTCGCAATAAAATAGCTTTCCGGCTCCAAACCATGTTTTTTCACGACTTCTTCATAGCCTTCTAGGCGCGATTTCATAAACTGTTCATCTAATAAATCAATTCCCAAAAAGACGATTCGCGAAAAACCGATTCCTACCATATGCTCTGTTGCGAGCGCAGTTCCTTTTTTATTATCTACATCAATAGAATCATAGCCACGTTTATTTTCGCCGTAAAA
This sequence comes from Listeria monocytogenes, assembly GCF_013282665.1. Lineage (GTDB taxonomy): Bacteria > Bacillota > Bacilli > Lactobacillales > Listeriaceae > Listeria > Listeria monocytogenes_C. The sequence goes on from NZ_CP054041.1 coordinate 503,231, forward strand.
AATAACTGGTTTATCAATATCTAAAAGTCCTAAATCATAGTCTTTATCACGTATTCCTGTAACGATAAGCCCGTCATAAGCTCCGATATTTCTGGATCTTTGTGTAACGAGTTGCAAGGAATAATAATACTTATCTAACTCGCGACTAATTCCAGTTAGTAAGTTCATATAATATGGTTCAACCGTATCGATTTCTTCTAAAATCAAAAATTTAATAACTTGTGTCCTATTTTGAACAAGCGCCCTAGCAGCATAATTTGGTACATACTCTAAGGCTTCCATTGCACTATAAACAAGCATTTTCAGTTCATCTGAGACTTGATCTGGATGATTAATAACTCGTGAAACTGTCATTTTGGAGACATTTGCCCGTTTCGCAACATCTGCTAAAGTCGCCATCTCCAACCTCCTCCATTCATAATCTTCCTTATTGTACCATCTTTTACGCAAAAAAAAATAAGAATTAACCCACAAACAAAGCATTCTCCTTAAAAGTCTGAAAATGCTTTGTTTATTATGATTATGTAATGAGTCATTTTATAGTGTTTGCCACTTTTTTTGAGAGACTCTGCGTTCCTTTGTTTGTTGATAAGATTTGATAATCACTCTGCTTAACTGATGAATCCCGCCAATAATAATTCCAATAGCGATAGCAACAAGCGCAGTTGTTAGAAAACTAATAAATGGAAAACTAGATGCATTCATAGCAGCAATTCCTAATATAAAAATAATAATAGTAGGTAGTACATAATACCTAATGTCCTGCTCCTGCATTCCAAGCGCCCCTTTACCAAAATAGTAACTCTCATCAACTACTGAAATTATAACGCGAAAACTGGCTTTTTTCAAGGCTTGGACCGATTTCCATGCCCTCCTTAAAAAAAGTCAAATGGCTCTATATAGCGCTTTCTATAGACACGAAAAATCCACTCATTATGAATTCATTAAAAAGAAAAATTTGTTACCATTTTGTAACATTACTTAAGTCCATTTACTTATATAGGATAGCACTCATATTTATTCAATTTTATAGATAAGTATTAACTCTCATTTCCTTTTTTTCATGTTTCATTTGCTATTTTTTTATAGTGTATACAAAAAAAGTAGATTCTTTTTTTCTCCATAAAATATTTTTCAAATTGTTTAAAAAAATTGATTCAGGCAGATTTTTTAATTTTCTAGGAAACTGGGCATTTAAAATACCTTTTTCCTCTGAAGGAAAATTATTTTTTCGATGAATATTCTTCTTTAAAACCAAAATTTCCGCTTTTTACAAATAAACAAACAACCGTTATGCTTACATCGTTCCATTAAAAAACGGAAGAGCTCCCCCCTCTTCCCCCGAAGGTCTCTTCCGTTTTTTCTCTTGTTATTCTTTTAAATGATAAGGATATGTGGAAACTACTACGTCCCTTTTCATTAGAAGTCTTGTGCGAATCAATAGACTTGTTTGATTATGAAGGACATTTTGCCAACCTTTTCTAGGGATAAATTGCGGTATTAATACTGTTAGCGAATAATTATCTTGATCTGCTTTTTGTTTAGCTGTATCAATAAATTTCATTAATGGATCTGAAATGGATCGATACGGAGAAAACAGATTAGCCATACGCACTTCAGGATGCACTCTATTCCATCTCTCAACAAATTCTTTTTCCTGCTTCTTATCAATAGAAATATGAACAGCGATGACCGTATCACCAATAGATTTAGCATATTGTAATGCACCTTCCACAACTTTGGTGGTATCAGATACACAAATAATGACGGCATTCCCTTTAAAGTCAGGCAAGTCCATTGTTTCGTCAATTCTAAGTTGTGGTCCGACTTTCCTGTAATGATGTCTTGTACGGTGGAAAACATAAATCATAATAGGCATAAAGATAAATACTGGCCACACAGATTCAATTCGAGTTAAGAATAATACTAACAGAACTGTAAAGGAGATTGATGCTCCAAGTAAATTAGCTGATAATGATTTTTTCCAACCTTTTGGACGCTGTTTCCACCATTTGACAATCATACCCGTTTGCGACAACGTGAATGGTATAAATACTCCAACAGAGTAAAGTGGAATGAGTAGTTCCGTTTTCCCTTTAAACAATATAATCAGTAGGATAGAGCCAACAGCTAAAGTAATAATTCCATTAGAGTAGCCTAGTCTATCTCCTCTTGCTAAATACATTCTTGGCATGAATTTATCTTTTGCCAAGTTAAATGCTAACATCGGAAATGCAGAAAAGCCGGTATTAGCTGCTAAAACCAAAATAAGTGCTGTAGTAGCTTGAATAAAATAAAACATGAAATTTCTACCAAATACATTTTCCGCAATTTGAGAAAGTACTGTTACCTTTAGTTCAGGAACAGTTCCATAAACAAAGGCAAGTACCGTTATTCCTACGAAGAAGAACCCTAGTAAGCCTGCCATTAGAGTTAATGTTTTGGCTGCATTTTTTGGACGCGGTTCTTTAAATAAAGGAACGGCATTTGATATCGCCTCAATACCAGTTAAAGAAGCCGATCCAGATGCAAAGGCTCTTAGTAAAAGAAAAATGGTTACACCTTGTACATGAGTTCCTACTGCAGCTGTTTCATGACTTGCATCCATACCAGTTAATACTTTAAATAAACCTGTAAAAATAAGTGCTATAATAGAAAAAACAAATAAATAGACTGGTATTGCAAGTAAACTAGCTGATTCAGTAATTCCTCTCAGATTGATAATCGTTACTCCGACAACCAGCAATACAGCTATAGGTACTGCAAACGGATATAATGATGGAAGTGCAGAAACAATTGCATCTGTCCCAGAAGACACACTTACAGCAACTGTAAGCATATAATCTACTAGTAATGAGCCACCTGCAATTAACCCGGCATTATTACCCAAATTCTCTCTTGAAACAATATAAGCTCCTCCACCATGTGGGTAAGAATAAATTATTTGTTTATAAGATAGATTAAGAGCAAACAAAAGAACAAGTACACATAGCGCAATTGGCAATGAATACCACATCGCGGCAGCACTAACAGTTACAAGTACCAATAAAATCTGTTCTGTACCATACGCAATAGAAGAAAGTGCATCTGATGACAGAACTGCTAAAGCTTTTAATTTCCCCAGTTTTTGGTCTCCAGCTTCTGATGTTTTCAGAGGGCGGCCGATTAATAGTCTTTTTAGCGGCGAAGCCATTGTATTCCCTACCTTTTTTATTTGATTTTTAGCTAACTTCAAGTTGACCAGACACATTATAGCACAGCTGATTTTAGATTGTAATACTAATTTGCATTATTTTAATCACCTAATTATTTTCCAAGTGAATAATTGTTCATAATACTCATTTTCATACCTGTTTAAATTGAAAATTTATTTCATACTTCTTTCAATATACATACCCATTAATAAGATAAATAACTCGTTTTCCAAGCTTGTATTTTCAGAAAAAAAAGAATTTAATTTAGGTATTTACAAATGACATTCTTTTTTTATATAATAGTTTCTAGCGGTAAAAAACTTTTATTATATGGCCCGTTGGTCAAGCGGTTAAGACACCGCCCTTTCACGGCGGTAACACGGGTTCGAATCCCGTACGGGTCACTTTTTAATCAAAAATAACGGCTTCAAAAATATTTTTCACTTTTTTTGAAAAAAAGCTGGTAAAATTGATCAAAATGTTATATCATGTATTAGTATCTGTTTTGAAGAATTAATTATGCAAGAGATTTCGATTTGCCAGCAGAGAGCGATTCTTCGCCGACTTAGCTCAATCTGGTAGAGCAACTGAATCGTAATCAGTAGGTTGCGGGTTCAATTCCTGCAGTCGGCAATTTTATAGCGGAGGGGTAGCGAAGTGGCTAAACGCGGCGGACTGTAAATCCGCTCCTTCGGGTTCGGTGGTTCGAATCCACTCCCCTCCACCATTTTCTATTATTGGGCTATAGCCAAGCGGTAAGGCAACGGATTTTGATTCCGTCATGCGCTGGTTCGAATCCAGCTAGCCCAGTCATATTTAGAGCCGTTAGCTCAGTTGGTAGAGCATCTGACTTTTAATCAGAGGGTCGCTGGTTCGAACCCAGCACGGCTCATCCTTAACGAAACAAGCAAAGAAAATACTTTGCTTGTTTTTTTATCGTAAATCTCACTTTCCTTATTTATATAAAAAAAAGATAAACTACTTGTGCTAAGTAGTTTATCTTCTTCACCTGTAATTATATCCTTGTTACTTCTGGCTCTAGTCTTCCGTAAGAATTTGTAAAATTATTTAACAAAACAAAAGACTTAGAATTTTCTGCTAAAAATCCTGATTCTACCAAATTTCTGCAAAGGTGTGTGACGGAACGTACAGATAGGTTAGAATAATTAGCAATAATTTTTTTTGTGAAACATTTTGGAATACGTAGTGCACCTTCTTTTTCATTCCCAAAATATTTCCCTATTTGTTTTAATGAATCTTTCAAACGATTTTCCCCGTTCCCCCGCATCAAATTACATTTTTCAATTAGAACATTTTCATGATTTCGATTATTAAGATATAAATAGAGCCACCCCTCTTGCATCCCAATAATCGAGCAAATTATATCTTCTTTATCAAATTCGTATGCCGTAATTGTCTCAATTACTCTAGCAGTGTAAACGTTTGCTTCTGCCATAAAATAATCGTTTAATCCAGCAATTTGGTTTGAACCTAAAAAACTTATAACATTTTTGCTCTTCTCTAATGAAACAATCCCTTTTTCAATAAAATAAACCTTCGTATTTATTGTGTCTTCTGTTAGTAAAATCATGTTGGTTGGCATTCTTGTTTTTTTATACGGGATTTTGTTATCGATTAAAGTTTGCAAGAAGCTAGCATAACCAAACTCTTCTTCCAAAATTTTTTTACTATACAAGTCTTCAAATACCGATTGCATTTATTGTCATCTCATTTCTATTTTATGTTGTAAGCAAATAGTTTTATAATGCGATGAGTGGCTTCTTACAAGTGATGATACTACCAAACACTTTTAAAAGGAACCCAACAAAAAAACAAAACTTCCTACTTTCCTCATCTATTTTTGACTTTTTCGTCACAATTAAATTTTACTCACATTATAAATTATTGTATAAGTTTCTTTTGATACTTCAATTATAAGCCGAACCACATTTCACCAATTCTTCTGCTAAAATTATTCGCACAACTTTTTTGTAAAAATAGTACCTTTCTAAATACTGTTTTAAGCGTATAACTTCTATTTTTTCGTGTTTACTACGATATTTTGTAGTATTTGTGAAAGTTTTTAAATCAATTTTTTGTTCTTCTTGACTTATTTTTTCGAGAAAATGTTCTTCTAGGAGAATAAGTTTTACGTACTTATATTGCGGGAAACTAATGAGATAAGGGGGAATCGGTATGTATTTAAAAGAAACATTGGATCAATTTGCTTCAATAGGTAATATTCTTAAATTACTCAAGAAAAATCCAAGTTTTAATAAACACTGTATACAAGAGCGGGTTCTACAAAAAACAGTTATTACATCAAATAAACAACGAAAATATATCTATATAATAGAAGAAGGTTTTATGAAACTAATATTTGATGAAAATAAAACGCGTGATTTTTCTTATATTTTATCTAAAGGTGCGTTTCCTTTTTTGCCGGTTTATACAGAGGACATACCTCCACATATAAAAATGATTGCCCTTACAGATATCGTGTGGTGGAAAATTGATATTGGTTTCTTTAAAAGCACGATGGAGTTTGAAGATCCGCAAAATTATCTTATGCTACATCAATTAGCGGAAACTAGAAGAAGACTTTATACCCTCGCTTATCAAGAAAAATTGACTTCCCGTGAAAGCATTTATTATTCCTTAAACACACTAATTGAACTTGGTTTACGTATCTCCGAAAAAGTAGTAGAACTTCCAGAATTTTTAACCTATCAAATACTTGCAGACCATGCGAACGTTTCTAAAAGTTACACGTCTAAAGTGCTGGGGCATTTACGTCAAGAAGGCATTCTGGAATCACGTAAAAAGCCTTGGCGCATTAACGATGTCCAGAAGCTTCGACAATTAATCAAGACAGATGTATCACTTGTAAAAACATAAAAAAACTAAGAGCTAACTTACGCTCTTAGTTTTTTAAATTAGTTCACTTTCCCAGCTGAGATTTTTGCTTGTCCACTACACTAGACGCTTTATGGGTAAAGCTCGTGACTTGGTCTTCTTTACTTCTAGCAAGACAATCCTCCGATAAAACCGTATAATAACAATAGGGAAAAATTAGAAAGGGGTGCTCGTGTGACGCTTGAACTACATAATGTTACGAAGAATTTTGGAACGAAAGTCGCTGTCAATGATTTATCATTCCGAGTAGAACCAGGAAAAATCCTCGGTTTAATCGGTCAAAATGGCGCTGGTAAAACAACTACTTTTCGCCTTATTTTGCATTTTTTAGAAGCTACTTCTGGAAAAATCACTTGGGATGATAAAGAAGTGAGCAAAATCGATCCAAATATTATCGGTTATTTGCCCGAAGAACGTGGTCTATATCCAAATGTCACAATTGAAGAACAATTAATATTTTTTGCTGAATTAAAAGGATATCCAAAACAAAAGATTAAAGCAGAAATTGATGGATGGCTCGAACGCGCGGAAATTGTCGGTAAAAAAACAGACTTAATTAAAACACTATCCAAAGGAAACCAACAAAAAATCCAGCTTTTAAGTACGATTATCCATCAGCCCAAACTCGTTATTTTAGATGAACCTTTCAGTGGGCTAGATCCAGTCAACGCAGAGATTTTGAAAAAGTTTGTATTCGACTTACGTGCTTCCGGGGCTGCGATTATTTTTTCTAGTCACCGGATGGAGAATGTGGAGGAGCTTTGCGACTCGCTATTAATGTTAAAAAAAGGAAATGTGGTCCTCCAAGGAACGACCGAATCGGTTAAATCTGTTTTTGGACGTAAAAGGATTTTGATTGAGTCGCGTCATACCGCGGAAGAACTTGCTGTTTTACCCGGTGTTTTAAATGTTAAAACCCATCGTGATGGCATTCTACAACTTGAAATTGCGCATGAAAGCGATGCAGAGAAAATTTTTGAATATGTGACAAAAGATGGTTTCATCCAAACGTTTAGCCTCCAAGCTCCGACACTCGAAGAAATCTTCAAATGGAAGGCTGGTGAGTCGAATGAATAAATTTTGGGTGATAACGAAGCAAGTTTACAAAAGACGCGTGAAGACAAAATCGTTTTTAATTTCGCTACTTTTTCCGGTTTTAATTGCTGGGCTCATTGCTGGCATCCCGAAAATGATGGACTACTTTGACTCAAGTAGTGATACCACAAAAATCGCTGTACTGTCCGAAGATCCTGTTTTCGCAAAATCATTAGCCGCTGATAAGAACCATTTCAAAGTAAATTCGGATATTAAAGACAAAAAATCCGCCCAGTCTGCTCTAAAAGACGGTAAAATAGACGGATTTGTCACGATTACGCAAAAAGATGAAACGGTTAGCGCCGTTTACACAACACAAGAGACAGCCGGCCAAGACGTTATTACACGTTTAACCGAAGACCTTACAGCTACCAAAATCGCTGAAAAAGCGGCCGCCTATAAAATCACCAATGAACAATTGCAATCAATCACCTCTCCGGTTTCCGTTACGAATGATTTAGAATCCAACAATCAGCTAACGAACCACGAAAAAGATGTGATGAGTGCTGCTGTCCTGATTTTAACACTAGTTATTTTCATTTTCGTTATGAGTTACGCAAACATTGTTGCCTCTGAAATCGCTACTGAAAAAGGTACACGCATTATGGAAGTCATTTTGTCCAGTGTCTCTGCGACGACCCATTTATTTGCCAAATTAACCGCGATAATTTTTATGCTTTTAACACAAATTGGCTTTTATATCGTTTGTGGCGCTGTTGTTTTAATTGCTGGTAGAAATACCGAAATAGTCCAAAACGTCCTAGATCAAATTGCTGTTTTCCCAGCGTACTACCTTGTGCTAAATTTACTATTTGTTATTTTAGGTTTGTTATTGTACATTTTACTCGCAGCAATGATCGGTTCAATGGTTCCAAATGTCGAAACCGTAGCCCAGTTTATCTATCCAATGACAATTCTTGCTATTATCGGCTACTGGGGATCCATTGCAGCAGCGAACGCACCAGATAATATGCTAGTTATTATCGGTTCGTATATTCCGACGTTCTCACCAATGATGATGCTTGCACGAATGGACTTACTTTCCGTTTCGACTTTCGGCCTCTTTAGTTCCCTCGCTATTTTACTTGTGAGTGTTGTTGGTGCATTTTTCCTCACCGTTCGTCTTTATCAAGGAAATGTACTACTTTACAGCAATGACGGTTTATGGAAAACATGGAAAACCTCTCTATCTTATGCAAAAAGAAAATAAGGAAAGTTGGTAAATTATGCAAATCAGACTATCTAAACGAGAAGATGCCGCGTCAATGATTGAATTAGAACACTTAGTTTGGACGCCAGGAACTACACCTGGCAATATCCATTTTGATAGTGAGGCTGAATTTTTACTTAAAAGTCCGCCTGGTTCCAAAATCGTTGTCGTGACGGATGATAAAGTAGTTGGGATTCTTGGATACAAGTCCCCTATTCCACTCGCATCCAATAAACATGTCGCAGAAATTGATATTGCTGTACATCCAGACTACCAGCGCGCAGGTATTGGTCAACTTTTAATGGACAAAATGAAAGAAGTGGCACGCGAAAAAGGCTTCATTAAAATTGCCTTGCGTGTTCTGTCCATCAATCAAAAAGCCATTCGTTTCTATGAAAAAAATGGTTTTAAACTGGAAGGACGACTAGAAAAAGAATTCATTATTCAAGGTGAATTTGTGGATGATATTTTAATGGCTTATTTCCTCTGACAAAAGACCTGGCTTCAAATCCAAACTGCGACTTTATAATCATTTTACAAATAAAGCGTTTACATTTATTTAGAACGGTTATATAGATAGTACAACGAACAAAGAAAAGGTGATGCGAATGACTCAAACTTGGTGTACAAGCTGATTTTTTTCTCAGCTTTGTCATATGCCGGCAAACGTCTGGTGAAGGATTTTAGTGTCAAGCAGCTATCGTTAGCTTACAGGAGGAAGGCGAGGAGTATACGCCGCGTCAAGGACTTTATGCTAACTTAGTTGTAGGAAGACGGAATTTCGTTACGTCGCTCGTTTATCAATATTATTATCCTCACTACATTGGTAAATAAGCGAATAAAGTATCGTATCATTCCTGGCCACTATTTAAGCAAGTTATGGGCGCTCATTTATTCGTAAGTTAGAATATCTTGAGAAGTAAGTAGCAAGACAAATAATTCGCCTACTTGTTTAAAAATGCCTCACCGTTTTCCGATTGTTGTATGTTTATTCAGAAACATCCAGACATGGTCCGGCCCATCAGATGAGTGGCAAGACAAGCTCATCCGAAAAGAAAAACCCCGCGTGACGAATTCGTCATTCGGGGTTTTTTGATTCTGAAAACAAGATAGAGATATTTTTATCATAAAAATGTTGAATGACTGAGTGACATTTTTCAAATTCTTTCGCTTCTAAATGCGTTACTAAATCTTCTAAGGCCTGCGAGACATCCATCGTAAAAGCTTCGAAAAACAACTTTTCATTCTTTTCTTTCATATTTCGCAGTGTTTGACTCAATATATCGATATTTTTCTCCATTGCTGGCATTTCAGTATAGTGAATCATGCAAGCATAAAAGTTTTTCACGTGATTTATAAATACATCTGTGTCTTGCTCTTTAGCAGCTAGTTTTATATAAACTAACTCCTTACGAAGGCATGTTGCGCATATTTCTGCATCTTGTTCTTGTAGTTTTTGTACTGCATAATTTAGATGAAAAAAAGCTAACTTTAATCGTGATTTTTCGCGATGCTCGGCTTCACTATTCACTGCGACTGAAAAACCGCTTTCTCCGATGTTCTTGCACACAATACCACTCTTATGTAAACAATGGAGCGCACTAAAAGCTACTCGTTTGCTGACTTGAAATCGTTTCATGATGTCTTCTATGTCCACTTTCTCGCCATTTTCCAACGTATTGGCCATTATCTCATTCTTGATTTCTCCATAAATCGGATCTGCAACAAATCCACTTTTTTCCATAATTTGAACCTCTTTAATTTTTATTGCTTTCAATGTTATATTTTACACGAAAATTTTCTATTTAGATATGGCTTTTTCCGAAAAAATGTGTCCATTAAGTTACAAAACTACTTGTTTTCACTTAGTAGATTTTAGTACTTGAAGTGAAAATCCACCAAATTGATGCTGCTTGGGCGGATGATATAACCTAAGCTTATTCAAAATCCCCATATAAAAAGTAGCGCTATTAAGCCCTACTTTTTAAACTATTCTACTGCAACTCAATCGTTAAATCACCTGTTTTTAGGCGTTCCTTTTTAATAAGAATCGGTCTGACAACAAGTGCAATAACACCTGGCAAGACAACTGCTACCAAAATAAAAGCAGCAAGCGTGCTGAATCCGTAATTTGCTATTAAATAAAGTGGTGCAACAAAGGCGCATAAACCGAGGCCTGCGACTTCACTTGCGGCTTGAATGTGGAATACCATCACACCAAGAGGTCCAGCAATTAGCGTTGTTAACAGAGGAACTAACATCAAACTAGGCTTTCTAATAATATTCGGTGTTTGTAGTTTTGGTGTACAGATAAGTTGCGCAAAAAATGCACCCCAGTTGTTATCACGATAACTCAAAACTGCAAAAGATACAAATTGAACCGAGCAGCCTATCAATGCCGCAGCACTTGCTGTTGGATCAAGTTGAAGCGCAATCGCGAGCGCAGCAGATGAGGCCGGACTAAGAATAAGTAAACCAAACACAAAAGCAATAACCATCGATGAAAAGAGCGGCGAGCCACCAATCAATGAACTAATTCCAAGACTTACAGAAGCTAAAATAGGCGCCATAATCTTTGCAAACAAAATACCACTAAGCCCACCTGCTAAAAGTGAAACACCTGGAATCAAAATCATATCAAATTTCGTTTTCCCAGTAACTCTCTTCCCTGTCCAAACCGCCACAATAACAGCTAAAATAGCGCCAACCGGTTCTCCACTAGTAATACCCACGCCACCACCAGCCAAAGTCACTACTGCCCCACCACCAATAACAGCAGATGCAGCCGCACTTATCGTCACGAGTGTATTTGCGTGCAAGCACATCGCAATTCCAACACCAATTCCCGGAATTAACATCGTTTTGCCAATTGCACCAACTGTTACAAGAAATGAAATTCCTGTCATCTGTCCAATTGTCTGCAAAAGAAGCCCAATTCCAAGCGTTACAAGAACCGCATTCGCAATCCCCATAGAAGCCTTATAGGAACGATCTATAAAATATTCTTTCATTGCTTCTCCCTTTCTAAAATGTATTCTTTCTCATTGTAATCACTAGCTTGTTAAAAAGCTAGTTTTATTTACCGGTTTTCTTTTAAAAAGGTTAAAAAGGTTTCTGCAATTCGATTTTCTAGTCTTTGCTTATTTTTTAAAATGGAAAATTTTCGCATAAAACTCCCCGCTTCATTAAAAACGCGTAATTTCCCTTCTGCAATTTCTGTTTTAACGACACATCTAGAAATCACCGTATATCCCATTCCCTCAAGCACCATTTGTTTGACCGCCATATTACTCCAAGCAACCACTTTTTCCGCGGCATTCCAGCCATTTGTACTCAATACATGATCCAAATATTCCCGTGTTCCAGAACCTTCTTCCCGCGCAATCCACGTAGCACCTTGCTTGATTGCCGCAAGTGAACCATCCGCCCGCCCGACAATGCACATTTCATCATTCGTAAAAGCATTTATCTCTAACTCTTTTTTACTCACTTGTCCTTCGATAAGCCCTGCATCCACTTGTAGCAACTCGACTTTATCAGCAATTTTTGCCGTGTTTTCAATGATTAGTTCAATAGTAATATCTGGATAACGCGCATGAAATTCAGCAATTAACGCTGGCAAATAATACTCTCCTATTGTGAAACTTGCGCCGATTCGTAGTCGCCCTTTTAAATGATGATGATACAAACTGATTTCATCTTCTACTTGTTTATATAAGCCTTCTAATTGCTTAGCACGATGATAGAGCATTTCTCCCGTCACTGTTAAAACAAATTTTTTCGCTTGGCGATAAATCAGTTCTGTTTCATATCTCTCCTCTAGTTTCTTTAATTGTAATGAAACAGCTGGCTGAGAAATATGTAACTCTTCGGCAGCCTTCGTAAAACTTTGTAATTCTACTACTCTTATATACGTTCGTAATGCTTCATCCATTAGATTACCTCCATAAATATTTCTTATCAATAATATAATTAATATAAATTTTACTAATAAAACTAGAAATGGTAAAGTAAAAGCATAGCAGAAAGGGGGATAAATATGAGTCAAGTTTTATTTAAAACAAAAACATTTTGGTATGGTATCGCGCTCACATTTTGTATCGCTACCCTATCTTATTTTTTAGCGAAACTGCCATTTTTAATGATTCTAGGACAACTTGTAACTGCCATATTAATTGGTATCATTATTCGTGCACTTTTTCCTGTTCCAGATAAATGGTTTACTGGGATTCAATTTTCAAATAAAGTTATTCTGCGTGCTGGGATTATTTTACTTGGTTTCCGCTTAAATTTAGTTGATATTTATGATGCTGGGTGGCGTGTATTCTTGATTGCTGCCCTATGTTTAAGTTTTGGTATTACCGTTGTTTACTTTTTAGCGAAACTTTTTGGAGTAGATAAAAAGCTGGCAATTCTCGTTGCTTGCGGAACTGGAATTTGCGGAGCGGCAGCGGTTGTGGCTATCTCTCCACAAGTAAAAGCAGATAACAACCAAACTGCTGTAGCAGCTACAATTATCGCGCTACTTGGGACTATTTTTACGATAGTTTATACGCTAATTTACCCAATTTTACCACTTGGTCCAGATGGATATGGTATTTTTGCGGGGGCTACGCTTCATGAGATTGCGCACGTTATTGCGGCGGCGGATCCCGGTGGTACTGCTGCTGTTGACATGGCCGTTATCGTCAAATTAACACGTGTGGCGCTGCTTGTTCCTGTCTGCTTCGTCGTTGCAAAAATGGTGAACGCTGGAACAAATAATCGCTTTTCCTGGGCCGAACTTCCTGTACCGTGGTTTATTTTCGGATTTTTAGCTACAAGTGCTATCAACAGTTTCGGCATCATTCCTGCGTCCATTACAAATTTCCTCGTTGTCTGTGCCTATTTCCTTATTGCTATGTCAATGGGCGGACTTGGACTAAATGTCCACTTGCCTTCTTTTGGAAAAATGGGCGGGAAGCCTTTTGTGGCAGCCTTTATCGGTTCTGTTTTACTTTCCGCTTTTGGGCTAATTTTAGTACTTTTGTTTCATTTAGCAGGTTAAGTTATCCTCGGCAACTCAAATTGTGATACAATAGCAAGCACGAGGTGACTATTACATGACGAAAGCAATTTGGATTTGCCGAGCTTTTTTACTCGGATATTTTCTTGTTTTGCATTTTACTGCAGACACGTATACTTTTTTAATTTTAAATGTCGGGCTTGCTTATATACCTTTTGAAATAGCTGTGTTTTTGACTAGAAAACCTCGCGTATGGTGGATTTTTTGGCCATTGGGTATTGTTTGGTTAGTATTTTTTCCAAATGCGCCTTATCTTCTAACTGACTTGTTACATTTAAAGCGCTTAGAGATTTACGGAGCAGAAGGAATTCTTTCCACTTCACCATGGTTATGGCGCCACTTTACTTATATTGTCGTGGGTGTGTTCTTTGGATTATTTATCGGCTTTTGGTCCTTTGCAAAAATGCTTGCCGAAATAAGAAGACGATTTAATTGGACTAGTTGGTTAAGTTATCAATTGCTTTTGATTGGTTTAATCTTATTGTCTAGTTATGCCATTTATATTGGTCGTTTCTCGCGTCTACATTCTATTCATTTACTCACACAACCAATCGATTCCATCCAAATTATGTTTAGTGTTTTTCACTGGCCTTTCTGGAATTTTGTGTTTTACTTTTCGATTATCCAATATGTCATTTATACGCTGTTCAGTAGGTTTTCTAGCTCATTAGAAGACTAAAAAACGTTTGTATTTAAGGAATTGCTTAAATACAAACGTTTTTTTAATCGATATGGAGTTTGCTTCGTTCTGCTGAAAACCCTTGAGGATAGCGGCGTTTCAGCTTCTCAATATTTAATTCGGCAACGGCTTCCATGCTTATATCCGCCCATTTAGCAATTTGCGATACATACCAAAGAACATCTCCTAGTTCTTTCGTTAACGCATCCTTATCTAAATCGTGTCCATGAAAAGCATATTTCTTAATCAAATCAGCAACTTCACCGGCTTCTCCAGCTATACCAAGTCCGTAATTCGTCAATGCCTGTTCATGTGTTGCTGCAGTTCTATTTGCTAAAATTTGGTACTCTTTAAAATCCATATGTTGTCCTCCTTGCCTCTCTCACTTTCTTACTATAACAGATATTTTTTTTGCTTTGCAGTCTTGACTATTTTAGAATTATGCGAACTGATGCTCTATCAGTGTTTTTCATCTTTAAAAAGTTTTTCTCTTTAAAGTCTTATTTTTTTCTCGTCCTTCCTTTATAATAGAGATAAGATTTCTGAAAGGAGCTTTTAAATGAAATTAGCTGGCTTAGTTATACTTCTGATTGGTTTAATTGGTTTTGGTTTTTCGTTTAGCATCACTGGACTTATCGGTTTTGGTGTTTGCATCATTTCTGTTATTTTAGTTGTTGCAGGAATTTTTGCAATGATTCGTTCCAAAAAACGCCGCAAACGCGCTTATTCCTATTAAAATTAAAAAGCAGCTTTACCAAGAAAATTGGTGAAAGCTGCTTTTCTTATTTCTTCGGCCAAGTCCGCATTCGATTCTCAGCTAGCTTCGATTTCACTAACTCTTCCCCATCCGCCCCCATACTTTCCGCAAT
This sequence comes from Listeria monocytogenes, assembly GCF_013282665.1. Classification (GTDB taxonomy): domain Bacteria; phylum Bacillota; class Bacilli; order Lactobacillales; family Listeriaceae; genus Listeria; species Listeria monocytogenes_C. The sequence continues at coordinate 518,259 of NZ_CP054041.1, forward strand.
TTGAAGCGCGTAAATCATCACATCAGCTACCTCTTTTAAAATTTCTTCCCGGTTTTCTTTTAACGCTACTTCATCTGTCTTCCACTGAAAGCATTCCAGTAATTCGGATGCTTCAAGCGACAACGATATGGCTAAATCTTTTGGGTGATTATATTGTTCTAACCAATTTCGTTCTTTTAAAAAAGCAGTAATTTCATCTTGTAAATGTTTCAACGTTTTCGCTCCTTTAAATAAATTCAACAAAAAAGAGCAGTCCGTCACCTAATCATAAGGAAACTTCTGCTCTTTCGATTATGCGTTCAAAGAAATAGCTTCTTCAATTTTGTTTGGTGGAATAAATCCATTTAAGCGATGGATTTCTTCGCCGCCTTTGTAAAGTACAAGCGTTGGTGTTTGTTGTACATCACGATCAAAAAAGAAATTTTCGCCCATTTCTTCTAATTTTACTTTTAATACTTTGACTTTGCTTGCGATTTCAGAGTTTTTGAATTCAGCAAAAGAAAGATCAAGCATTTTACAATTAGGACAATTGTCTTTCCAGTAATCTACATATACTAATTCTTCCCCATTAATATGAGCTTGGAACTCTTCAGGTGTTTTAATTTCAATACTTGTCATTTGATTCCACTCCTTAGCGCTAAAATTTTCTTGACCCAATTGTCTATGTCAGCCACATCTTGCTCGGTGTGTGGCATTTGTTCTATTTTTAAGGTTGGGTAGCTTGTTCCGAAATATTTTGCCATTCGGTCGACAGCTCCGCAATAAAAATCCATACCCCATTGTGTTTCCCCAGTACCAAAAACGGCTACATTCTTGGGTTTTACGGCTAGTTCCGCGATAAAATCTTTCATATCTGGCGGTGTTCTTCCGTAGTCGACTGTCCATGCCCCCAACACGTACAAGTCAAAATCCTCATCAAGCGGATACTCGGCTAAAGGAGATACGCGAAAGGACACAACTTCATGTCCTTCGCTTATCAATATCTCTTCAATTTCATCTGCCACCATTTTCGTATTACCGCTTAGAGAATCATAGGCTAACAAGATTCTCATAAATCGTCGAATCCGTTATCCATATTCGTTTTTTTATAGCTTGAATTGCGCATTTCGAAAAAGTCGGTTTTTGTTTCTGTAAAGTTGTCTGCATAAGCTTTAATCCATGTCATTGTGTTATCACTATGTCCTGGATAAAGTTCAGGAATACCAAGCATTCCTAGCATTTTGTTGGCACGATATTTCACGTAGTCAACCATTTCTTCCACATCAATACCTTCAATACCTTGTAGTACTTCTTCAGACCATTCTGTTTCAAGTTCAACTGCATGGCGGAAAGCATCATGCGTGTATTCTACTAGCTCATCTGTTTGTAATTCTGGATTTTCCCCAAGGATTGCCCGGATTACTTCAGATATAAATTTCGAGTGAGCTAATTCATCACGATTGATAAAACTAATGATTTTTCCTGTTCCAGTCATTTTATTTTGACGAACTAGGTTGTAGAAGTAAGCAAAACCACTATAGAAATTAATTCCTTCTAAAATAGAAGATTGAATTAAAGCTTTAACAAGTGTTTCGCCTGTTTTGTTATTCATGAAATCATCATATGCGTCCATGATTGGCTCATTACGTTTGATGATTGTCGGATGTGTTCTCGCAAGTTCAAATACACGATTTTGTTCTTGTAAATTTGTAATAGATGCAAGTACATAGGAATAACTTTCATTATGAATTACTTCTTGTTGCGCGATAATCGCTGCGTTTGCATGAACAGCTGGATCGGTAATGTATTCCGCAATGTTATAAATAAAACGTGTTTGCGGAGAATCCAGTGTTGCAAGTAAGCCAATAATTGCATCAAAAGCATATTTTTCTTGTTCTGAAAGAGCGGGGTATTGTTTTGCATCGCTTTTCATGTCTACTTCATCTGGAATCCAGTAGTTAGTAGAAAGTTCTTTATACGCACGGTAGAAAGAAGGATACGGGATGTCATTCCAATTTAAAATCCCACTTGTTTCTCCGTTTATGATTGAAGTAGAACGATTAGGAAATAAAGGTTCTAAAATTTTAATACGTGTAAGTTGTTCTTTTTGGTTAGCCATCTAGGCAAGCCCTCCCTTTCATTTTGTACTAAGTGTAAAGTATTTTAGAGATGTATCAGCTTGAGCACCATTCGCACTCTTCAACATCGATATCGTTAGAGCGGACATAGTAAGTTGTTTTTAGTCCTTCATTCCAAGCGGTCATGTGTAGTTCCAGTAATTTACTTGCTTTGATACCACTTGGCACGTAGAAATTAAAGCTTAATGATTGGTCTACGTGACGTTGACGACGACCGTTTTGACGAACACTTGCGAATTGGTCTACTTTGTAAGCACCTTTTTCGTAGTACGGGTATGTGCTTAAGTTTAAGTCTGGCGCGATTACGGGACGACGGTAGTCCTTTTTCTCTTCATAGTAGAACGCGCTGTATATTGGGTCGATTGAAGCAGTGGATCCAGCAATTTGCGCTGTACTCATATTTGGTGCTACAGCTACAAGATATGCATTACGCAAACCTTTCTCTGCTACTTCTTTTGCTAATTCTTGCCATTCAGGTGAGTTATAGTTACGACGCGCGAAATATTCTCCTGTATTCCAGTCGCTGCCTTTGAAGACTTTGTAAGCACCTTTTTCTTGCGCTAGTTTGTTGCTTGCGCGAATAGCTAAATAGTTAATTTGTTCATATAATTCATCCGCATATTTCTCTGCTTCTTCGGAGTCCCACGCGATATTTTTAAGAGCAAGCAGGTGATGCCAACCGAATGTCCCAAGCCCGATAGAACGATATTTTTGATTCGTAATAGTTGCTTGTGGTACTGGTAGTTCGTTTAAGTCGATAACATTATCAAGCATACGTACTTCCACTTCGATTAAACGTTCTAAAGTGCCTTCTTCCGCTACTACCGCACGACCTAGGTTAACAGAAGATAAGTTACATACAACAAAATCTCCCGCTTGTTTTGTAATAACAATTTGATCTCCGGAAATAATTTCTTGAATCATTTTTGTTGGGCTCATGTTTTGCATGATTTCTGTACATAAGTTACTAGAATACACCATGCCTTCATGTTTATTAGGGTTCATTCTGTTTACTTCATCACGGTAAAACATGAATGGATTCCCTGTTTCTAATTGACTCATCATGACACGTTTCATAATATCAATTGCTTTAACGATTTTTTTACTGATTGTTTCATCAGCTACTAATTCGTCATATTTTTCGCGGAAAGTACCTTCCCCTTTTGTTTCATCGTAGAAATCTTGTAGGTACCAGCCTTTTTTCGCTTTTACTTCATGTGGGTCGAATAAATACCATTCGCCGCGACGCTCTACAGCTTCCATGAAAATATCAGGGATACAAACTGCAGTAAATACATCATGTGCACGTAAACGTTGATCTCCATTGTTTAAACGTAAATCAAGGAAAGATTCGATATCTTTATGGAAAACATCTAAATAAACAGCAATCGCACCTTTACGTTGGCCTAATTGGTCCACGCTCACTGCCGTATTATTTAATTGCTTAATCCAAGGAATAACGCCACCACTTGCGCCTTTTACCCCGCGGATAGCAGCTCCTGTTGAACGAACGTACCCAAGATATGCGCCAACACCACCACCGTGCTTAGAAACTCTAGCAACGTCTGTATTGCTGTCATAAATACCTTGCAAGCTATCATCTACAGTATCAATGAAACAACTAGACAATTGACCGCCAACTTTTCCAGCGTTCGCAAGTGTCGGTGTAGCAACAGTCATATATAGGTTACTTAAAGCCCAGTATGCTTCTTCCACTAGTTTCATTCGTTTTTCTTTTGGTTCATTTTGCATTAAATAAAGTGCGATAGTTAACCAACGTTCTTGTGGCAACTCATACACATTACGTTCAGAGTCCGTTGCTAAATAACGAGTCGCAAGTAAATACAAACCATTATACGTAAACAATTTATCTTTTTCAGGGTCAATTAATTTCCCCGCTGCAATCAAATCTTCTTTAGAATAATTTTTTAGAATATTGCCAGAATAAATACCACGTTCGCCTAAACTCTCTTGAAGTCCAACGTACGAACCATATTTATCATCGTCATTATAAAAACGATTTTTACTCGCTTTTTTGTATAATTTATTTAAATAAAGGCGTGCCGCGAAATGTTCCCATTCAGGAATATGAATATCTGTACGAGCTTCTGCTTCCCTAATTAAATAATCGACTAATTCGTCAGCCGCATAATCTTCCTTCTTCTCTACAAAATTAAAAACCTTACGTTTGTAATCTTCTAAATCAAGTTTTGGAAATTCTTCATGGATTTTCTCTAAATATCCATCCAATCGGCTTTTGTCAAAAGGTAGCTTTCTGTTTCCCCCGTCTTTTACTATGTAAGTTGTCATTTGCAATCCCCATTTCATCCTTTTTTCCTCGTTGTAAAAATATCTGATTCATTTTGCGCTTTTCATTCGTCCGCTGAACTATTTGTGGTCGTTCCATGGAGCAAAAAAATTAACTTTTAAAGGAGCAAATTCCCCTGATAAAAGTTAAAAGGCGATGAAGCAATATTTCGCTTTCGATACTATATATAGTATAACTTTTTTTATGTGAATGCAAGATATAGTGCTCTGATTTTATTGTAGAAATTGCCAAAACAATGATAACGACAAGGTTTTCAGCAAATAAAAAAATTTTTTCCGACAATTGTGTGTTTTCGAGCATATTTCAACTATAAAAATGCCACTACTTCTAGTGCTTATTTTTCTGGTAGTTTCTACATTTAGTAGTTAAAAAAAGACTGCTTTGTAACTTCACAATCTTTTATGATTTCACTTTGTCACCTTTCTGACAAAATTGTAAGATTACTAGTGAATTTTGTTAGTTAACAAAAGGGATAAATTCGTCATTTCGTTGTAAACTTAATGTAATAAAACAAATCAAGAGAGGATGAGGAAGAAATGTTTACTAAAAAAAGAGGTTTAATGTTATTAGCTGCAGTTCTTCTAACTGTTTGCGCGATTTGGGAGTATGCGATGCCAACTGATGCCGCAGTAAAATCCTATTACGTGAAAGTAGAAGACGCTGGAAAACCCGTTCAAAAAAATCAATTCAAAGGGTTCAAATATGTATCAAATGTTTATGATGACAAAGGAAAACAAAAACAACTAACTTTCTATTCAGAAAAAGAATTAACTAAGAACGAACAATTTAAGGTACTTGTTGGTGAGAACAAAATGGTTGTTAATTATAAAAAAATCAATAATGTCCCTGATAAAATTAAATATTTAGCAGAAAAATAAAAACGCTTTGCATCGCCTCCGAATAAGAGGCAAGCAAAGCGTTTTTATTTTTATTATGATATTTTCTCTTATGAAGTTGATGGTTTGACTTGCTTCTCTTAATAGACAAAAGCAGGCTTATATTTTTCAAGCCTGCTTTTTAACTTATTCGGATAATTTCTTTTTAGCGTCGCCGGTTTTATCTTCTACTTCGCCTTTAGCTTTTTGTGCTTTACCTTCTACTTGTTTGCCTTTATCATCTGTTGCTTTACCGAATTTGTCTTTTGCGTCACCTACTACTTTATCTTTAAGTCCTTTTGCTTTGTCTTTCATGCCTTTATCTTCGCTCATTGATATTGCCTCCTAATTAGAATATTTTCTAATGAAGAATTCTTTATCTCCATAGTAGTGTTTTCCACAAATTAGGAAGCTAAAACATCTTTTTTAAATAGAACGGATAGTTCGATTCGTCTCAGCCGCTTCAAATATGGCTTCAATCAATTTTAAAACTTGATAAACTTCTTCGTTTTGAACGATTGGTTCACTCTTATTATTTAAAACATCAACAAAATTATTATAAAAAGATGGAGCTAATTTGGCAGGCGCTGGAAGTGATAATGTATTAGTTGCTTCCTCGCTTGGTGGTGCCATTGTTTTTGTTAATCCTTGCCCAGCTTTAATTGGTGTTGGCTCAGACGTTTTAGCGAGTGCGGTTGGTTTGACGATTTCCCCGCTTAAATCCCAATCATGAATAATTCCAGTTCCTTCTGTGCCTTTGACATACCAGCGAGGTAGTTTAATGAAGTTCGTTGTCCCCACCTCAATTTGAGCAGTGATGCCATTTTCAAAAGTAATGAACGTGACAAAGCCATCATCGACTTCATCCCCAAGCGCAAAACTTAGATTAGCAGATACAGATTTCACGTTGCTATCGACTAGGAATAACAATTGGTCAAGTAGATGCACACCCCAATCAAGCACCATCCCACCGCCATGTGCTTTCAAATGACGCCAATCTCCTGGAATTCCATTTGCTCCGTGGACACGTGATTCTAGGTGGAACATTTCACCAATCGTTTTTTGTTCAAACATTTCTTTAATAATTAGGAAATCCTCGTCCCAGCGTCTATTTTGATGAACCATAAAATGTTTGTTTACTTTTTTTGCTACATCCATAATTGCTAATAAATCTTCACTTGTCATCGTCACTGGTTTCTCGCAAACAACATGCTTACCTGCCTCGAGCGCAGTAATAGACAGTTCTTTATGGCTATCATTCGGTGTTGCGATAAGAACCGCATCTACTTTTTCGTCCGCTAAAACAGCTTCAAAGCTTTCGTAGATTTTCAAACCTTTTTCAGCAGCGGCTTCGCGTTTTTCTTCTAGAATGTCGAATACGCCGTGAACTTCCAAATTATCAGCAGCGGATGCAAGCGTTACATGATAGCTTCCCATCCCGCCGTAACCAACAATTACTAATTGATATTTTTTCATCCTAAGACACCCTTTCTTATCGTTAAGCCCACCACATATCTAGTGGTTTATCTTTAATTAAAATCGATTGTAAGTTTGTTACAGCACGGTCGAAACCTTCATCAATCGACATTAATGGATCTTCGTGTTCAATGCTGACAACATAATCATAGCCATATGTTCTAAGTGCACTCATAATATTCGACCATTCTGTCAAACTATGCCCACAACCAACCGAACGGAATGTCCAACTTCTCGTTTGTACATCGCCATATGGTTGCATATCAGTTAAACCATACATGTTAATATTATCTTGATCTAAATAAGTATCCTTAGCATGGAAATGATGAATTGCTCCAGCTTTTCCTAGGATTTTAATAGCACCAACTGGGTCGATTCCTTGCCACCATAAATGACTTGGGTCTAAATTAACCCCGATAGAATCATTTGTTTCTTCCCGCAGTTTTAAAATGGTATATGGCGTATGACATAAGAAGCCACCATGTAGTTCAATACCAATTTTAACGCCACTGGCTGCTGCAAGTTCGCCAATTTCTTTCCAATATGGAATTAATTTTGTTTCCCACTGCCACGTTTTGATATCGCTATAAACAGTCGGCCAAGGAATAACCGGCCAGTTCGGCGCTTTAGCATCATCACTATCACCAGCTGTTCCAGAAAATGTATTAACAACCGGAACATTCATTAATGAAGCTAGTTTAATTGATTTTCGTAAAATTTCATCGGACGCTGCCGCTTCTTCTTTATTTGGAGAAATCGGATTATCATGACAACTAAATGCACTAATCGTTAATCCCCGGCTAGTAAATTTTTCTAAGTATTCTTTGCGTGCTGCTTCGCTTGCCAAAAGTTCGTCCGTCAGGCAGTGATGATTCCCAGGGTTTCCTCCTGTGCCAATTTCTACAGCATCAAGCCCTGCTGCTTTCACTTTATCTAACATTTCTTCTAATGATAAATTAGCAAATAATGGTGTAAAAACGCCTAATTTCATTTTTATTTCCTCCCTATTTTTTCAAGTGGTTGGTGATTTCCGTATGCCGGATAATTCTTCCGACCTTCCGCGCACCAATGTACGCCGTTAATAATTACTTGCTGAATATCCGGATGGTGATATGTTGGATAGGATTCGTGGCCTGGTTGGAAATAGAAAATTCGACCATTTCCTCGTTTGTAGGTAATCCCACTTCGGAAAACTTCGCCGCCTTCAAACCAACCTGAGAAAATTAGTTCGTCAGGTGTTGGAATGTCAAAATGCTCGCCGTACATTTCTTCCTCGTCCAACTCGATAAATTCACCAATGCCTTTTGCAATCGGATGTGTTGGGTCAACTACCCAAAGCCTTTCTCTTTCATTTGCTTCGCGCCATTTTAAATCACAACTTGTTCCCATTAGACGCATAAAGATTTTCGACATATGACCAGAATGTAGTACAACAAGTCCCATACCTTCTAACACGCGTTTTTGCACACGATCGACAATCTTGTCTTCTACACGGTCATGCCCCATGTGTCCCCACCAAATCAGTACATCCGTATTCGCTAACACTTCTTCGGTAAGACCATGTTCAGGCTCTTCTAAAGTAGCCGTTCCCGCGTCAATTCCAGCTTTTTTTAGGAAACTAGCAATTTGTCCGTGAATTCCGTCTGGATAAATAGCCAGCACCGCATCATCTTCTTTTTCATGTAAAAATTCGTTCCACACTGTTACACGTGTCATATTAGTTCTCCTCCAATACATTTGCTAAATACGTATAACCTTTGGCCACGCTTGTTAGTGGATCTTGCGTAAATGCTTCTTGTTCAATAATCAGCCAGGTTGTTCCAGATTGAAGCGCCGTTTTAACAAAACCAGGCACGTCCAAAACACCTTCACCAATAATAGTGCTTTCCTTGTTCGCGTTCGATTTATCCTTAATATGAATAAGTGGTACCCGGTTACGATATTTTTCGATAAAAGGAATAACGCCAATTCCCGCATACTCTATCCAGTAAGTATCTAATTCCGCAACCATTTCTGGTACTTCTTCAAGTAAAGTGTCCAAAATAATTTCATTCTCTAATTTATCTAATTCATGGGCATGATTATGATAGCCAAAATGCATCCCAGCTTGTTGAACCGTTTTTGTGATTTCTCGAAGTTTTTCACTAAATGTAAGCCATTCTTGCTTTGTTTTAAAGTCTGCATATGGGCAAATAATGTATTCATTCCCCAATTCACGTTCAAACAAAATGACATTTTCTAAGTCTATCTCAAGCTGTTCTTTACTAATATGCGATCCAGCTACTTCTAGTCCAAGTTCAGCTAATTTCGCTTTGATTTCACTGGCAGATTTACCATAATAACCAGCAAACTCCACGCCATCATAACCCATTTCCGCCACTTTTTCTAGTGTTCCAAAAAAGTCATCTTCACAAGCTTCCTTAACACTCCACAACTGTAAAGCAATTTTCGCTTTCATAAAGGCACTTCCTCCTTAATTAAAATAAACTGGTTGACCTGTTTTGGATGATTCATAAATAGCTTCTAAAATTTGTGTTACAACAAGTGCTTGTTCTGGTTTTACAACGGGATCTGTATTATTTTCAATTGCCGCTAACCATTGTTCTGCCTCGATTAACGCTGGATCATCACCAGTTCCATCATAAAAATCAACGCCGCCAGCTTCTAATTGAATTTTCTTTTCATACATTTGACTGTGCGCTTCGCCGTTAATCCGTAAGCCGTCTTCCATATCTGCGCCGCCTTCTGTTCCTGATAAAGACGTTCTCGCTTCACCGACATCGAGTGTATTAAGCGCCCAACTTGCTTCTAGCACAATCGTTGCGCCATTTTCCATCGTGATAAAACCAAACGCGGAATCTTCTACAGTAAATTTACTTGGATCCCATGAACCCCATGCGTTTGCTGCATTTTCTTTTTTCGCAAGTTGATGATAACTGTTTCCTACCACGTATTTTGGTTTATAATTGTCCATCATCCAAAGCGTTAAATCAAGCGCATGTGTTCCAATATCAATAAGCGGTCCGCCGCCCTGCGCTTCTTCATCTAAAAACACACCCCACGTTGGGACAGCACGACGACGAATCGCTTTTGCTTTTGCATAATAGATATCACCTAATTCGCCGTTCTCACAAACTTGGTGCAAATAATCCGAGTCTTTGCGGAATCTATTTTGGTAACCAATTGTTAGTTTTTTGCCTGTACGCTCTGCCGCTTCAATCATACTTTTCGCTTCTGCCGTTGTTTTCGCCATTGGTTTTTCACACATAACGTGTTTTCCGGCTTCCATTGCTGCGATAGAAATCTCCGCATGAGAAATATTTGGTGTACACACATGGATGACATCGATGGATTTATCTTGGAGTAATTCTACATAGTTTGTGTATACGCTTGCATTTTCGCCACCAAATTCTTTTGCTGCTGCTTCTGCTTTTTCTAAGACAATATCGCAAAAAGCAACCATTTCTGCTTTCTCAGCTTTTAATAAACTTGGCATATGCTTCCCGTTTGCAATGCCTCCACAACCTATAATTCCAACTTTTAATGTCATAATAAAAAACCTCCAATAGTTTTGATAGTTACATCATACAAAACTACTGAAGGTAAATCTTCCTATTTTATTGCCTAATTATTCCCGTATATTGTCTTTCTGTATTTTAATGGCGCGACTCCCATCGCTCGTTTGAAGGCATGATGAAAGGTTTTCACGCTACTAAAACCAGCTAGTTCAGCCACTTCCGTTACAGGGAACGCTTCATTTAACAACATCCATTTTGCTTTGTTTAGCCGGTAATCATTTAAAAAAGTCACAAACGTCATTCCGGTATTTCGCTTGAAAAACTTCGTGAAATAGTATGTGCTAAATCCAGTGTAGTTCGCGACTTCTTGTAAGCTGACAGGTTCTTGATAATGCTTTTCGACATAGGAAAAAATTTGATCTAATTTATGTAATGTTTCTTGAGATTTTAAGACCGCCTCTTCCGAAATCACACTATCAGGCTGTGTTTTGACTTGAGGGATTTCTCGGTATATTAATCCGATAATCGCCAGCAAGTCCGCTTTTAAAATATAATGCTTGCCAGGCTTTTCTCCGCTAGACTCCGCATGAATATTCCTAATGAGAGACTGCATTTTCGCCACCGTTTCTTCTGGCCATTCTCTACTTAAATGCGCCATTTCCATAAGCATAGTGCGTAAGGTTTGCATTTGATCATCCATCTGCATTTCTTCTTGGAATAAACTTAAATCAAATTGAATAACGATACGTTCACTACTTGGTGAGGCTAAGAAATAATGTACATCTCCTCCATTTATCACTTGAATCTCGCCTTCTTTTAATTGAATGGGCATATCATTAACACCAAGATTAAGGCTACCTTTTAGTGCATAAATAATCTCAATTTCTTTATGCCAATGCGGATAAACAAGCACCTCCCCCTCATTTATAAACGAACGGAACGGAAAAGCTTTATTTAATTCTGGAATTTCCAAGTATTCACTCATAGTGGAACTCCTTTTTTTCTTTCATTTTAGCATAAAAAAGAAGACAGCCGTTAGACTATCTTCTTACATTTATAAAATTAATGATTCATACGGAATTTCATTGAAAAGTTTTTCTACATTAATTATTACAGGGATTTTAGTATTTAGTAAATAGCCTTCTTTTTTAAGTTCACTAAGCGTTAAACTAAGATACTCTCTTGTGATACCCATGAATTTAGATAAAAATGTAGTAGATAATTCTTGTGGAATTTGAATGTTATCTCCATTAGAAATACCATATTCATATCCTATTGCAGCAATCACATGTTTTACGCGATCTTTTACTTTAAGGGTATTAAGTAAACAGCGACGTTGAAGTATCATGATTTCTTTTTTCGATTGATAAAGCATAAATTCTTCGATACTAATATGTTTCTCGACCATAAAAATGAAGAAATCTCTGTCTACTGCTGTAATGACGCTAGAACTTGGTGACAATAATTTAGCGCCAATATTACGTTTTAAATCAGGAGACATGAAAGATGAAAAATTACACACATCTCCATGTTTTAGTAATTGATCGTATCCAATATAGTCATCAATTTGTGTTCCTTTCATAACAATACCTTTTTCAACAAAATAGATGCCTGTTACGAAATCAACATCAAACAGTTCATTTTTAGAAAGTTTAATACTCATACTATGTTTAGCAAAATCTCCAGACTTCTTACAAAAATGAAGCGGATTGGTCAAAATTTCATGTTGTCTTTTTTCTAATGTGTTCATTGCAAATTCCTCCTCTAAAGTATAATAGCATAGAATGAAAACACTCTAGAGAGGAAACAAACCAAATAAAATAACATTACAATCACAAAAAAAGATATTTTTCACTATTATGTCACTAAAATAAGCTTTTTTTAGGTAAAAACCGTCTAAATAAGTACTTTTTGTGACATTTTCCCTTCACTTTTTTTAGATAATATTTTAAATTTTCCACCTTTTACAGCCTGAAAATCAATATATATTAAGTTTTACTATTTAAAGCGTGTCAATTTTTTTAATAATCCACGGCTTGTGACTGTCATCAAGAATCCCTTCTTTTCGAAGTTTTAATACAATAATATTCGTGTATTCTCGAGTAGTATTGGCATATTGGGCTAAAATAGAATTATTGATTTCATCAGGTAAAATGAATTCCTTATCTTTCGTTACTCTGCCCATATACAGACCAATCTCTTTTAAACATGCTCTAATACGGCGTTCTTTCTTCATAAAATTACGTTTACTAGCTTTGAAATAAACTTTTCTCGTATAAAGCAAATTAGATAATAGATATTTCGCTTTTTCACCTGATTCATCCAAAACGCGCTCCACAAAATCAGGACCGAGTACCCAACAATGGATTTCTGTCAGACTACGGAGCACAGACTCCTCTGGCTCTTCTTTAATAATCGGAACTAAATTGATTGCGATTTCGCTACTTATAAAGCTAATAATTCCAGAATCACCGTATTCATTTTGAAGGCAATAAGAGAAGTATCCACTTTCTACTAAGTAAATCTTGAAGCCTTTCGAATTATTCATCTTGATTTCTTTCCCTCTAGGGATAATTTCTTGATAGCAATAATCATGAAAATAGTAATCTTTTTTTAGTAATTGCAGTAGTGCTTTCGGCGTTGTTTCTTTAAAAATTTCTTCATCAGAATGCATTTCCCAACATCCTTTCTATTTGATTACAAAAAAACTGCAGAATAAATGCTTCTGCAAGTTCTTTTTTAGTTAAAGTATGGGTTTGTCTTTTTCTCTTGACCAATTGTAGTTGCATCGCCATGGCCTGAATAAGCTGGCAAATCATCCGGCAGCACGAACAGTTGTGTTTTAATGCTATTTATTAACATATCAAAATCTCCTGTATATAAATCTGTACGACCGATACTCCCTTTAAACAAAGCATCGCCAACTACAACAAATTCGTCGAATATAAAACTAACGCTTCCGATAGAATGCCCTGGTGTCGGTACTACTTGAAAATGAAAACCTTCTATATTATATTCACCTAGCGTAAATTCATTTTCCGCAGGTTGCGCTATGATTGCTTTACCAGCAATATGCGCAGATAAGTTTAGTTCTGGATTAGAGAGCCATTCTTGCTCTAGTGGGCTTACATATACTGGAATATTATAGGTTGTTCGAATCTCTTCTAAAGCACCAATGTGATCATAATGACAATGAGTTAACAAAACTGCCACTGGTTTTACTTCAAGTTTCGCAATTTCTGCTTCGATTTTACTTGCTTCATCACCTGGATCAACAATTAATGCTAAATTATCTTGATAAATGATATAACAATTTTCTTGGATTATTCCTGTCATAATACGTTTGATTTTTGTCATTTCACTTCCGCCTTTCTTCACATTCATCATTATACCGAAAAAATCGCCTTACTTCCATCAATATTCCTTGTTTGTATTCACTTGCGAGATATACTACAATAAAGAAAGAAGTTTAAAAGGAGGAATAAAAATGACTGCAAAAATGTTACATACATGTATCCGCGTAAAAAACCTAACTGCCTCTATTAGTTTTTATGAAAAAGCGTTAGGACTGAAAGAAGTTCGTCGCAAGGACTTCCCAGATTTCGAATTTACATTAGTTTATATGGCGTTTGAAGAAGGCGGTTTTGAACTAGAATTAACATACAACTATGACCAAAAAGAAGCCTATGATTTAGGTAACGGTTATGGTCATTTAGCAGTTGGTGTTCCAGACGTACGCGCTTTATTAAAAGAACACCAAGCAGCAGGTTACACTGTGACAGATTTAAAAGGACTTCCTGGTGAAGATCCATTCTATTATTTCCTAACAGATCCAGATGGTTATAAAACAGAAATCATTCAAGATGGCGCTTTATAATTAGGCAAAGAACTGGAGAATCTTCATGGGAAAATATTTTATTATCATTTTAATCGCACTAGCAATTAACGGCATTAGTATTTTGTTCCATAATGATATAGCAAGTCTGATTGCTGTCCTCATTACCGCTGTACTACTTATTTATTTAATGGTAGATCTAACAAAAATGTATCGTCGTAAATGAAAAAGAACCAGCAAAATCTAATAGATTCTGCTGGCTCTTTTTTTATTATTGAATGACTAAGTTACTTGCAACTTGTTTAGATTCTTTCATAAGATTTTCGATAATATCACTTGTGGAACGAATTTCAGTTAACATTCCGCAAATTTGTCCAGCCATGACGGAACCATTTTCAACGTCACCTTCATGAACTGCTTTTCTAAGGGAGCCAAGTGTTAATTCTTCTAATTTATCTCTAGAAGCATTTTCGTTTTCTAGTTCTACATATTTTTGAATCATTGGGTTTTTAATACTTCTAACTGGCGCACCATTTCGGCGGCCTGTTACGGTCGTGCTCGTATCCGTTGCGTCAAGTACCGCTTGTTTAAAGCTAGCAGGAACCGGGCATTCCTCAGCAACAAGGAAAAGTGTACCAATTTGGACACCACTTGCTCCTAACGCATAAACAGCTGCCATTCCGTGACCATCAGCAATTCCGCCTGCTGCAATGACTGGGATATTTACTGCTAAAGCGACTTGACGAACTAGTGCCATCGTTGTTGTTTCACCAACATGTCCCCCTGCTTCTGTGCCTTCTGCAACAACTGCATCTACACCGATTTCTTGCATTTTTTGTGCAATTTTTACAGACGGGATAACGGCGATAACTTTTATTCCAGCTGCTTTAAATTTTTCCATAAATGGTTTAGGCGTTCCTGCCCCAGTTGTAACAACGCGCACATCTTCTTCAATAATGACATCGACAAGTTCTGGACAATTTGGCATCATCAGCATGATATTTACAGCGAACGGTTTCGTTGTTTTTTCTTTACAAAGACGAATTTGTTCTCGTAACGTGTCTGCTGACATCCCACCAGAAGCGATAATTCCTAGCCCCCCTGCATTTGATACGGCGGAAGCTAATTCATATGTGGCAATTTGTGCCATTGCCCCTTGTAAAATTGGATATTTGATTTGTAGCATTTCAGTTAAACTCATTTTCTTTTCTCCTCTCTATTTTTACGCTAATTCTTTAGTTGGTTGTTTTTTCTCACGTAATTTATAAACAATATTAATGCAAAGTCCTACAGCAGCAAGTGCGATAGCTATATAGAAAGCTTGTGTGAAGTCGCCACCGTTTTGGCCGGCGATTTGAGCTGCCATTTTTGGTGCAAAGAAGGCTGCTGTGGAATAACCAATAAAGACGATTCCGTAGTTGACGCCTTGATTTTTCGGACCGTAATTTTCCATAACGATGGATGGGAAAACGCCCATTGTTCCGCCAAAGCAAAGTCCAAGTCCAATAATTCCAATAACAAACCCAACAACAGATTGAAGCGTTGCAAGTGCTAGTAAAGATAAAGCAATCACTGTATAAATAATCATTAATGTATTTGATCTACCTAGACGGTCAGATACAGCACCCCAAACTACTCGACCTAAACAGTTGCTTAATGAATAAATACTCACGTAAGCAGCAGCCGATGCAGCCGTTAAGCCAAACATATTTTGACCAATTAAGGATGCATTAGAAGCAATCATCAGACCTGAGAATGCGCCAATACCTAGCATTAAAAGAATCAAATAAAAAGTAACTGTTCGAACCATTCCAGTCCAAGGTACGTTTACCATACCAGCTGCATTTCCAGCAGGTGGAGTCCAGCCTTTTGGTGCATAGCCAGCTGGTGCGACGCGAATAAGGAAACTGCATCCAATGACAACTGCGATATAAACAGCTCCCATAATTTTAAATGCTGTCATTACGTTATATGTTTCAATTAAGTGGTTCGCAATCGGTGCAGCAATAATTGTCGCTCCACCCATTCCTGCAGTAATAAGCCCAGAAGCAAGACCACGTTTATCTGGGAAAAGACGAATCGTGTTACTAAGACATCCTGAATACGCAAAACCTTGTCCAAGCCCAGCAAGGACGCCATAAGACAAGTAAAGCATCGTAGTGGAAGTAGCAAAACCTGTCAGTGCAAAACCAAGCCCAAACAGGATTCCCCCAATTAAAATGGCCCATTTTGCTTTCCCTTTATCCGTTAAAATCCCACCTAAGATAGTTGGAATCGGCCCAATAGCCGCATTAATTGTAAATGCCATCATAACTTGTGGAATTGTCCAACCATGAGCAGCACTAAGCGGTCCAGCAAAAACACTAAATGCATATACCGCACCGGTACAAAGCAGAACACCCACAGAGCCAATCAAGACTCCCCAACGGTTTATTTCTTTTGTCATATAGATACTCCCTCTCTTGTTTGTTTTTCAATAATAGCTTTTAAGCCACCCCATTGTTCGCTAAACATACCGCTATCCATTACTTTTAAATCACTCGCAATAACGGGTTCGAATTCCATTTGTCCAAGAATATCCTTTTCTAAATCCACTCCTGGCGCGATTTCTGTTAGAACCATTTTGCCATTTTCTAAACGGAATACAGCTCGCTCTGTCACATAGAGGATGATTTGGTCGGTCGTTGAAGCGTATTCGCCACTAAATGTGATTTGTTGAACTTGTTTGATAAACTTTTTAGCTTTTCCTTCTTGTAAAATCTCTAGTTTGCCGTCAGCCACACGAGTCTTTAATCCACCTGCTGTAAAAGTTCCGGCAAAAATTAATTTTTTCGCTGATTGAGAGATATTAATAAATCCACCACACCCAGCAACTCTTGAGCCAAACTTGCTGACATTCACATTACCGGATTCGTCGGTTTGCGCCAAACCAAGTACGGATAAATCGAGTCCACCACCATCGTAAAAATCGAACTGTGAATGATGATCGACAATAGCTTCACTGTTATACGCATGACCGAAATCTGCTAACCCTGCTGGTACACCACCAACAGACCCTGCTTCCGTTGTTAGTATTAATTGGTCACTCACGCCTTCTTCCGCTGCAACAGTAGAGACGTTCACCGGAATCCCTACACCTAAATTTAGAATGGTTTGTGGTTCTAGTTCTGCTGCAGAACGACGCGCAATCACTTTACGGTCATCTAGCGCAAGTGGCTCAATATCACCAAGAGGAACTTGAATGTGTCCAGAGAAAGCTGGATTGTACTGCGTATTTTCGGTTTGGAAATGATTTTCTGGTTCTGATATAACAATATGATCAACTAAAATTCCTGGAACTCTTACATCTTTCGGATTAAGCGATCCTTTTTTAGCAACAGATTCTACTTGAGCGATAACAATTCCGCCTGAATTTCGAACTGCCTGTGCAATTGGCAAGACTTCCATATGTAAGCCTTCTTTTTCTAAAGTTAAGTTTCCAAATTCATCTGCCACAGTTCCGCGAATGAGCGCAACTTGAATTGGGAAACTTGGATAAAATAGCCATTCTTCGTCGTGAATCGTCAACAGCTCTACTAAGTTATCTTTAGAACTCGCGGACATTTTTGCCCCTTCAATACGCGGATCTACAAATGTTCCCATACCAATTTTTGTAATAACGCCTGGTCGTTTAGCTGCAATTTCCCGGTAAAGTTGTGTAATTACACCTTGTGGCAAATTATATGCTTCACATTTGTCTTCTTCAATTAATTTCGCCATTTTGGGAGAAGCAATCGCAATTCCACCAATCCAGCGTTTAATTAATCCTTCATGCCCCCAGTGACTCATCCCTTTTTCCCTGCGATCACCAAGCGCACTAGCATGCATAACTGTTAGATTACGCGGAGCCCCTTCTTCTAAAAAACGCTTTTCAACCGCAATAGCCATTTCTTCGTTGACACAAGCTAAACCGAAACCACTAAAAGCTACAGTATCGCCATCTTTTATTAATTTTGCTGCTTCACTTGCTTTTATTACTTTTGACAAATTCCTCACTCCTTATTGTTCAATTATTCACATATATTTGTAATGATACGCAATTACTTATAAAGCAACTTTCATGCCAACATTTAAAATGGCTTTATATCAATCTTTATGAATTCAAACATTATTAATCGTCGCAAAACAGCGACATAAAAATTAGCGCTTTTGCAAATAACAGTCGCGAAAACGCAACAAAAAAACCTAATCGCGTTTTCCGATTAGGTTTTCTAAATTAATGAAGTGTTTTTAGTTTTCGATATAAAACAGAGCGGTGAATTCCAAGCACACTAGCCGCTTTTGTCACGTTTCCATCACTTTCTTCGAGCACTCGCAATATAAAGTGTTTTTCTACGTCTTGTAAATAATCTTTTAAATAAAGCGATTCTTTTTTCGTTTGCTCTTTAAAATGTAAGTCTAGTGCAAAATCATCTGGTTCCGTCACTACCACTTCTTTATTTCCAGACATAACCACTAAGCGTTCAATCTGGTTTCTAAGTTCACGTACATTTCCTGGCCAGTTATGAGAAAGTAATTCTTTTGTTTTATCGCCGCTTAACTGAAAATCTTTTTGGTACTTTTGATTGAATTTTTGAATGAACTGACGTGCAAGACCAATAATATCTTGCGGACGCTCTCTGAGTGCTGGAATATGAACTGGCACTACATTAATACGATAATATAAATCACGTCTAAACGTTCCTTTTTCAACCATTTCACCAAGGTTTCGATTTGTCGCTGAAATAAGTCTAAAGCGGCGTTTCGTCTCGGTTGTTGAGCCCAGTCTTCTTACTTCTCCAGTTTCAAGCACTCGCAGCATTTTTGCTTGAAGCTCTAATGGCATTTCAGAAATTTCATCTAAAAATAATGTACCACCATCAGCTAGTTCAAGCATACCGGGTTTTTCAATATCCGCACCGGTAAATGAGCCTTTTTCATGTCCGAAAAGCTCAGATTCAAATAATGCTTTTGGAATTGCCGCACAGTTAATCGAAATAAAGGGCCCAGCAGCTTGTTCACTTTTTTCATGAATATAGCGCGACAAGACTTCTTTACCTGTACCAGACTCTCCGTATAATAAAACTTTACTGTCAAACGGAGCGATCTGGTTGCACACTCGAACTATCTGTTTCATCGCGACACTTTCTGCTACTATCACGGTGCCATCATTTTCTTTATAATCTTCAAGAAGAAGTGACTCTTTATTGCCTGAAATTGCCTCGCCTCGCCACGTTTTGAAACTATCTGGTTGCGTTTCATCTGACATCGTAACAACTAAATGCACGGTACCATCTGGATAGAGAATTGGCGTAGAAGTCGAGCGAATACTAAAACCTTTTTTCGTATTGATAACTTTTGTTTTCTTTTGTTTGGTTCGGATTGCTTCCAGCGTGACAGAATCGTTGTATACTCCGTCTTCCACTAAGTCTCTTACATTACAACGAAGTAATTCTTCAAGCGACATTCCGACCGTAAGCGCAGTGAATTTATTAGAAATTAAAATATTACCGTCTGCATCTGTGACAAACAGTGTCGTTGGCATGTCTTTATTTAATTCACCAAATGACTGTACTCCCAGCAAGTTATCCATTAAGTCAAACATTAAAGCTCATCCTTTTGGACTAGTTTCCTAGTTATTTGCTCATCATTACACAATCTATTATAACATAATCCATCTACTAGAAGTACTCGTTTTTTTGCGACAAGCTAATTTCCATCTGCAATACAAACTCGATTTCGTCCTGTTAATTTTGCTTTATACAGTGCTTCATCGGCAGATTTAAACAAACCTTCACTTGTATTAGCACCATCTTTACTACTGCTCACCCCAACAGAAATCGTTATTTTCACTATTTGCCCGCCAGGAATAACAAAATCCTGTTCTTCTGTTTCTTTTCGTACTTGCTCAGCAACCTTATTACCTTCTTCTATTGAGCAATCTAATAAGACGATGGAAAACTCTTCTCCACCGTTTCTAAACGCTTCTGAGCCGTCTGTCGTACTTGCTTTTAAAATGACTGCTAATTGTTTTAAAATCGCGTCACCTGCATCATGGCCATATGTATCATTAATATTTTTAAAATAATCAATATCGATTAACATTAGCGTAACTTGTCTACTTCCAGCATCCATCACATGATTAATTTTCTCGTCAAATTGCCTTACATTCGATAATTTGGTCAAATAATCTAGCGTAGAGTCTTGCTCATATTTTTGAAAAAGTTGCTTTGATTTAATCATATTGCTCATTAATCCCGCAGAAACAGCACCAATAACAAGTGCAATCAGCACGAAAATAGTCATATTTATCCAGAAATGAGCCTCTCTAGCTAAAATCAAATGCAGATTAATAACAACAAAACTACACGCAATAATATTCAAAATAAAAACGCCCCAAATTTTGAATTTCTCTAAGCGTTTTCCAAAAAGGGCTGTTATTGTGCCAATTAACATCATCACAATCGCCGCCATCATAGCCGCGGAATTCACGGATAGTAGAAAGCGCGATGCCGAAATAATAATAGCTGATACAATTGCGGGAATCGGTCCACCGTAAAAGCCCACCATTATTATTGGAATATGACGTAAATCCACAATTACATTATTCGAAATTGGAATTCCGAAAACCATCAACGCGAAACCGAGAAGTCCAGCCCAAATTCCGATCACCATTTTTCTATTTGTTGCTAATTCTTTTGTAATTGGTTCTTTATAAACTAAGGAAATAATATAAAATCCTGCGAGTAATATCGCTGCATTACTTACCAACTGTTCAATCAAAAAGACCACCCGCCTTTCACTTTGGTACTCAATACCCCATTATGCTCATAACTATTCATACAAGTTTGCGTAATAGGCAGAAATGGCTATTTCGTTTTCATGAAAAAAGCCGCAAAAGAAAATAATTCCTTTTGCGGCCATTATTTGTTTAGTAAGCTGTCCAGCCAGCATCAGCAGTTATTACTGTTCCATTCACAAAACTGGAGTCATCTGACGCTAAAAACAAGGCTACTTTAGCGATTTCTGAAGCATCACCAGCACGTGGATTGGTACCCATACCAATCATCGCGCGCTCTTGACCAAATTCGTCTGGTGCATAAATAGTTGTACCGATATTTGTATTTACTGCTCCTGGTGCGATTGCATTACAACGAATGTTTTTGTTCGCATATTGGAATCCAACATTTTTCGTAAAGCCCACGACCGCATGTTTAGATGCTGTATATGCCGCCCCTGCTCTTGAGCCAAAAAGACCGCCTGCCGAAGCAATGTTTACAATAACCCCTTGACCTTTTTCTTCAAAAATGTGTAATGCTTTTCGTGTCGCACGCATCACACCAGTTGTATTAATCGCAAAAACCTTATCCCAAAGTTCATCTGTTAATTCACCAGCTGGGACAAAATTATCCATAATTCCTGCATTGTTGACTAAAATGTCTAACGTTCCAAATGCCTTAACAGCTTGGTTAATCATATTTTCAATATCTTCTTGCTTTGTTACATTAGCTACGACAGCAAGTCCTGTTCCGTCTTCTTTTTCGACCAGTTCGACTGTTTTTTGTGCCGCCTCTAAATTTAAATCTGCCACAACAACTTTCGCTCCTTCTTTAGCAAAAAGAATCGCAATTTGTTGCCCCATTCCAGAAGCCGCACCAGTTACCACTGCCACTTTTCCAGTTAATTTCCCCATTGATATTTCCTCCTTCATTTTTGATCCGCTAGAAAAAGAATTTATTCCCTTTCTACTTTCATTATAATCCCGGTATAAAACGCTTTCAATATGTAAAGAAAGCCTGTTTTGTTGATTAAGCAACACTTTTGCGTTATATGTATAGTAATAAGAAAATTTCTCAAATGGGAGGTTCTAAATCATGGATAGACGGGTTAAAAAAACAAAAAAAGCCTTCAATCAAGCTCTCTTCGCACTGCTTGACCAAAAAAATTTTCGCCAAATTACAATTACGGACATTGTCACAGAAGCAGATGTGAACCGCGGGACTTTTTATAAACACTATCATGATAAAGAAGAATTGTTAGATAGCATCATTGAAGAAATTCTGATGGATTTAAAAAGTGCATATCAAGATCCTTATTTACATACAAGTCATTTCTCTATTCAAACGCTTACACCATCAATGATAAAAATATTTGATCATGTGTATCATCATCAAGTCTTTTACCGCCAAGTAATAAAATCAACTATTCGTCCTAGTTTTCAAAATCAGGTATGTGACGTTATTCGAGAGCTTATATTAGATGATGTTGCGAATTTTCCTGATAACTCAGCGGCTGAACCACAATTACTAGCTACTTATCAAGCGCATGCGATTTTTGGAATGATAGTTTTTTGGGCAGAAAAAGATTTTTCACACTCGCCTGCGTATATGTCCGAGCAATTACTCCATATTATTCACGCTAAAACGCAACAAGTGTAATCCTTACATATTTGTTATGTTACTTTCTAGCTTTGTCACTTGCATCGAGGGCTTGACTTACTTTCCCTTGCTATAATAAAAACATCTTAGAAAGGTGTGTTGATTATGAATGATCATCGAATTCTAAATGCTTTAAGTTATTTTAGCATTTTGTTTGCTCCAATTATCGTTCCAGTGTTAATTTGGATTTTTGCAAAATCAGAAGAAGTCTCTCACCATGCTAAAGTTGCTTTACTTACACATATTATTCCGACTATCATTGGTATCCTGTGTTTTTCCAGTGTTTTCGTTACAGCTATGACAAATAGCGGCTTTTTATCAAGTTTTACATTCTTCATTACTGCTAGCTTATTCATTTTTACGCTTACCGCTTTAGTTGGTCTCTTTATCTTCAATATTGTACGTGGCATTCAAATGTTATGTGTCACAAAAGAAGATGATGATGTTTGGATTTAAATAAAAGAAACCCCGCTAAACTATATAGTTTTAGCGGGATTTCTTTTATTTATTTACTCTTCTTAATACAAAAATCCCGATTGCACTAATAAATAATCCTGAAACAACATTTTTAAATGGGGCTTTGTCTCCCGTTGATGGCAAACGTTTCGCTTTTTTCATGACTGTTGCGGGCTTTTCTATAGCTGCTATTGGACTTGTTGCGTTGATTGGTTTTGCTTGATTAAACATGATTGGGTCTTTTATTTTTTCATAAATAAAAGTTACTTTTTGTGTGCCTTCTGCAAATGTACCAACTTTATTGATTGGATTTCCCACTAGTTGATAACCAGCAAATTCTTTTGACTCCGTTTCGTATTTCTCACCAATATCACCTGTATAATTTTCGGGATTTACTAAGTGATTTCCTTCCGTATCCGTATGCGCTACCTTCACTAAGCCCACTTTCAGCTTATTAGTTTTAGTAACGGGGACCGGAGAAATTTGATTAAATACGATAGTGAATTCAATCTTAGTCCTATCTAATTCGTAATTCATTGGAGCTTCTGTTTCGACAAAACAGTATTCGCCTGGTTCCAGATTTGTTACTTTAAGCTCTCCGTTTATACCAGTTGTTAGACCGGTTTTTAGTATTTGTCCTTGTTTCGTTTGTAGCTCGAATTTAGCTCCTGCTAAGCCTTTATTTGTTTTAGCATCTACTTTTGTTAAAATAACATCGCCAGTTTTAGCACGATTTTCTTTCGTTACAGTTTTTGGTTTGACTTGATTAAACTCAATTGCAAACAGAATTGGCGTGTTGTCTAACTGATATCCTGTTGGCGCTTTTGTTTCCACTAACGAATACTCGCCCGGTGCCAAATCAGCAATTACCAGCTTACCATCAGCATCCGTCACGAAATTTCCGCCTACTTTTGTACCAGTAGCATTTCGTAGTTCAAATTCTGCTCCAGCTAACTTTTCTTTGGAACTACCATCTACTTTTGTTAAAATGACGCTACCAGTTTTTGCAATATTTTCTTTTGAGATAGCTAATTTTTCCGTTTGATTGAATACTATGGTGAAACGCACTGGCGCTTTATCTAGTTGATAACCCGTTGGAGCTTTTGTTTCTACTAATTGATAGTTTCCTGGAGCCAGATTAACGATTTCGATTTCCCCGTCAGCATTGGTTACTAAATTCTCTTGTAATTTAGTTCCTGCCTCATTTTGCAATTCAAATTCTGCATCTGCAAGTGTTTGTTTGGTTAAGCTATCTTGCTTTGTTAAAATCACACTGCCAGTTTTTGCAGTATTTTCTTTTGTTAGGTTTAGTAATTCTGTTTGATTGAACTCAACCGTGAAAGTGACTGGTGTGGCATCTAATACATATCCCGTTGGTGCAGCAATTTCCGCCAATTGATAATCACCTGGTGCGAGATTAGTTAGCTCTAATTTACCAGTTGTATTTGTTATTAGGTTTTCTCTTAGTTTTGCACCGGTACTATCCTGCAGTTCAAATTCTGCTCCTGCTAAACCTGCTTTTGTCACATTATCTTGCTTTGTTAGTACAACACTACCTGACTTTGCTTTATTCGTTTTTGTTACATTTACATTTTCAGATTGATTAAAAGTAATCGTAAAAGGAACTGGAGTTGTATCTAGTTCATATCCTGTCGGTGCGGATGTTTCGACGAATTGATAGTTTCCTGGAGCAAGATTTGTAATTTCTACTTGCCCTTCTGCATTTGTAACTAGGTTTTCTTGCAACTTAGCACCTGCAGTTGTTTGCAATTCGAATGTCGCACCTGAAAGCGTAGCATTTGTTTTGTCATCTTTTTTCGTTAAAATGACTCCTCCAGTTTTTGCAGTATTTTCTTTAGTAACAGATACTTTTTCTGCTTGGTTGAAAATAATTGTAAATGGAGTTGGAGTGGCATCAAGTTGATAACCGGTTGGCGCTTTTGTTTCAATAAGTCGATAATCTCCTGGCGCCAAATCTTTTATTTCTAATTTACCTGAAGCATCCGTTGCTAGTTTTTCTTTTAGAACTTTTCCTGCATCATCTTCAAGCTTAAACTCTGCTCCTTGTAATTGCTTGCTCGTCCCGCTCGCTTTTTTGTTTAACTCTACGGTACCAGTTTTTGCAGTATTTTCTTTTGTTACTGTTGCTGGTTCTGACTGATTAAATTCAATCGTAAATTCAAGAGGAGCTTCATCTAATTGATAACCCGTTGGCGCTTTTTTTTCTATAAATTGATAGTTTCCGGGTTCCAAATCTCCTACAGTTAGTTCCCCAGTAGCATTTGTTTCTAAACCTTCTTTAATTTTAGTCCCATCATTTTTTTGTAATTCAAATTCTGCTCCTGCTAAAGCGGCTTTTGTGAAGTTGTCTACTTTAGTTAAGATCACGCTGCCCGTTTTTTGAGGATTTTCAACTGTATATTCACTAGTTAGTCCATCTGAAGTTACTGTTACTTCCTTCCCATTTTTTAGCTCTTCACTAATTGTATAACCGGTTGGAGCTTCTGTTTCAACTAATTTATATTTCCCAGCTTGAATACTATCAAAAACAATTTTACCTTCCGAATCAGTTGTAGCTTCTTGTCCAGATTTTTTGCCATCTAGTGTATAAAGTTGGAACTTTGCTCCTTCTAATTTTTTGGTCGGATCTGCTTTATCTACTTTTGTAATTTCAATTGACCCCATCGTATCAATACCACTTCCACTACCCATAGTAAAGTTTGGTGAAACCGTATTAGTTGCAGTCCTACTTTGCACTGAGAGGTTACCATAATCTTTGGCATCCACAGAAACTGTATTTTTAACTGGACCTGAGATCAAACTAATCGTATCGTAGGTAACCTCAATTGGAGAAGTTGCTGTATAATTTTTAAATTGAACGGTAAAACCATTATCTGTAAAAGTAATATCATAATATTTAGAGTCAATTAATTCTCCTGTTTTTGTATCTATTACTTTAAAGCTATTTTTAACGATTTTTGCTCCTGTTATGCCTCCGTCTACTATATCCGTAATGGTTGGGTTCGTCACTATCCGTTTATCTGTAATATCAGTAAGTTTTAGTTTCCAATTTATTTTATTATTGTAGGACATATCAATCTGACCTGTTTTGGAAATCGGTGAGTAACTTTCAAAAATAAATGCTTCTGCTTCGTACTCTTTTTGATTTTTACCATCATCAGAAACGATTGCTACATTTTTGACTGACTCAGAAAAATACCACTTATTATCTGGAGTTGTTTTGTATTTAACAAAAACTTGTGATTTTCCAATATCTCCAAATTCTAGATGTATTTTCTTATCTGTTGTTTCAATTTTCGTTGGGTAATTTTTATCGCCTTCTTTTACTAAATTCCCAGTAGAAGCAAGTGGTACATTTAGATTAACTAGTTCGTTTGGACCGCCCACTCTTCTAAATTCTAAAGAGCCTTCCACATAAGAAGTCCCTTCCACCATCTCATCATCAAAAATGAGATTTTCGAAGTCTAAATTCATTGCATTCAAAGAGACAATCCAATCAATTGTACCTGTCTCATAATTCCACGTGCCATATTTAGCTCCATTTTGCGAAATCTTACTATCTACTTCTAAGGAAGCTTTTTTTGTATCAGAGTAATGTGTTATATAGCCATCATAGTATGAAATATATGCTTTGTTATCAAGCGTTTGGGCACCATTTGATAAGTCAATCTTCGTAACAAGCTTTACTTCAATTTCTTTATCTGTTGTCGCATAGTTACCAATCAGTTGAATTTTAAAACCTGCTGGTGTAGCTGTATCAGTGATTGTATAGTCAACATCTTTTACAAGCTTCACTTTGTCCGTTTCAGTTGTATAAGCATAAACATCAAGGTTATCTAAACTTTTTACACCCGTAGAAAATTCATCAATAATTATCATATCACTCATTTTTATTCTCTCTGTGTTCGCTGTGATTGTCCACGACATTAAATTATTAAAGTAGTCTACCGTTCCACTTTCTTTTTTTACTAAGCTAGGTTCAAAGGATAATTTTTCTGTGGCTTTGACGCCTTTCTCATCTGTAACTTCATTAATAATATCACGAGGACTAAAATCAGTTACTTTCGTAGCATACGTAATTTGATATGCTTTTTTGTCTGTATTTTTATATGTTGTTTCAAAACTTCCATTAGTTGCAACAGATGGCGTTGTCCAATTACTTGACGCATCTATATCCCCAACAATCGCCTGTCCAGTAGTAGGCGAGAACGTCACCTCTCTAATTTTAAGTGAATTGTCCACATAATTTATGCCGTTATCTGTTAAAACATCTGTTAAAACGGTGTTTGGCGTTAATTCTGCTTGGTCGTAGTTTACGTTAATTGCCCAATCAATGGTTTGTGTTTTGGCGTTATAAATAGCTTTTTTCTCTAAATGTTTAAATTTAACTATTCTTGCTTCAACAGTTGCTAGCCCTACCGACAAAATCTTTGAATCACCAACAGTTTGAGCTCTGGAAACTAATGAAACAAGAGACTCCTTAGTAGTATTAATAACACGCGTATATGTTACTTCATAGCCTTTTCCATCTAAACCATTAGTTAATTTAATTATTAGTTCTGAGTCTGTATGCTCTACTGTATAATCTTTACCTTCTTCTAATAATTGTTTACCTCCTATAAATGCTCCTCTAGCACTAACATCACTTGCATAAACTTTTACCGTACTTTTATCAATTTTTGTATCGCCGTCGTAAGTAAAGTCAGCGAGTCTAAGTTCTCCTACTGAGTTTGTTTCTTTAGTTAAATTTAGCTTAGCTGTAACAAATGCTTTTTCCGGGTTAATTTTACTCGGATGTAATTTTAAATCCACTGTGGAAGCATAGTCTACTAAAGGAATAACCTCGTATTCGTAAACAGTATCTCCACCCGCAGTAGCAAAAATAGCTTTTTGACTCGTTTGCTCTGTTTCTGAAAAAGACCTAAAGACGGTAGTTATGCTAACATCATAACTTCCTTCTTGTACACCATCTTTTAAGATTTTAATGGTTAGTTCTCTTGTAGCTGCATCGAACGACCATTCTGCTTCTGTTGAAGGTAAAAAATCACCATTTAAATCTGTGGAACCAAAGTTAAAATCATCTGGCAAAATTGTTTTAAAAGTATCTCCGGCCTTATAATTTTTTCCGGTAAAAGAGAAATTCATATTTAAAATAACCCCACCGCCATTTTTCACTCTGTCACCTTGGTTTATTTTAGTTCCATTCCCATCTTGAAGCTCCACTTTCGTAAAGATATTATCTGAAATGGTTGCTTTTAAATTTGTCTTTCTGATAGATTTATTTTTGGTTGAAATAGATGTGATTAATTCCTCTTTATCTTTTAAAGCGATATTATAGGTGTTCTCATCTATTGCATAACCTTCTGGTGCCTTTTTTTCTTTAACTCGATATTCCCCTTCTTCCATTGAATCCTCAACTACTATTCCATTATTTTTAATGGAAAGTTCTTTAATTTCTCCCGTTTGTACATTTTCTATCTCAAAAATAGAACCACTTATGTTTTCTTTCGTATCTTTATCTATTTTAACGATTTTAAGTGATGGCTTTGATTCTTTTACATCTATTACTGCTGCAAAAACCGTTGAAATATTTTGAAAAACAACTAAACCAATAACCATCATAATTAGCAATTTCTTCCACATTTTAAACTTCTTCACTACCTTGATGTCCTCCTCTGTTGCAATTATTATCTGTGTAACGTGTTACCTATTGGTTGAATTGTATCAAAAACAACTAGAAAATACAGTTGGCTATAAAGCTTAAAAAATGGATTTTTATCTATTTCTATGACTATTTAGTGAACAAGTACGCTAATTCTATAGGGCGAAATACTTTTTTGTTAAAATAGGTAATAAAAATGCGCTATCCTTTGAGCGGATAGCGCATTTTTTTAATCATTTACTTTTTTTGATTTTCTTAGTAAGAACCAACCAACTACGCTAGCAATTAATCCAGTGAAGATGATTCCATATGGAGACGCATCTCCTGTTGAAGGAAGACTTGTTGTTACTGTTGGTTTCTTCGCGGGGTCTAACGGTTTAGTTGGTTTTACCGGTGTGACTGGTTTACCTGGATTTACCACGATTGGCGTTTTGCTTTTCTCATATACAAAGGTCACTTTTTGATCCGTTTCTTTAAATATGCCTTCTTTATTCGTAGGTTGTTTTGTTAATTTGTAACCTTTAATATCTTTTTCTTTCGTTGCGTATTTATCGCCAACGATACCAGTATGAATTTCTCTCTCTGCTAATACATTACCTTTTGTATCAACAAATTCTGCGATAACTTTACCGCTCACAACTGTTTTTAGATTCGTTTTTGTTACTTGTAAAGTTTCATTTTGATCAAATGCAATTTTTACATCAACTGGAACTGTATCTAGTTCATAACCAGCTGGTGCTTTTGTTTCGATTAATTGATAATCGCCAGGTACTAAATTAGTTATTTCTAGTTTCCCAGATGCATCTGTAGTCAGGTTTTCTGTAACATTATTATTTTCATCTACTAGTTTGAACGTTGCATTTGCAAGAGGCGCTTTTGTTTCAGCATCTGTTTTCGTTAATACAACTGAACCAGTAGACATCGTATTTGTTTTAGTAACTTGAACTGGCGCTTGTTGGTTGAACGCAATAGTGAACTCTACTGGTGTAGCATCTAATTCATAACCTGTTGGAGCTTTCATTTCGACTAATTGATAGTCTCCTGGTGCCAAATCATCAATTTGTAGTTGTCCATTTGCTTCAGTCACTACTCGTTCTTTCAAACTTACCCCTAGTTTTGTTTGTAGCTCAAATTCTGCTCCTGCTAAATTACTTCTTGATTTGCTATCTAGCTTAGTCAGAACAACACTACCCGTTTTCGCAACATTTTCTTTAGTTACATTTACTGCAGTCGCTTGGTTAAATTCGATGGTAAAAGTAACCGGAGTTGCATCCAATTCATAGCCTGTTGGTGCTTTTGTTTCAACGAATTTGTAATCCCCTGGCGCTAAATCTGTTACTTCTAGCTTCCCATCTGCATTCGTTGTTAGATTAGCTTTTACTTTAGTTCCAGCGGCGTTTTGTAATTCAAATTCTGCTCCAGATAAAGTAGTTTTTGATACGCTATCTTCTTTCGTTAGAACTACACTACCAGTTTTTGCTGTATTTTCTTTTGTGACAACTACAGCTGCTTCTTGGTTAAATTCAATCGTAAATTTCGTTGGCGCTCCATCCAAAATATAGCCTGTTGGCGCTTTTGTTTCTACAAATTGATAATCGCCTGGCGCCAAGTCTGTTACTTCGATTTTACCCTCTGTATTAGATACTAAGTTTTCAGCGACTTTTGTACCGTCTGCATTTTGCAATTCGAATTCCGCACCTGCGAGAGCATCTTTCGTTACACTATCTTCTTTTAAAAGGACCGCACTACCAGTTTGCTCTGTGTTTTCAATTGTAATACTTGTAGCTGTATCAGCGGTAACCGTGATTTCTTTACCATCTTTATATTCGTCACTAATCGTATAACCTGTTGGTGCTTCTGTCTCAACTAGCTTATATTTCCCAGATTGAAGACCATCCATCACGATTTTCCCGTCCGAATCTGTTGTTGCCTCTTGCCCCGCTTTGTCACCTTCAAGTGTATAAAGTTGGAATTTGGCTCCTTCTAGTTTTTTCGAATTATCCTTTTTATCAACTTTGATAATTTCAAGTGAACCAATTGTCGCCGTCCCACTACCACTACCAATAGTGAAGGCAGGCGATATACTTGTTGTTCTTGATTTATATGTCATTGGTAAATTACCGTAGTCAGGAGAAGCAGTTGTTGCTGTGTTACTAACAAGTCCAGACATCAAGCTGATTGTACTATAGGTTACTTTAATTGGTGCAGTTGCTTTATAATCTTTGAATTGGATAGTGAAATCATTGTCTGTGTAAGTGATGTCATAGTATTTTGAGTCAATATCTTCACCCGTCGTTTCATTTATTACTTTAAAGCTACTTTTTACTACTTGTGCTCCAGTTGCTCCAGTTTTCATTGTATCGGTAATTGTTGGATTGTTGATAGGACGATCTGCTGAGATATTGTTAAGTGTAACAACCCAGTTAACTTTATTATCAAAAGATGGATCAATCGAAGCCGTTTTTGTCATCGCATTAAAAAGTTTGCTTGCGAATGCTTGGTAACTGTAAGATTTTTCACCTACTCCATTATCACTCACTTTCGCAGTGTTTTGTACATAAGAGTAGTAATACCAGTTTTCGTTTGGTTTAGTACTGTATTTAATAAATACGCGTGAATTATCTAAGTTAGCAAATTCTAAATGTAATTTATTCCCAGTTGTATCGACTTTTGTTGGATAGTTTTTATCACCTGTTTTGGCTATTGTTCCAACAGAGTTAAGTGGGATATATAGGTTCATCATCTCACTTGTAGAAGCCACATTACGATATTGTAGTGAGCCTTCTACGTATGTTAATCCCGTTGGAATTGCATCATCAAAAATCAGATTATCATAATTTTTTGCCATTGCGTTGACGGATACAATCCAATCAATGTTCCCAGTAGTGGAGTTGTATGCTCCGTACTTGCCACCATTGGTCATCATACCCGGATCTGGTGTCATCGAAGCAGTGACTTCATCAACATACTTGATAATTCCGCCATCGTAATAAGAAATGGATGCCTTATTATCAATCGTTTTTGTTACGTCTGAAAGATCAATATCGGTGACAAAATCGACTACAATTTTTTTATCTGTAGAAGCATAATCGCCGATAAGTTGTAAATAAAAACCAGCTGGTGTCACATCTTTATTCATCGTGTAATCTTTGCCTTCTGTTAATAATACACTATTTGTATTATCTGTATAGGCACGAACTGTGTAGCTCTTAAGGGCTTTTACACCAGTAGAAAATTCATCTGTGATATTCAAATTCCCCATCTTAATTCTGTCAGAGTTGGCAGTGATTTTCCATGTCATTGTGTTATTAAAATAGTCAATTGTTCCAGCTTCTTTTTTCAATAAATCTGGTTGAATCGCAATCGTTGCGTCAGCGGAAACACCATTTTCATCTGTAATTTCATTTTTAATTTCACGATCACTAAAATCTGTGATTTTCGTGGAATAAGTGATTACATAGGCATTAGTGTTTGTGTCCTTATACGTTAAATTAAAATTCCCATTTGCCGAGATTGCTGAAGTTGTCCAGTCACTTGAAGCATCCCCTCCAACGATCGGTGAGCCATTAGTTGCGTTAAATGTTACTCGTTTAATTTTAAGTGAATCTGCTACATAAGCGACATCGTTATCTGCTAAAACGTCCGTAAGCACTGTAGAAGGAGATAGTTCGTCTTGATCGTAGTTAAATTTAATTGTCCAATCAATACTTTGTGTTGAACCATTGTAACTAGCTTTTTTCTCCAAATGATTATAATTAGTCATCGTCAGGTAAACATAAGCGGAGTTAGTTGATAATGTTCCTGCATCACCTACTGTGTATGCTTGTGTAGACATGTAAGAAAGTGAATCACTGGGTTTATTGATTGTGCGGTCATAGGTTACTTGGTAGCCTTTCCCAGCAAGTCCACCGTTTAACTTAACAGTTATCGAGGTTGCGGAATAAATTAACGTATAGTCTGTTCCTTCTTCTAGTAATTGTTTCGTACCTATGAAAGTTCCCCCAGCACTAACATCACTCGAATATACTTTGATGCTATCTTTATCAATAGTTGTCGTTCCACCGGAAGTATAATCAGTAAGCTTCAACTCACCCTTAACATCTTTTTCTTTTGTTAAGTTAAATTTAGCATCTACTTGTCCCTTTGTCGGGTTTACTACCCCTGGATTTGCTGTAATTCCTACAGTTGTCGGGTAGTTGACTACTGGTACAACTTCAATTTGATAAACAGTATCTTTTCCTGCTGTTTTGAAAACAACTTCTTGTATCGTTTCTTCTGTTGAGGTAAATACTTTAAAAGCTGTACTGATATTCACATCATAATCGCCTTCTTGAATACCATCTTTTAAGAAAGTAATCGTAAGTTCACGTGTTGTTACATCAAGTGACCATTCTGCTTCTGTAGAAGGTAAGAAGTTACCACTTAAATTTTTGTTCCCGAAGTTGAAAGCATCTGGTAAAACAGTTGTAAATGTATCCCCTGCTTTATAATTTTTCCCTGAAAATGCAAAGTTCATGTTAAGCACAACACCGCTACCATTTTGAATCCGGTCCGAAGTGTTGATTTCATCGCCATTACCGTCTTTAAGTGTTACTTTGTTGAAAATATTGTCCGTAATAACTGATTTTAGATTTGCATTTTGTGTTGATTTTTTAATCGGTGTTGGTGTTGCTGCTTCTTTCGTTGTTTCTTCTTGCACTTTTGCTGAAGCCGAAGTAATCACTTCTTCTTTTTCTGCTAAAGTTACACTGTATTCTTTTTCATCTAGTTCGTAGCCTTTTGCTGCAACTTTTTCTTTAACCAGATAATCACCAGGTAAAAGAGAATCCATTGTTGCCTCGCCATTTGCACCGATGGTTAAATCACTTGTTTCACTTGTTTCTTTATTCTTTATCTCAAATGTAGAACCATTGATTTTTTCTTTTGTATCTTTATCTTCTTTGATAATTTTTAATGTGGTGTTTGACGTTTCACTGTCTGTCATTGTTGCAAGTACAGGTGAAACATTTTGGAATACTAGTAAACTAATAACCATTGCAATAACTAGCTTCTTCCATTGTCTGATATTTTTCACTGCGTTTTGTCCTCCTATAATCTATTTCTAACTGTTGTTAAATCCCTTATAGATTTGTTGATTTGCAACAAATAAATGCACCCAATAATGACTTTTTGCGAAATCTAAAGTAATATGTGTCTTTTTAATAAGCAAAATGAATTGGAAACACTTTAAACACCTTTTAAAATACTTTTAATATCATCTTTTCTTTGCAAGCACAAAAGCACTTGAAAGTAAGAGCATTCCAAGGATAAACCATAAATTAGTTTTCTTAGAATCTCCCGTTTGTGGCAGTTTTTCCGATTTTTTCACATTTTCAGCTCTTTCATTAGAAGAAACTGATAAAGCGCTAGTTTTTTCATACACATAAGTTACTTTTTGTGAGGTATTTAAAAATTCCCCCGATGCATTTTTAGGTGTTTGATACAATTTATATCCCGAGATTTTTTTTGCTGAAGTTCGATAACTTGAATTTAATTTTCCTGTTAAAACAATCGAATCAGCTAATTTTTCACCATCTTTATCAACATAATCGACAATGATGCTTCCGGCTGTCACTTTTTGATAAACAAAAATAACTGTCTGTGCTTTTTCGTTAAATATTCCACTTACATTCGCGGGTGTTTTTACAAGGGTGTAGTTAGTAATTTTTTTCTGTTTCGCAGTGAATTTTTCTCCGTAAGCTCCTGTTAGTGTTTCTGAGCTGGCAATCTGTTTATGATTTTGATCAACATATTGCACCGTAACTGGCGCAACACTATCATCTAAAGCCACTCCTACTTGGGCCGGTTCAATTACTTGAGAATTGTTTACAGCAACAGCAAAAGAATTCCATGCAGCTCGGTCTTCTTTTTTCGTTTGCTGATTTAAAAGTTCCTTATCTATTTGGTTTTTCTTTGGTGTTTTTAAATCAAACTGAATTTTCATGGATTTCCCAGGAATCCACTCAATACCTTCTTTTAGTTCCATTTTAAAAGAGTAAATTTTGGACCAATCTTGTACTTCTGATGCAGTTAACCATTCTGCTTCTGTTGCTTCAGCGTTATCAACTAGAGGTTCTGAACCAGTTGGATAAATCGTGTGCTTATCGAGAACGCCTGCACGTTTAGGGTTTTTGGCAGTACTATAAGTTACTTCGACCTTATCTTTCCATTCATTTGGAATTGCTACTGCTTTCGTTAGCTCCAAATTGAATTTACTACCACGTTCGCTGTTATCTGTAATTCCTAAATCTTTTTCGCTTGGTAAAACATCCATTAATACCATGTTGGCTATTTTTTCATCCGAATCATTTTCTAGTAATAATTGATACGATACGATAGAGTTTGTTGTGGCATTTGCCAGTCCGCTGTATCCTTTATCGAGATTACCCTTAGCTTTTTTACTAATTTTCAAATGATTACTCGTATTTAAAATGTAATGGTTCCCTGATGTGATTCTAGACTCTTCCGAATTCCCATTTTGATTAATGTCATTTGAGTCAATTTCCATTTTTGTATCAGAAATGGTTGGAGTTCCCGTCACTTCCGGCACATTAAAATCTGTATCCTGCAAGAACCCAAACATTTCAACAGACATATTACTAGGTGTGTCTTTTGATATGCTCACATTAATTTTTGCTGTTAATTTTTCTGCTGGTAAAAGCGTCTTTTTGTCCCATTTAACTTTTAGTAATTGGCGTCCTGAATTTTGATAATTACTATTTAACACGCTAACATTAAAGCCTTGTTGATCTGAGTTTTTCATTTTTACGCCAGAAGGTAAAAGAACCATCGCTTCAAAAGGACCTGTTAATCGTGAAATGGAAGCTTTATTGCTTTCTAAATTAACAGAAACTGAATTATCGCCAATGTTAATCAAATTTCCATCAGTATCATCAAATGCAACCGATCCTTGTACAAATTTATTTTTCCCAATTGGTTGCGGTATAATTTGAGCCGTCCGGTCGCCAGCATATTTCTGCCAGCTTTCCGGCCAAGGATTCGTATCATTGTAATAATGGATATAGCCTTGACTATCTGCGCCGTACATATCAATTTTCGTGGTATTTCTAACTTCTCCTACATAGCCTTCTTTGACTGTTGTAAAGAAAGATAGATTTGCTCCGTACATTCCAGCTGGTGCATATGTGAAATGAAGCCATACTTTACTCACATGTTTATCATCTGGAATTCCAAGATCTTTTCTCGAATACATTTTGCTCAGTTCTATATCTTCTTTTAATGTAGTCCAGTCAGTATCACCATCATATTTTACGAGTAAGTTATATTTAGGTGATTTTTTCAGTTGCGGCCAACCAGGGTAATTAACATTTGGTTTAAAATAAAAATCGCCACTTCGGAAATAATCCAGATTTAAATTATCATCAATATTGTAGTAAACATCATAGTAGATGAAGTCATATGAAGGTGAGTCATTCATTGCCGAATTTAGCATCAAACTAAAACCTAATTTCGCACTATCATATGCTTTTATATCTGGGTTTCCAGTCACAGTAGCAATTCCCCAATTTGCATCGACTGGTCCTCTGTGTGCTGGAGCATAAACACTCCCGATAGTCGGCGGAATTGTTGCTGGATCACTTGCAGAAACTGAAACAGATGCTTTTGAAGTATCTACAATGCTGTCAGGTAAAGTAATAAAGTTCGTTGTTGCAACCGCTTTGTTTTCTACAGTCGCAAAATTCGGTATGCTTGTTTGGAAGAACGTTCTAATTTGGAAAGTCTTATTAAGTAAACTAGTTGCTTTTTCTTGTTCCAAATATGTAGGTGCTGCAATTTCCCAAGTTAGTTTTTGTCCTTCGATTTTTGTTGGCTCCGGCGTATCCCCTGCTACTCCCAGATAATCCAGCTTATCCGCTAACGTATATTCAATAATAATTTTCTTTCCTTCTTCAATAAAAAGGTTCCCTGTAGACTTTTTCGGTATATTTAGGTTGAAAGACCAAATCCCAATATCTCCTTGGCTTGGATTATTATTGATACTATTTTCCACTTTCGTAAATTCATTTGACAAAGCTGTTGTAGCGGTTGCATTCACAGTTGTTTCAGCTTTTTCCGTTACTTTTTCCGATAAATTATCCGCGCTAAATTCCCCTGTTACTTCTAATTTTGTTCCATTTGGCGTATAACCATTTTTCGTAGTCAGCTTGAGGATGACTTTATCAACTACCCCACTATTTAGCGTTTGATATTTATACACAAGCTGACGAGTTGTCTTGTTATAACTAGGTGTTACTCCGGCAATCTTAAGTTCATTTAGTGCTTGAGTGAATTCCCCATTTTTCGGTAAATTGATTACCAATTTAGCATTTTTATAACTTGTGTTTGGTCCAGTGATTTTTAAGTAGATGTTATAATTCACTGTCTGCCCAGACTCAATCACATCTTTTTGAGAATTAATACTAAAGTCCCCAGAATAGTTCCCATTTGGAAATGATTTTGTGCTTATCGGTTTATTTACTGTCGTTTGTTCCAAAGGCTCTTTTGTAGTTTCATTTGAAGTCGTTTCCTTTGTATTCTTTTCTTCCGTAGCTGTTTCTCCTACATTCGTTTCAACCCCTTCTTTGCCCTCTGCCCAAACAGAAAACGGAAGAAGTGATACGATAAGTAAAGTACAAATTAATATAATTACTAATTTTTTCAAACGATTCACATCCGTCCCTCCTTTGTTTACTTAAGGTTAATTATTTCATAGGAGGAAACCGTGAAATGTTCTCAAGATACCAAAAAAAGGACAGTTTGTTACAAATATGTGAACTATCTTACGTTTTACGTCATACAAATAGTTATTATTAACAAAAACAACCAAAATCATTAAAATTTTTAACAATTTCGGTTGTTTTTATTTATCTTATTCGAATTGATTCACTCTCTATCAATCTAGCTCCCTTGACTTCTTCACCAGATTTCAGTATTTCTGCAATACGCTTTTTATCAATTTTAGGTTCTTGCAGTAAAAAGAATGCTTGCAATAAAGAGTCATCCACTATTTCCACACTCACAGGATTCTTCTGGATTTGAATCGTGAAAAGTGTACTATTTATTTTCCTAATTTCCATTCGTTCCATTTCAGTTTGTAAATAGGTTTTTAATTTCTGTACATTATTTTCTAACGCTTGTTTCCGTTTTAAAAGCCGTTTTGCTTCGGTCCCCGCCATTTCCGCATCGGCTTCGAGTGACTTTATCATTTTAGCAATATTTTCTGCTTTATCGTGAAAACCATCTGTAATAGCATCTAACGTGTCCATAACAGTCTCGGTTTTATTTTCTTCTAAAAGTTCTTGCAACCGTAAATAATTATCGGTTAGTTCATATAATTTCATCGTTCGCACCCTTTCCAACAAGAAAAAAAGCCCAAAAGTAGCTATGTCTTTTGGTGCTTCCTCATTTTGCTACTAGTTTCCCTTGAATAACCATGCGTCCTTTTTCATAATCTTTTTCTGTATCACAAGTCGAAAGTGTAATAATTCGGTCTTTCCCGCTTACTTCTACATTTGATTTATAAATAGATTGCCCTTTCACCTTTTGTAAATAATTATCAAAATCGTTCGCTCCTGGAAATTCTGTTTCAATATAATAAAAATCCGTCGTAGTTTCATACACCGCAAAAATTTCTACTTTATAATTTGCCAAACCTGATTCATAGGAAAAAGTCGGATGTTCCTCCCAAAAATCTTTGTCCAAGTATTTACGCAAATCCGCAAACATCGAGCCATCTTTCATATTATGTCCATAAATAATCGTATTTTTATCCAAAAACTCATTCGTATTCCGATAATCTTTAAAAATACTCCCTGCACGCGCCTTTTCATTTTTATAATTATGATGCAAATAGTAGTCATTATCCGTACCTTGCAAAATTGGATAATCTATTTCAGTATCCGCTATTGTTAACCACCCGGCCATATCTTTATTTAACTTTCGCAAAGTTTTAAGTTCATCGCGTACTTCACCATTCATATTAGTTGTAGCCACGTCTTTCGTATAAACAGCCTTCGCATCATCCAGTAATGTCTGGTTATGCTTATTTTCATACAATTCCATCCCAATTTTCCAGCCTGAAAAAAGAAAAATCCCTAACACCCCCAAGGTCAAACTTTTCCCCAAAAACGATTTTATTTTCACTTTCTAAAACTCCTTTCGCCTTTGAGGAACAATGTATTTCCCTTTTTCCGCATCGCTCAAAACCTCCGCAACCACACCGTAAGTTTCAGCAATTAGTTCCGTCGTTAATAATTCTCCTGGTTCTCCTTTTGCAATAACTTTCCCGTTCTTCATCACAATCAGATGATCACTATAAGTCAGCGCTTGGTTTAAATCATGCAAAATCATTACAATCGTCAAGTTTTCTTCTTGATTTAACCGTTTCACCAATTCTAAAATTTCTAGTTGAAAATACATATCCAAAAATGTTGTCGGTTCATCCAAAAGCAAAATTGGCGTATCCTGAACCAATGCTGTTGCTATAAAAACACGTTGCCGTTCTCCACCAGAAAGACTATCGACAAATTTCTCCGCTTTTTCAGTTAGCTCTGTTTGCACTAAAGCTCGCTCAACAGCCAGATCATCCTCCTTTGTCCGAGTCATTCGCCAATTCTTATAAGGAACCCTGCCGAAATAAAGCAATTCCTTCACCGTTAACTCATTCGGAAGCACATTATTTTGATGAACAATCGCTACATTTTGCGCAAATTCTTTTGCTTTCCACTCAAAAATCGATTTTCCTTCTAGTAAAACATCACCAGAATCAGGCGAAAGGAGTCTAGCCAAAATTTCTAACAAAGTAGATTTACCACTACCATTTGGTCCAACAATCGTATTGATTTTATTTTTCTGGATCGTAAATGAGACATTTTTTAAGATAGCATCTGTTCCATTATAACTAAAATTAACGTCCCTTACTTCCATAAAAATCACCCTTCCGCATTAAAAAGATTAAGAATGGTCCACCAATAATCAGCATAATCACAGATGCCGGGATTTCCATTTGTTGAAATAATGTTCTGCCTAACGTGTCCGCAAAAAGTAACAATAATGCGCCAAATAATATTGAAAATGGCACAAGTATTTGATAATTCCCACCAACTAGTTTTCTGGCAATATGTGGCACGAGTAGACCAACAAACGCAATAACCCCAACTACTGCCGTGGTAATTGATGCAAGGAGCACAGCAATCAATGCCAGCCAAATACGGGTCTTATTAACCGGCACACCAAAGCCTCTAGCCATCTTATTCTCAAGCCCCAACACATTGCACCATTTAGCAAGTAAAAGCGCGCAAATTAGCCCAATCGTTACATATATCAATAAAGTTTCCACGTCGGACCATTTTTTCATTGCCAAACTCGCTGCACTACTGGCCGATTGACTAGAAATAAGTGCTACTTGCGAAGATAATGCATCACTCAGCCCTGTAAAGACCGCATTAATCGCAATACCAATAATAATAAAACGAAGCGGATTAAAATCAGAACGATAACTAAATAAAAAGACTAGAAAACAGGCAAGTGCTCCCCCGATAAAAGAAAAAAGTGGCAACCAAAAATATAATTCTGGTAAAAATAAAATAATCACAAAACTAAAAAATTTCGCACCTGCAGAAATCCCAATCACCCCAGCATCAGCAAGTGGATTCCGCATCACAGCTTGAAGCAATAAACCTGAAACCGAGAGCGCAGCACCAGCAAGCAGGGCAATAATAATCCGCGGAAAGCGTAGATCAATCACGACATCCACCATCTCATTTCCACCACTAAAAACTCCACTTAAAAAAGTTGGAATCGACATCGACAAACTTCCCGCCTGGATCGCCCACAAAATGGTCCCAATCAACAATACCAAAACAGCACCAAAAGAACTTTTTTGCTTAATTGTCATAAAGCATCTTTTCCATTTCCTGTAGTGCTTCTGGTGCATTCAAACTCGCTGTCATACCAAATAAATTTTCATCCAAATCATACACCCGGTTATTTTTCACCGCATCAAAATGTTTCCAAATATCATTTGTTTTAAATTCCTCGTCAAACATTTTAACCACTTCAGCTGGCATACCATGAGCTGCACGCAAAATAATATCAGGATTAGCACTTTGTAAATATTCTGTATTAGAAGCTAAATATTCTACTTTTTGGCCCTTAATGACATTTTCTCCACCAGCCAGTTTAACCAAATCACCAATATACGCATGTTCTGTTACAACTAAGTAGCTACCCGGAACTCCCATCAGAATAAGTACAGTTGGCTTTTTCTTTTTCGCCACGCTCGACTTCACCTTGTTAATCTCATTCGTTAAATCAGCATTTAATTTAGTTGCTTCCTCTTTACGATCAAATTCTGCTCCAAGTTTTTTAATTTCTGTTTGCATCAAAGCAATACTCGTAAAGTCTAGAAAGTCCGCTTTTAAATTGGCCCCTTCAAACCCAGCCTTTAAGTCCGCTTCTAGCGTTTTTGTTGAAAGGACCATGTCTGGCTTCA
This sequence comes from Listeria monocytogenes, assembly GCF_013282665.1. Classification (GTDB taxonomy): domain Bacteria; phylum Bacillota; class Bacilli; order Lactobacillales; family Listeriaceae; genus Listeria; species Listeria monocytogenes_C. Next base: position 559,536 of record NZ_CP054041.1, read on the forward strand.
GCATCCGAATAATTTCCAAATCAGGCCCCATAGGCGACCCAGTTTCCTTTACATCTGTATAACGCTCCGGAAGTTTCTTAGAACTAGTCGGAATTCCAACAAGGGGCAAATCAAGTTTATCCATAATTTCCGTAATCGCAACCGTTGTTGCTACAATTTTTGGCTCCTTATCCGTTTTTTGTTCGGTCTTCTGAGCCGCCTCTTCCTTCCCACAACCAACTAAAAAAAGTAATAAAACCAAAGATATGACAGCCATTTTCCTCATCGCTAATTCCCCCATTTATAAAATCGGTAAAGCGAGTTAAGCAAAGGAACCCCCTAACTTAACTCGCTTTTAGTCGTTTTATTAACTCAATCTTTTCCGTTTTAATCGATAAGCTAAATAAAGGAAAGAAGCTCCAAATAACGTAACGTACCATGCCATACTTGATGAATCATTCGTTTTCGCATTTTTTTCTGTACTACTTGCCGTTTTTTGAACAGAATTTGTATCATCAAAATCAGGTTTTGCCAATTTTGGCCCAGCATTATTGTTATTTGCTACATTGCCAGTATTTAAAATATCCTTTTTCTCCGGTTCTTTTAAGGTTACCTCTTCCCCGGTAATATCTTTAATTGTTGCTGCATTTAGTTTTACTTGAACCATATACTCATGGTCATAAGAGAAGCCTGGCATGTCCTCAATTAAGACATGTGTTTTCACATCCGTATTAGCCGTGCCATCTTTCACAGGATATTTGACAGTTCTCGTATTTTTGTTGATATCTCCTGAAACAACTTCCATATCTTTCCAAACACCATTTGTTTTATACTGGAAAGTTTTAATCCAACTACTGTTTGTTAAAGTTAAATAAACATAAGGTTGGTTATTTTCTACTTTGATTAAAGCCGGCTTCATCACATAGCTTTCCATCATAGAAGTTTCCGTTGTTCCGTCTTTAAATACATCAAAATCAATAGAGTACGTATGGTTATTCAGTAAATTTTTAGGATCAACTACTGCCGGTTTACTTGGTGTAGTTGGCGGTGTAGTCACTGGTGGAGTCGTTGTACCTGGATCTGGTTTTGTTACTGGTGGTTTTGTTTCGCCTGGATCTACTACAGGAGGCGTCTCATCACTACCAGGGTACGAACTAGCTGTAGTTGCTTTCGTTGTATCAAACACATAACGGAAGTCTGCTTGTCCTTTGTATACAGAACCATTGAACGGCGCTTCATAATTCACATGAGCCGCAAGTGGCTGATTTAAATCCTCCACTTCAAATTCCACAATACGCGTATTAGCATCTTTATCTTCAGAAACTACTTTGACATCTTGCAAAGCTCCAGCAAAATTTGTTTTTAAAGCTGTTACTGTTTTATTATCGTTTACTGTCATTGCAACAGTTTTCTTTCCATTTTTCACTTTCAGCCAAGCAGGATTATCAAAATAATTTTGCATGCTTGAGTTGCTATCATCATTTGCTTTTTTCGCTACAAAAGGAATCGTGTATATTCCATCCGAAAGAGTCACAGGTGTTGTAACAGCAGGTTCTGAAATAACTTTGAAAGTACTTGGATCAATGGTTAAATCCACTTGATACCAGTGATCATAACTAATTGCGTCTACTTTAATATGCATATAAGAAAAAATAACATCATCCAAAGAACTAAGCTTGAACTTCTCTACACGCGTATCTTTAGCCGCGTCTGTGCTCACTGTTTGAACATCTTCATAACGATCTTGATAAACATCCGCTTGTGTTGGCTTTTCAGGACGAGTCCCATTTTTTGAAACCGCCATTGTTTGCCACCAAGAGCTATTTGTAATTGTTAAGTACATGTAAGGTTGACCATTTTCCACTTTAATCGTTGCTGTATGGTCAATATATTTATCTGCTTCTGAAGATTCTTTCGTTGTTTTCCCTGTATTATCTTTATAAAAATTCACTTGAACTTGGTATTCCCCACCATCTTTTAGACGAGAATCAGCCGCACTAGCAAAACCAGGTATCAATTGAAAAATAAGTGTCAAAGCCAAGAAAGCTACTAAACCTTTTTTCCATAATTTCTTCATCATAATCCCCCTTTATTTAAAAATCGCACGTCTTTTAAGTAAAACTAACCCTGTCCCTGCTGCAACAAAAATAATTCCATATAAAAACATTTGGCTAGAATCACTAGACTTCGGATTTGCTACTTTATTACTTGAGTCACTTTTTGTCGCAGGCGTTGCTGTATCGTTGTTATCAGAAGACTTTACCGCTCCAGCTAATGCTTTAGCAGAACCTTCATCAAAACGTAACTTGATTTGATACTCATGATGGTAATTTAAACCGTCATCATCAATATCTACTTTGATTTTTGCATTAACAGGACTACTTAACGTCGAAACTGGAAACGATACTTTTCGTGTATCATTCGATGTATTTTTCGAAGTCACACTAACCGCACTACCTTCCACCCATAAACCAGTAATCCACTTACTATGGTTCACTTGCAAACTAACAGAAGATTTCCCTCCATTTACAGTTACCGTGGCAGGTTTATCAAAATAGTCATTCGCCATAGATACGGAATCACTATCCCCTTGTAATACCGTATAGTCAACCGAATAGGTGCCATCCTTAAGAGCAGCTTGTGCCGTTAATCCCGTAGAAAGAAACGAAAAACTGAATAAGGCAATAAAAGCAGCCAAAACTAAAACTTTCTTCATACTTAAATCTCCCTTCTTTAATAAAACTACTATTTATAAAAAACCCCCACTAATAAAAGCGGAGTAAAAGTTTATGTAAAAGTATACGTTAATTATCATTTTAATTGATAATGATTATCATTGTCAATAACGGATTGTTTTTTTTACCAATTAAAAGATCAAAAAAACCATGAATAGCAACACCTATCCATGGTTAATAATTATTTCTTTTACTCTTCTATTTGAGAAAAGCGATTATATAGTAATTCCCCTTTTAAAGTTAACGTGTATCGTTTTTCTGCAATATTATTATTTCTTGTTAAAAAGCCATTCTCTTCTAACCAATAAAGCGTTAGTAGTACTTCATTTTTTGTATAGTCCCGCAGATTTCCAAAATCAATCACTTCAAGTGACATATCATTAATCTTCGTATCTACACTTCCCGCAAAAAGAAGTACTTCTCGTAGTAATTTTTCATCTTCAAATTCCATCTTTAATCCTCCTTTAATTCTGAGTTAGTATCGTAATAACGTAAAAAGCCGTAGCAAAATGCCACGGCTTCTTACAGCGCAATCAAAAGGAGAAATTCACACAATCAAATAAAGGGGGTATTTGTTTGTGATTTATTTCACGGTTATAATATACCATATAAACGCTTATAATTCAATAGTTCACATACCTATTTTTATTTGTCTATTCTATGAAGATTGGCATCACTTAAACATACGCAAAAAAAGACATGCAGCCATTATAGCTACGATGTCTTTTTTTGCAAATTTCACAATGTGTCATTTAACTAATTTTTCTAGTTCATCCAGTCTTTGTTCAAATACTTTTAGTGCATCATCCACAGGATTAGGAGTTGCCATATCCACTCCTGCTTTTTTCAACACATCAATAGGATAATCCGAACTTCCCGCTTTCAAGAAATCAATATAAGCAGTTACCGCTTCTTGGCCTTCTGTTAAAATCTTCGCACTCAATGCAGACGCTGCAGAAAAACCAGTCGCATATTGGAACACATAATAGTTCATATAAAAATGCGGAATACGAGACCATTCATAACCAATTTCAGCATCATAAACCATCGCTTCCCCGTAATATTTCTTGTTAATATCAAAATATGTTTCTGTCAAGAAATCCGCAGTCAACGCCACTCCTTGTTGATCTGCTTGATGAATGGCATGCTCAAATTCAGCAAATTGCGTTTGACGGAATACAGTCCCTTTGAATCCATCCAAATAGTGATTCAACAAATAAGCACGTACCTTAGGATCCTCATATTTCTTAAGCAGATAATCAGTCAACAGATTTTCATTGGTCGTAGAAGCAACTTCTGCCAAGAAAATCGAATAATCGCCGTAAACAAATGGTTGATTTTTTCTTGTATAGTAACTATGCACACTATGTCCTAATTCATGTGCAAGCGTGTAAACATTATTAATATTATCTTGCCAATTGAGTAAAATATAAGGGTTCGTACTATATGAACCAGAAGAATAGGCGCCACTACGTTTCCCTTTATTTTCCATGACATCAATCCAACGACTATCAAACGCCTCTTTCAAAATTGCTTGATATTCATCACCAAGCGGTTTAAGTGCTTCAAGTACAAGTTCTTTCGCTTCCTCATAAGTAAACTCCAAATTAACATCATCAGAAAGTGGCGTATAAAGATCATACATATGCAATTCCTCTAAACCAAGTAATTCTTTACGTAACTTCACGTAACGATGAAGCAAATCTGCATTTGCATTCACTGATTTTAACAAGGAATCATATACTGTTTCAGGAATATGATTACCAGAAAGAGCCGCTTCACGAGCTGAGGAGTAGCCACGAGTAGAAGCATAAAAATTAGACTTCTTCACTTGTCCATTTAAAGTAGAGGCTAAGGTGTTTTTTAAGCCTTCATAAACAGAATATACACCAAGAAACGCTTCTCGACGCACACGTGGATCATTACTTTCCAGCAATTTCCCAAAACGACCATGAGTAATTTCAATATCTTCTCCGTTCTCATCTTTAATAGTCGGAAACTTCATATCTGCATTATTCAAGGTATTAAAAGTATTAGAAGAACTTCCAAGCACTTCACCTGCGTTAGCTAGTAAAGCTTCTTCTTTCTCACTTAAAATATACGGTCGACTCAAATTTAACTCTTCTAGTAAATGCGCATATAATTGTAAATCTTTGTTCTCATTTAAAAATTGTTTTAAAACACTTTCGTCCATTGCTAAAATTTCTGGATCATAATAAGACAGTGCAGACATTAGCTTGGTAACTAAGCTTCCTGCGCGACTATATAAACCTTGATATTTTGCATTAGCTGTATCTTGGTCCATTTTCAAATGCGCATATACATATAAGTTACTAATTAAATCATATGCATTATCTCGAAATTGAAGTGCTTCATATAGTGTCTGGCTGCTTTCTGATAAACGCCCTTTAAATTGCTCGCTTTCTTCTGTGATTTTTTGCAAATCTGTAAATGCTTGTTCCCAAGCTTCATCATTTGGATAAATTGTCGTTAAATCCCATGTTAGATTTTCTGGTACTTCTTCTCTTAAAGGTAATGCTTTTGTTTTACTCAATATTAAAACCCCCAACCATAGTCATTTTGTTTTTATTATGAGCCAAAATAATTAAAAAAGCAAAACAGATGATTATATATGTGCTGCCTGAGTATTAGTAAAAGCCATTTTCCGTTTCACTCGATATCGATTATCTGGTATGGTAGATAACACCCCTTCACCAATCAAATAAGAAAGATATGATTTTCCTAACTTCAAGCTTTCATTTGGAGAAAGCCAGATAGTTAAAATTTGGGTCACAACGGATTGAAAACTCTCAAAAAAGCAGCATTCGCTAAAAGTATCCCCTTTCTCCAAACCTTTAAAAAACTTTTCCCACAAATCAAATTGCCATTCAACAGCAGGTGTAATAACTAAAAATTGTTCTTCTAAATCTACACCTATCTCTTTCGGTAAATAGTGCAAATAATAACCGGCATTAAATAATTTTTGCATAAATTGACCGTGCTTTTTAAATCTAGCATAATAAAAACAAATTTTTTGTCTTTCGAGTTCTCTATCTCGCTTTACATAGGCATGGCGTGTAATAATTCTAGCTAACTTCTTCTTCCATTCACTAAAGGGTGCCTTCATAGAAAACGTCATTTCACTTGCGAAAAAACGATTTCCTTTTTCAAATGTTAGATGATAATAAAGTGTGCAAATCTCTCGCTCAGCAGAATAGTGCCAAAAATGATAACCAAATTTCTTGTCAGATTGAATAAAAGCTTGTTGGAATGCAGAAAGACAAATGCGACCTTTCTCTTTCCTTACTACTTGACCTAGTATCCAGTGCACCTCTAAACCAATCGATAAGTAGTCCATTGTACGTTGAATCATCTCACTAATTGAAATAGAAGAACATTGAAATTCAATTACTGCCTTCCCATTCACAAAAATATCTGCTTGTCGCTTTATTTCTGGAAAATAACTTTCCACTTCCACAGGAATACTCTGATAACAATACCAGGCCATGATTTGTTTTTTAGCTGCTAAATGTTCCTCGCTCTCCCCTTCAGAAGCAAATGCACACTTCGTAGTCTTCTCATGAGCAAAATGCGGTATTTTGATTTGACCTGCTTTTATCATTACCGGGCTTGCACACGACTTACAAAATAATTTTTCTTCTTGCTTGATTCGTTCCACATTCATCTTAGTAATAGTAAAAGTTTCTCCAATGTTATTTCTGGCTGTAAAAATAATTATCACTCTCCTATTAGCTCTTTAATATTACTATTCGCCACGAAACAACTAATTTCCTTTCTTATTTTTAAAATCACAAAAAAAGACCCATTTGGCTCATTTTCAGCACAAAAAGGTCTTTAAAATACTATTTTAGAAATGTTTTCTAATTTGCTTTAATGCAGGAACGTCAAAGATTACTTTTCCGTACTCAGCTAGCATATAACCAGTTAAATTTGACTCTAAACCGTATTCAAGCAAAATACTAACGGCATTGTCAATGTTAGATTCATCATACTTATTCTCAGGAAATTCTACATTCAAATAATACTTTCCTTGATACGAGTATAGCTTAGTTACTAAATTTTCTAGTCCTGTTGCTCGTGAAAGCGAGATAGCATCTTCAAAATCACGGAACTCTAAAATAAACTCTAGCGTATCATCTTCTCCAAGTGCTTCTTTCTTCACTGGATTGAAGTTTTCTTCGAGTAGTTTTTCGATTTTTTCTTCTGCAAGCTCATCTGGAGAGCTAAGCGTGACATCAAATCCGTCTTCGCCTTTTCCACCAATTGTGGCTTTTGTTACAAATACTTCTAAGCCATGTTTTAAGGCTTGCACTTGTATCCAGAGCGGACCTTCCGGAGAGAACTCTTCTTCATATTTCAGCTCATCCATCATATCCCAGAAAAGTTCTTCACTTTTCTCGCGATCATACCAAACATCTTCTTGGTTAAAACCTCGCTCTTCCAAATCCAGATAAGAGATATAAAACTTGATTGTATCTTCATTAATTCGTTCAATTTCCATCGTCACACGCTCCCTTCCTTCTTAGTCATTGACAATGAAGGGTAAAACTTAATTGGTTAAATTCATTGTAGCTCATATTAGGAAATAGTACCACCATTTTTCCTTCAAAATGCTTGGTGGAATCTTATCTTAGCTGAAAAGCAGAAAAAATTCAAGAACATTTACTTAAACTACAAAAAAAGTGCCAAGAATCCAATTAAATGGAATCCTTGGCAACCACTTTTATCAATCTTAGTTAACCATTTTTTGCGCTTCACGTAGTTGATACGTACGTACACGGCGCGGTAAGAAACGGCGAATTTCATCTTCATTGTACCCAACTTGCAAACGTTTTTCATCAATAATGATAGGACGTCTTAATAAGCCAGGATTTTTCTGGATTAATTCAAATAGTTGTTGCAAAGGAAGGCTATCTAAATCCACGTTCAATTTTTGGAACGTTTTTGAACGAGTGGAAATAATTTCATCTGTACCATCCTCAGTCATACGAAGAATTTCTTTAATTTCATCCAAACTAAGTGGCTCAGAAAAAATGTTTCTTTCCTTATAAGGGATATCATGTTCTTCCAACCATGCACGAGCTTTTCGGCAAGATGTGCAACTAGGTGAAGTGTATAACGTTACCATTAGACATTCACACTCCTTATCGGGTATTGTTTCATTCATATAACGAAATTCTAGCAATATCTCTATTTGGAAAATTCATTAAAGAACTTACACTTCATTATACACTAATTTTGTGAAATTCCATATACTATTTTTTAAATTTTTCTTTCCAAATATGTAAAACCATTGTTAGCAAGCCGTTATGTATATGATACCCCTACTATAACTTGTTTAAACTAAAATCACATGAAAAAAACAGCTTTTTTATGAGAATTTCATGAGAATTTTAATTTTGTAAAAAAACATCAATCAAATTTTACTCCGATTGATGTTTTCCTATTATTTCGTAGCAGCTTCAGCAGTTAGCTTAGCATGCTTTTCTTTATACATAACTTCTTCTTCTTCTGAACAATAAACAAAATGTCCAGGAGCGATTTCGCGCATTTTAATTTCATCGCCATCTTTATAATTATGAGATGTTGGATCATAAGTTTTACGTACACGAGTACGCTCATAATTTGGATCTGGCAAAGGAATGGCGGATAAAAGTGATTCTGTATAAGGGTGTAGCGGCGCATGATACAAATCATTGGCTGGCGCTAACTCTACTAATTTACCGAAGTACATTACTCCAATACGATCACTAATATATTTAACCATTGATAAATCGTGGGCAATGAATAGATAAGTTAGATTTTTTTCTTTTTGCAATTGACGTAATAAGTTTACTACTTGCGCTTGGATAGATACATCTAACGCGGAAATAGGCTCATCGGCAATAATAAATTCTGGTTGAACAGCTAGCGCACGAGCGATACCAATACGTTGACGTTGACCACCGGAAAACTCATGTGGGTAACGACCAGCATGCTCTTTACTTAATCCAACTGTTTCTAATAAATCGTATACTTGTCTATTCGTTTCTTCAGGTGTTTTTGCCAGGCCATGAATACGAATACCTTCTGCAATGATATCTTTAACTTTCATACGCGGATTTAAAGACGCATATGGATCTTGGAAAATCATTTGCATTTTACGACGGAATTCAAGCATTTCTTTACGACTTTTACGTGCATGCACATTTTTACCGTTATAAATCACTTCTCCACCCGTAGCATCGTATAAACGAATGATAGTACGTCCAGTTGTAGATTTACCACAACCAGATTCTCCTACTAAACCAAGTGTTTCACCTTTATAAATATCAAAAGAAATATCATCAACCGCACGTACTTCGCTTGCAGTACCTTTGTTGAAGTATTGTTTTAGATTATGAATCTCTAATAATTTTTCTCTTTGTTCAGTCATTCTACTTCTACCCCTTTCGCATGGACAGCTTGCATGCCAGGATGAAGTGCCGCAAACTGTTCTTGGCGGCGTAATACAGCATCAGGTGGCGTTACTTCTGGTGCATCAGGATGAAGCAACCATGTAGCCGCATAATGTGTATCAGACACCTTAAATAGTGGTGGCTCTTCTTCAAGGTCAATTTGCATTGCGTATTTATTACGCGCAGCAAATGCGTCCCCTTTCGGAGGATGAAGTAAATCAGGTGGCGTACCAGGAATAACAAATAATTCTTCATCATCTGTATCCAAAGTAGGCATAGAGCTAATTAGTCCCCATGTATAAGGGTGTTGTGGATTATAGAAAATTTCATCAACTGTTCCGATTTCAACAATTTTACCACCGTACATAACAGCTACACGGTCTGCAACGTTTGCTACAACACCAAGGTCATGGGTAATAAAGATAATCGATGTATCAATTTTTTTCTGTAAATCCTTCATTAAATCTAAAATTTGTGCTTGGATAGTTACATCTAGCGCTGTTGTTGGCTCATCTGCAATAAGAATTTGTGGGTTACATGCCAGTGAAATCGCAATAACAACCCGTTGACGCATCCCGCCAGAAAATTGGTGAGGATATTGTTTAATTCTTTCTTCTGCATTGGCAATACCAACTAATTGAAGTAAACGAAGCGCTGTTTTATGTGCTTCATGTTTACTGATTTTTTGGTGCTTAATAAGTGGTTCAGAAATTTGTTTACCAATTGTCATCGTAGGATTTAATGATGTCATTGGATCTTGGAAAATCATAGCTATATCTTTCCCACGAATTTTTTGCATTTGTTTTTCGTGAGCTTTAGCGATATCCATTCCGTTAAATAAAATTTGGCCACTTTTAATTTCCGAGTTACCTTCTGGGAGTAAACGCATAATCGATTTTGTCGTTACTGATTTACCAGAACCAGATTCGCCAACAATCGCTAATGTTTCCCCTTTATATAAGTCAAAATTAACCCCACGAATTGCCTTTACTTCACCGGCATATGTGTGGAATGAAATATTTAAATCTTTAACTTCTAATAGCTTTTCCATTTTTCCTCACCTCTCTTTTAATCGCGCATTTTAGGATCAAAGGCATCACGCAAGCCATCTGCAATTAAGTTAAATGCAATCATGATGATACAAAGTACAATACATGGATAAAGAATCATATACGGTAATACTTGTAATGTTTTATATCCATCATTTACCAAGACACCAAGAGATGCTGCTGGCGCTGGAAGACCAAGCCCAATAAAGCTTAAGAAGGCTTCAAAGAAAATCGCACTAGGAATACTAAACATGATGTTAATGATAATAACACCTGAAATATTTGGGATTAAATGTTTAATTAAAATTTTTGGTGTTGATTCACCGAGTGTCATAGAAGCCATAACAAATTCTTGGTTTTTAAGTTTTAGTACCTGTCCTCTGACTACCCGAGCCATCGTTATCCAACTGGTCATTGCTATAGCTATAATAATAGAAACCATACCTGAATCTAATACTAACATCATAAGAATAACAACTACTAAATTGGGAATTGCACCTATTACTTCCAATATACGTTGCATAAAGTTATCTACGCGACCTCCAGCATAACCAGAAATCAAACCATAAGCAACTCCTATAACAAGGTCACAAAGTGCTGCTACAACAGCAATAATAAGAGATACACGTGTCCCTGCCCAAATACGAGCAAATTGATCACGTCCAAGCGTATCACTACCTAACCAGTAGTAAGTACCCTCTTTAATATTATTTTGTTTATAAATATCAACGTCTTCTCCACCAATAGATTGGTGACCGTTCCAGAAAGGCATATTTTCAAATCCTTGAACTTTTGGAGGAAGACTCGCATTTTCAGTAATTTGTCTATTAATATCATGTTTTGGTCCTAAATTTTGTGATAAATAAGGCCCAACAATTGCCATGATAATAACAAGGGCTAATACAATTAGAGAAACTAAAGCCGCTTTATTTTTACGAATACGAAGCCAAGAATCTTGCATAAATGTTAAACTTGGACGACTGATTTTCTCTGCTTCCGCATCCAGAATGTGCGCTGGCTGAAATCTTTCTTTTGCAATTTTGTGTTCTGCCATTATTTTCTACCTCCAGACACACGGATTCGAGGATCAATCAATCCGTAAAGAATATCCACTACCAAGATAACAAATACTAGCATAGCAGCAAATAGAAGAGTAGTTCCCATAATAACTGGATAATCATTTGTTTGAATAGAGGAAACGAATTGACTACCAATACCAGGAATACTATAAATATTTTCAATAACTAGGGAACCAGTCATCAGTGCAACCGATAATGGTCCTAAAACTGTAATTAAAGGAATAAGTGCATTACGAATCGCATGTTTAACTGCTACTTCCGTTCTACTATTCCCTTTTGCTTTAGCAAGTAGAACATAATCAGACGCAAAAACATCAATTAACTCTGTTCTCATGAAACGAGCTGCAGTTGCAAGTGGGAACATCGCAAGTGCGAATGCTGGCAGAATAGTTTCTGCAAACGTCCCCCAACCTGCTACTGGAAAAATTTGAAGTTTTGCTCCAAGCCAGTATTGTAAAACAGTCGCAAATACGAACGATGGAACTGACTTACCTAATATTGCTATAAATGTACTCGTATAATCCGGCCACTTGTTTTGATACATGGCCGCTACTACCCCAAGTAAGATACCAAATATAATACCAAAAACCATTGCCTCAAGTGCTAATTGGACAGATGGGCCAATCAGTGCACCTAAAATCTCAGACACTGGTCTATTATCAAGTTGGAAGGAAACACCTAAGTCACCTTTTACCAAGCCTGTCATATAATTAAAGTATTGGACTGGAATTGAATCATTTAGTCCATATTTTTCATTCATCATGTGAATTTGTTCGTCAGATAGTTTCTCCTGATTACGGTAAGGCGTACCAGGTAAGAATTTCATAAGAACAAACGTAACCGAAGCAATGATGAATAACGTTATAAGCATATATAATACTCTTTTTAACGTATATTTAACCATCTATCTCTACACCTCCCAGTTTTAATTAATATATAAAAAAAGTTATTCCTAACCAAATTCGCAAGTTTAGTGAGCCTTTTTCTACATTTCTAAACTTTTATTGCATTAGTGCAAATTAGTTAGGAAAAAAACTTCATTTTTCGAATGTTAGGTTTCTAGAAGACTAGAAAAGGATACTTTAATTTTTAATTATAACACATGAAAATCATCAGCAAAAGGAGAGAGCATATCGAAATATACTCTCTCTTTCCGTCAAGCATTTCTTAAAGACTAATATTTTATTTAGTCAAGTATGTTTCTTTGTAAGTGTAATCTGGACCAAATGGATTTTTTTGCAAGTTTTTAATGTAGTCTTTTTGTAGGTATGCAGTAGAACGTTGATAAAGTGGTTGAATAGCTACATCATCCGTAAGAAGGATTTTTTCTGCTTTAACCATTTCATCCCAACGTTTTTGATCGTCAGCTGCATAAGTTACAGAAGCATCATTTAAAATCTTGTCGTAGTCTTTGTTAGAATAACTCATTCTGTTTTGTGCACCATCAGTTACGAATAGATCTAGGAAAGTGGATGGATCTTGATAGTCAGGACCCCAGCCGCTCATAGAGAAATCGTAATCTTGGTTTTGGTCATTTTGTAAACGAACTTTAAATGGTACGTTTTTAAGTTTAACAGTAAGACCGTCTAAGTTCTTTTGTAGTTGGTCTTGAATGAATTCAGAAGATTTTCTCGCATTTTCAGTGTCATCACTAGTGAATTCAACTGTAATTTCGGAAACTCCTAGTTCTTTCAATCCAGCTTTCCATGCTTTTTGAGCTTCTTTTACATCATATTCTAAATGTTTACCAGATTCTTTTGTATAATCTTCTTTGTTACCTGGGTCAAAAGTGAAACCTTCTGGTACAAGGTTGTTTGCAGGTTTAGATCCATTTTTAAGAACTGTATCAGTATACGATTGTTTGTCAATCGCAAGAGCTATAGCTTTACGGATATTTTTGTTAGCAAATACTGTGTCTTTGCCAGCACGTTTTTGGTTAAATTTAATGTAGAAAGTAGAAGAATCATTCACTGTTACATAGTCTTTATTGTTTTTGTTTTGAGCAGCATAGTCTGCACTCAATACAGTACGGTCAACTTTGTCAGTGTTGTATAAGTTAAGTCCAGTACCGGAGTCTTGAACAACTTGTACGTTGATTTGTTTCAACTTAACTTTATCTTTATCCCAATATTTATCATTTTTTACGTAAGTCCATTTTTTGTTTGTTCCAGTCCAGTCTTTCAACTCGAAAGGTCCATTGAATAACATGTTGTCACTATTTTGTGCATATTTTTCGCCTTTTTCCGTAACGAATTTTTCGTTAAGTGGGAAGAAAGTCGGGAATGCGAATAGTGAGTTAATGTAAGCAGTTGGTTTAGATAGAGTAACTTCTAAAGTATAATCATCTACTGCTTTAATTCCTAATTCTTCAGGTTTTTTCTTGCCAGCTACGATATCTCCACCGTTTTTGATTGCATCAAATAGGTAAGAATATGTTGCAGCAGTATTAGGGTCAACTGCACGACGCCATGAGTAAACATAGTCATTTGCAGTTACAGGGTCTCCGTTTGACCATTTTGCATCTTCACGAAGTTTGATTGTATAAACTGTTTTGTCATCGCTAATTTTTGGCTCTTCAGCAGCACCGGCAATGGCAGGAATACCATCTTTGTCAAGCGCATATAGACCTTCGTTTGTTTGGTTTACAACGTTCAAACCAACTTGGTCATCCGCTTTTGTGCTGTCTGCAGAAGGAATTAGTGCGCTTTCTGTCAAGTTAAGTACTTGCTCTCCTGAAGCTTTTCCTGAATCTGAGCCTTTTTTGTCGGACTTGGAATCTGATCCGCCTCCGCATGCTACCAAGACTAAGCTTAGTAATAGTGTTAATCCAAGTGTAAGAAATAATTTAGATTTTTTCACTAAGTAGACCTCCCTTTTTTATTTTTCTGAAAAATTGTTTCGATACCTATTATACTCTAAGAATTCTGGCTTTGTAAATTATTTTTACAAGATAAATGAAAACAAGGATGAAAGATACAAGTTATTAAAATATTAAGGCAAAATTGAAATTGCGCGAAAACTCTGAACAGAAAGTGTTACGCAATCCTCTATTTTGCAATAAATCGAATTAATTATGTATACTTTGCTAAACCTTTTGATTAAGTTTTCAGAAAACATAACCATTTAAATTGATAAATTTACGATGAACTTTGCCAATTAAGTTATAACTGGAAGAAGCTATCTTTTTGTATAAGAGAAAATATCGAACCCCTTTAAAATTTAAAGGATTATTATATTTATATACTTTTTTTGGGCTGTTGTCTAGATAAAAATATCAAAAATTTAATTAAATTTTGTAATAAATTCGAAAAACGTTGATATAAAGCGATTTTTCTGTTAATAATCTGTAAAGACAGTTGGAAGGTTATTTTACTAAAAACGGACAAATTTCTAACATTAAATGATAGCTTCCTTCTATCATATAGTCTTTCTATCCAAATTGTGATAGAGTGAATTATGAATTTTAATTAGAGGTGAAGAAATGTTTTTACGAATTACTATTTATACACTTATTCAAGAAGCAATTATTTTTGGGATTTTACTTTTCGGCAAAAATAACGGTGTTGGTTTAAGCAACTACGTGGATATTTCTTTTATGGTAGCACTTATTGCGCTATTGATTGGATTGTTTGTTTATATTATGAGAAGCGGATTTTTAGACCGGGTTCATAATGGGTTCCGAAATATTTCTCGTAAAATTAAACGAGAAGAGGAAAATGAGTTCTCAGATATGCTGTTATCTGAATTAGTCGGCCTTCAATACGCTGGAATTTTGTTTAGCTCCCTTCTTGTTATGCTCTCTAGTATTCTATGCATGTTTTTGTGATTGACAAGCCGATTTGTAAACTGATAGAATAAAAGTAATATAACTGATGCGTTAATAGGAAGATTAGTACATTTTGTTGCTTTATAATAGAGAGTCTGTGGTTGGTGGAAACAGATAAAGCGCAAAGTCGAATGGACTTCTGAGGACTGTTTGTGAAAGTGAGTAGCGAACAGCGGCTAAAGACCGTTATTTCTTTAATAGAAGCTTTCTATTGCTAAGAGCCTTTTTAGGTACTTAGGGTGGCACCGCGGATAACCGTTCGTCCCTAACATTTATATGTTGGGATGGACGGTTTTTTATTTTCGCAATCAGTGAAAAAATTGGAGGAATAATCATGAAAAAAGTAATATTTTCCGGAATTCAACCTAGTGGACAATTAACTTTAGGAAATTATATTGGGGCTTTAAAACAGTTTGGGCAGTTTCAAGATGAATATGAATGTTTTTATTGTATCGTTGACGAACATGCTATTACGGTTCCACAAGATAGATTAAAACTTCGTGAGCAAACAAGAAGTTTAGCAGCTCTTTATTTAGCAGTTGGACTGGATCCTGAAAAATCCACTCTATTTATTCAATCTGAAGTGGCAGCACATGCGCAAGCGGCATGGATTTTACAATGTAACGTTTATATTGGTGAATTGGAACGTATGACACAATTTAAAGACAAATCAGCTGGTAAAGCAGGTGTCAGTGCTGGGCTATTAACTTATCCGCCTTTAATGGCTGCTGATATTTTACTTTATCAAACAGATTTAGTTCCTGTTGGTGAGGATCAAAAACAACATATCGAATTAACTCGCGACTTAGCGGAACGATTTAATAAAAAACATGCAGATATTTTCACGATGCCAGAAGTATTTATTCCTAAACAAGGTGCACGGGTAATGTCCTTACAAGATCCAACGAAAAAAATGAGTAAATCTGATGCCAATTTAAAAAATGCTATCTTTTTGCTTGATCCACCAGCAACTATTAGAAAAAAAATCAAAAGTGCTGTGACCGATTCTAGTGGTATTATTGAATATAATAAAGAAGAAAAGCCTGGCGTATCTAACTTGCTAACTATCTATTCAGTTATTACTGGTGAAACAATCGCTAGTATAGAAGAAAAATATGTTGGAAAAGGCTATGGTGATTTCAAAACAGATTTAGCTGAGTTAGTTGTTTCTGAACTTGAGCCAATTCAAGAAAGATACTATTCTTATCTCAAATCTGAAGAGCTGGACGCTATATTAGACGCAGGAGCAGAAAAAGCCGCTCGTGTTGCTAATAAAACATTGAAAAAAATGGAAAACGGCGTTGGACTTGGGCGCAAACGCAGGAAATAATATAGGAAAAGCCGATGACTTATTCAATCTAAGTCATCGGCTTTTTCATTTAATTATTAACCTACTTTAATTTCTACATCGATGTTACCGCGAGTTGCTTTAGAATAAGGGCATACTTCATGTGCTTTTTTAAGAAGTGCTTCTGTTTTTTCTTTATCTTGGCCTTCGATAGTTCCTTCTAAAACGACACCAATTTTAAATCCGTTGTCTTCTGGGTCACTATATAAGCTGACAGTTGCTGTTACTGTGCTTTTTGCTTCAATTCCAGCTTTTCCTAGAACTAATTCTAATGCGCTATTGAAACAAGCTCCGTACCCAGCAGCAAATAGTTGTTCTGGGTTTGTTCCGCCACCACCATCTCCACCAAGCTCTGTTGGCGCAGAGATATCAAAGTAAAATACGTTATCCGGTGAATGAACTTCGCCACTTCTTCCACCTGTGTTAATGACTGTTGTTTCATACAATTTTTTCATTTTCTATTCCTCCTAATTGTTTGGTTAATGTCTGTATTTTAGTAAGTAATTGTCTGTAGTCTAATTCTGCAAAATCGAGTAATTGAAGGCAGTTGTCCACGCTTTTTAATACGTCAGGTTGTATTTTTATTGCTTTTTCTGTTAGGCGAATATAGACGCGTCGCTCGTCTTCCGGATGACGGCTCCGTGTGACATATCCTAAATGCTCCATTCTTTTTAGCATAGGTGTTAAAGTTCCACTATCTAAAGCCAACCTTTTTCCTAGCTCTGATACGGTCTGCTCTTCACCTTCCCAAAGAACAAGTAAAGCAATATATTGCGGATAGGTTAATTGAAAGGGCTCTAAAGCTTCACGATAAAGTTTGGTAAACTGTTTGGATGCATTATAAACAGAAAAACACAGTTGCTCTTCTAATATGCGTGTATTCGTGTCCAACATGTTCTCCTCCTTTTAAGTTGTGTGCAATTTAATTTTAAACAACTATAGTAAAGAAAGCTAGTTTTTTGCTCAAAAAAAGCCTTACCTCTGAAAATGAGGTAAGGCTTTGATTAAATTTTAATTTTAGTCTTCTATTCTCTTAAATACTAAAGTAGCATTATGACCACCAAAGCCAAAAGAGTTAGAAATAGCTACATTTACGTTTGTTTCGCGTGCTTCATTTGGAACATAATCCAAATCGCACACTTCATCTTGATTTTTCAAATGAATGGTTGGTGCAATAATATTATCGCGAATACTTAGAAGCGCAAAAATAGCTTCAATTCCGCCAGATGCACCTAAAGTATGTCCAGTCATTGACTTAGTAGAACTAATCGCTAATTTTTTCGCATGGTCTCCGAAGACAGTTTTAATAGCCTGTGTTTCGTATTCATCGTTATATGGGGTACTTGTACCATGTGCATTAATGTAGTCTACTTTATCAGGAGTAAGTCCTGCATCATCAATCGCCATCTTCATGGCACGAGCAGCACCTTCACCGTTTGGAGCTGGAGCAGTAATGTGGTAGGCATCTCCTGTTGCGCCGTAGCCAACGATTTCAGCGTAAATTTTCGCCCCACGTGCTTTTGCATGTTCGTATTCTTCTAAAATAACAATCCCTGCACCTTCACCGATAATAAAACCATCACGGTCTTTATCAAATGGACGACATGCAGTTTCTGGGTCTGGATTTAACGACAAAGCTTTATTAGCAGTAAATCCTGCAAGTGACATTTTCGTAATTGGTGCTTCTGCTCCACCAGTTATCATTGCATCTGCATCGCCACGTTCAATAACTTTAAATGCATCACCGATAGAGTTCGTCGCTGTTGCACAAGCTGTAACTGTTGTAGAATTAATGCCCTTAGCTCCAAAACGAATAGAAACTTGACCTGACCCCATATCTGGAATCATCATAGGCACGAAAAACGGACTAACTCGACGATGTCCACGGTTTAAGAAAATTTCATATTGTGTTTCGAAAGTTTCCATTCCGCCAATTCCTGAACCAATCCAAACGCCAACGCGATTTGCATTGGAATCATCAATGACTAAACCTGAATCTTGTACAGCCATTTCAGCACTTGCAATGGCATAATGCGTAAAACGGTCCATTTTACGAGCTTCTTTTTTCTCTAGATATTTTTCTACATCAAAATCTTTTAATTCTGCTGCAATTTTAACCGGAAAATCATCCGGATTAAGTCTTGTCATTTTTGCAACACCATTAACACCTTTTTTTGCGTTCTCCCAAGAAGTCTCCGCATCGTTTCCAATTGGTGTAACAGCCCCGATACCAGTAACAACTACTCTTCTTTTATCCATTTACTCATCTCCTTATTTTACAATTCATAAAAAACAACTTCTGTCTAATGACAGCAGCTAGTATAAAGTTAAGGCTTTATTTAAAATTAATAATAGTGCACAAACAAATAAACCAAAAGCCTGCTTCATTATAACATAAATAAAGGAAAGTTGTCCTGACAAAAATAATCGTTAGGGCAACTTTCCTTTTTTTATTTGCTGCTTACTTACCCCAACGAATGATTAGGGCGCCCCATGTTAGTCCGCCGCCAAAGCCAACCAGCAGGACATTGTCATTATCTTTAATGCGTCCTTCTTCAACTGCATCAACTAGCGCAAGTGCAATAGAAGACGATGAAGTATTACCGTATTTATGCACTGTTTTCATCAGTTTTTCTTCCGGTAAATTCAAACGCTCGCGAGAAGCTTCCATGATACGGATATTTGCTTGGTGAGGAATAAGTAAATCCAATTCTTCTTTCTCAAGTCCAGCACGTTCAAGTACTCGTAACGAAGCTTCTCCCATTTGGCGAACTGCAAAACGGAATACTTCACGTCCATTCATATAAATCTTCTTATTTTCGTCTAAGTTCAAGTATTTTCCACCAGATCCATCTGAGCCTAAGTCAAACGAAAGTAGTCCATGATCATCAGAAACTGGACCCATGACTACAGCTCCAGCGCCATCGCCAAATAATACGGCTGTTGCACGATCATCCCAGTTAGTGATTTTAGATAATTTATCTGCACCAACTACGACGATATTTTTATATGCGCCTGTTTTAATGAATTGTGC
The DNA here is from genome assembly GCF_013282665.1 of Listeria monocytogenes. GTDB lineage: Bacteria > Bacillota > Bacilli > Lactobacillales > Listeriaceae > Listeria > Listeria monocytogenes_C. The sequence goes on from NZ_CP054041.1 coordinate 579,044, forward strand.
TGCAGTTACTACTCCAAAAGTAAAACCAGCACATGCCGCTTCCACGTCCATACCCGCAGCATTTGTTGCTCCTAAACGGTCTTGAATAATATTCGCAACGGATGGAAAAGTCGCTTCCTGCGTCACAGTTGCAACAATAAATAAGTCAATATCATCTGGTGTAAGACCAGCATTCTCAATGGCTACCTTTGCTGCTTCGTATGCTAAGTCATGCGTATATTCGTCATCACGAGCAATTCTTCTTTCTTCAATACCAGTTCGAGTACGAATCCACTCATCAGATGTATCCATTATTTTTTCTAAATCAAAATTTGTTACTATTTTTTCAGGTACGTATTTACCTACTCCTAAAATTCCTGCGTTCATGTGTTCTCCTCCATATCAAACTACATCAGGACAAAAATATGTTTTTCTCCTGGATATTTTTATGACCTGGTGCTAATTTTAACAGAGAAATATCAATTAAGCAATTGGATTGCTAATTTTTATTTTACTTCTAACGCCTTATTGGGATTGTTTTCAGCAAAACCACCTGCTTTAGACCAACCAATCACTTTTCCATCCTCTGATTTGATACGGTACCAATATTCATTTTTTACATCTGCCCGGCGGTCTATATCTAATTCTTTTCCTAGGTAATCATTTAAATTCGCGACCACTTTCGAGTTGTCTTCTACTGGATAGGCATAGACTTTTTGATCAGAATCTGTGATATATTTGTCCAGTGTCACATTTGTTTCATTTTGCGGTGTATAAAAAATCTCTACAGCATTACTGCTTATCCATCCGATTGTTTTACCTTGATCTTGAAGTTGATACCATGTTCCTTTTTCTGTGACAGCTTTTTGAGAAATTCGAAGCGTTTTATTTTTGTAATCGTTGGCAATAGCTGCTTTTTCTGCGCCTTCTGTATTATATGGTTTTGTCCAAATTGTTTCATTGCTAGTATTTTTAATTTCTGCATAGGCTAATTGGTTTTCTGTTGTTTTCACTGTATCGTAAATTTGATCATATTGATCCAAATGGTAATTTTCAATAGTTGAAATAAGTTTTTCTGCATAAGCTGGGTCAGTTGCATAACCTGCATTTTGAATTGCATATGCAGCTTTTTTATAATCTGTTTCTCCAATAACTGCTGAATATAAATTTGCATTGCCAGATACTCCGTTAATAAAAAGTTGGGCATGATCGACTAGTGATGCCTTTTTGTCTGGATACTTCCTAAAATCAGCTTGTGTGTAGTAAGCTTTACCACTGCTAAATTCTCGAGTTCTCATTGAAACAGAACTACCTTCATAACTACCTTTAATTCCAAACAAGTTGTTAGCTGAAGTTGACAAGCCACTCTTACCCCAATTGGATTCTAAAATGGCTTGCGCTAAAGTAACACTCGTCAATATTTTTTCTTCTTTTTGTAGCTCTTGTGCATCATTTGCTATAGATTGTATAAATTGTTGTTGTGATAAAGTCATTCCTGCTTGACTTACTACCGTTTGGTTCGTTCCTGCTGCCTCTGCTTGCACAAAAGGTACTAATGCAGAACCTACAATGACGCTTGCTAGTAAAATCTGAGTGAATTTCTTTTTCATTATCAGTTGGCACTTCCTATCCAAATTAGTTAGTTCCCCCAATTTAAATGGCTCTGTCTCTGTTAACCTTCTTCATTCTAGCATTTCCACTCTGAGAACCTACTAATTTTTTGATGAAAAATTTCTCATAAAATAAGCAAAATGGCTATTTTAGAGGGTTCACACATATCTATTCACATTTGACAATATTATGACATTGCATTTTCCCCCTTAATACTACTATTCTTCGTTAAAGCTTCTTTTCCTGCCCTTTTTTGATAATCGTATTTTCAAATGATATATGATTGGATAATCCAATTTTATGTGCTAAAATGTATAATGAAATAGATGAAATGGGGTGTAAGGATGCGTTACGTTGTGACTGTATTTTGGGTATTCTTACTTTCTTTAATGGCAGAATTCGTTCTTTCTTCCATGTTATATGTATCTTTTGATATGACGCGGGCTATTATTTTAACAGTAGGGTTATCCTTCTTCATTATTTTAATCACTTTCTTGATGCCTAAAGATAGCGAAGTTTATGACTTTAAGTAAACATCCAACTTTCTGATAGCGAGAACTCACTTTTCAGGTGTAGCTCAAAAAAAGAAGCTCTTTCCAATATAAGGAAAGAGCTTCTTTTTTTATTTATCCAAGTAATATTTATTTACTGGTTTTAGATCATCATTCAATTCATATACAAGTGGTACACCTGTTGGAATTTCTAAGTCCATTATCTCATCATCGCTAATACCTTCCAGGAATTTCACTAATGCTCGTAAACTATTACCATGAGCCGCTATAACTACTCGGCGACCTTCTTTGATTTCTGGAGCAATGGTATCCATCCAATAAGGAATTACTCGTTCTAATGTTACTTTTAAGTTTTCACCTGAAGGAATCGCGTGTGTATCAAGTAGTTGATAACGGCGATCGTTTTTTGCTTGTCTTTCGTCGTTTTCTTCTAGTAATGGTGGAAGAGTATCATAGCTTCTGCGCCATTTTTGTACTTGATCAGCACCATATTTTTCAGCGGTTTCTTGTTTGTTGAGTCCTTGAAGTGCTCCGTAATGCCGTTCGTTCAAACGCCATGATTTATGAACTGGAACCCACATTTGATCCGATTCTTCTAACACGTAATTGAGCGTTTTAATAGCTCGCGTTAAAACAGAAGTGAAGGCAACATCAAATTCTAAGCCCGCTTCTTTAATTCTTTTTCCAGCAGTCATTGCTTCTACAACGCCTTCTTGTGACAAGTCGACATCATGCCAACCTGTAAATAAATTCAATTTGTTCCATTCACTTTGACCATGACGAATTAATACTAATTTCATCTTCCTCATCCTTCCATTTTCGTCTATTTTCTAAACGACTAATCCAACCAAAGTTTTCCCTTTCAAGTGAGGTGTCAAACCTTTTCCATGCTATTCTGTGACTTTAAAAGTAAATTCTTTGTCCGCTAAATCAATTTCCACAGATGAATGCGGCATGATTTTACCCGATACAATTTCTCTAGCAAGTGGAGTTTCAACATGGCGCACAATATAGCGTTTAAGTGGTCGTGCACCGTATACCGGATCATATGCTTCTTCTGCAATAAATACTTTTGCATCATCGGAAATAGTGATAGTGATTTCTTGATCAGCTAAACGGATTTGAAGTTCTTCTACTAATTTTTCCACAATACCTTTAATATCAGCGAGAGTCAGTGGTTTAAATAGAATAATATCATCTACCCGATTTAAGAATTCTGGTTTAAATTCACTTTGCAAAATTTGCATTACATCTGATTCTAATTCCGGAGAAATTTCGCCTTCCTCGGTTCTTTCAAGCAATAAATTAGAGCCAATATTAGACGTCATAATGATTACAGTGTTTTTAAAATCAATTAATCGCCCTTGTGAATCCGTAATCCGGCCATCGTCAAGTACTTGTAAAAGGATATTAAATACGTCTGGATGTGCTTTTTCGATTTCATCAAGTAAGACAATCGAATATGGGTTTCGTCGCACTGCTTCAGTAAGTTGCCCGCCTTCTTCATAGCCAACATAACCTGGAGGAGCTCCGACAAGTCTTGATACGGAATGTTTCTCCATATATTCAGACATATCAATTCGAATCATATGATCTTCCGAATCAAACATATTAAATGCGAGTGCTTTGGCAAGTTCTGTTTTACCAACACCTGTTGGCCCTAAGAAAATGAATGAGCCAATAGGCCGTTTTGGATCTTTAATTCCAGCGCGTGCACGAAGTACAGCATCACTCACTAATTGAACGGCGTCATCTTGCCCAATTACTTTCCGATGAAGTTCGTCTGCTAATTTAAGCAGTTTCTCGCGTTCGCCTTCTACTAATTTAGTCACTGGAATTCCTGTCCAACGTCCGACGATTTCTGCAATTTCATTTTCTGTTACTTCTTCTTGTAAAATTCGATCTTCTTGGGCTGTTTTTTCGCGATTTTCTGCTTCCAACTCAAGCAATTCTTTTTCCACAGCCGGGATTTTGCCGTGTCGTAATTCTGCCGCTTTATTTAAATCATAATTATTTTCTGCTTCTTCTAATTCATGACGCAAATGATCGATTTGCTCCCGAACCTCACGAATTTTACTGATTTCGTTTTTCTCAGATTCCCATTTCGATTTCATTTGGTTGGCTTCTTCTTTGTAGTCAGCTAGCTCACGTTGTAATATTTCTAAACGGCGTTCACTCGCTGGATCTTTTTCTTCTTTTAAAGCCGCTTCTTCAATCTCTAACTGCATTACTTTTCTCGTTACTTCGTCGAGTTCACTTGGCATCGAGTCAATTTCGACACGAATAGTTGCGCACGCTTCATCTACTAAGTCAATTGCTTTATCCGGCAAAAAACGGTCAGTAATATAACGATTAGAAAGACTTGCTGCTGCAACTAAAGCATTATCATGAATGTTTACCCCATGATGAATTTCAAAGCGTTCTTTTAATCCACGTAAAATAGAAACTGTATCTTCCACTGTTGGTTCTGGGACAAGTACTTTTTGGAAACGTCTTTCGAGCGCGGCATCTTTTTCAATATATTGGCGGTATTCATCTAACGTAGTTGCGCCGATACAGTGTAGTTCACCTCGGGCAAGCATGGGTTTTAACATATTTCCGGCATCCATCGCGCCATCTGTTTTACCTGCTCCGACGATTGTATGAATTTCATCAATAAATAGCAGAATTTGACCGTCGCTTTGTTTTACTTCTTGAAGTACTGCTTTCAAACGTTCTTCAAATTCACCGCGATATTTAGCTCCAGCAATAAGGGAACCGATATCGAGTGAGATAATCGTTTTATCTTTCAATCCTTCTGGAACGTCTTTTCGAACGATTCGTTGTGCTAACCCTTCGACAATGGCTGTTTTACCAACGCCTGGTTCACCTATTAGTACTGGATTATTTTTTGTTTTTCTAGATAAAATTCGAATAACATTACGGATTTCTGCATCTCGTCCGATTACCGGATCGAGTTTGCCGCTTCTTACTTCCGCGACTAAATCACGTCCGTATTTAGTTAAAGCTTCATAGTTTTCTTCTGCATTTTGAGAAGTCACTTTTTTCCCTCCTCTGATTTTTAAAATGGCTTCTTGAATTTGTTTTTTAGATTTATGTTGGTTTTTTAGATTCATTGTTATTGGATTTGATTTTTGATCCATGACAGCTAAGATTAGATGTTCTGTTGATACAAAATCATCTTCTAATTGTTTTTGTTCTTTTTCGGCATCCCGCATCAACTGAAAAAGTGCTTGGCTCATTGCTTGACCATAGTTCACACCGCTTCCAGAGACCACAGGGATTTTTGTTAAAGCATCTTCTACTGTTTTTTGAAGTGCATCTATATCTACTTCTGCTACATCATATACACGTTTGGCAAAATCACTCTCTGTTAATAACACTTTAAAAACATGAGCGACGTCGATTTCTTGATGTTCGGATGCAATTGCTAAATTTTGAGCGTCCGCAATTGTTTGCTGGACTTGTTGCGTAAATTTTTGTAAATCCATTTATTCGTCCTCCTTATAAAAGATAAGTCTGACCTTTTTTGACCTTAATTTTATTATAGTTTTTTATCTTGCTTTTGTCTAACAAAAACCATCTTTTTTTATAGAAAAAGATCTACCAATTTTTAGGTTGGCAGATCTTCTGAATTTCTTAATCACGACCTGTAAATAGGCGAAGTAAGAACATGAATAAGTTAAGGAAATCAAGGTATAAATTTAGCGCAAGCATTGGCACATCTGCAAGTTCCACATCGCGCTTCATAATTTGGTTAAAATCATACAAAATATATAAGGAGAAAATAATCGTTCCACCTGCTGAAATAATCGTCGATAGCATAGAACCTAGTGGTAAAAAGACTCCTACAAAACTAAAGATGATAAGAATAATAATCGCAGCGAATAAAGCACTGCTTAAGAATGATAAGTCTTTCTTCATTTTTGCGCCAATAAAAGCTAGCGTTGTGAAAGTAACGGTTGCTGTAACAAATGCCATTAGAACGGCGGCACCTTGCCCTGCACCAAAATAATAGGTCAAAGTTGGTCCAAGTGTTAAGCCTGTGACAAACGCAAATGCTAGTACTACTGGGTATCCTACAACTTTATTAATAGTTTTACTTCGACGCACTACCATCGCTGTGATAAGTAACGCGATCTCTAACACGACAAGAGGCAAATAAAGTTCTGGACTTAATTTACTCCCAATCGCAGCACCGATAGATGCAAGCAGCAAAGAAAATACAAACCAATTAAGTATTTTTTGCATAATAATTTGTTTCTCAGTTCTCTTTTCTGTGTTTGCTCGCTCGGATGTGTGATTGATTTCGTTCATGAACATTTCTCCTCTTCCAATTGATTAGTTTTATTATATCAAAAGAATTATGACAATTCTATCGGTCTTGCGTTGGAATTTCACAAAAAAGAAGCGCACGAGGCACTTCTTTATATTAAATCAAATTGTTTTAAGCCAAGCATTATTCCATCACTATTATTATCTTTTGTAACGAATGATGCTTTTTCTTTTAATAATGGTACGGCATTTTCCATTGCTATGGCATAATCCACCGCGCCAAACATCTCTAAATCGTTCATGCCATCACCAAACGCATAAGTTGGAACATCTTGATAGCCCATTACTTCAAGTAATTTCGAAATACCAACTGCTTTAGATCCGCCTTTTCTTAAGACGTCATTACTAAATGGTGTGTTTCGCACAAATTGTAATTCTGGAAAACGTTCTGGGAAATAGGCATCACCTGTTTCGAGTAATAGAAGCGCCATGTTGATCGTTTCTTCTTTATACATATTAGGTCTTACTTCAGGCATCGGCTCGCCTAAAAAGTCATAATGCGCCTTTACAACTGGCGAACTAGCTGTTGCCCCAATTCTTTTATCATTATAATAGCAAACTTCGACATTTTGTGCTTTTGCTTCTTCAGTCAATCGTTCTAATAAACCTGCATCAATCACATCTTCATATACTTTTTTACCTTCAAAAATAGCCATTTGTCCATTCATCATTACTGCAGATTCAATACCGGTAATTTTCATTTGATGACTTATTTCTATAAGTGTACGTCCAGTAGCAATGACAGGAATAATATTATTCTCTCGAAGTTTGTCTAATGCTTGAAGTGAACTATCAAGTACTTTGGAGTCACTATTTAACAGTGTTCCATCCATATCAAAAAAACAAATCCCACGTGGTTTCACATTATTCATCCTTTACTAACATAATATATCCATCATACCAATCTTACGGACGTAAAGTAAAGGCTATTTGTACATGACAAAATCTCCGGTATGTTCAAAACCTAGGCGGTGATAAATTTCTCCTGCTACTGGGTTATCATAAAACAAACATGGTTTTTTGCCTTCTGCTAATACATCACAACATAATTTTTTTAGAAGTGTACTTGCAAAACCACGTTGTCTATAACCATCACTCGTCGCTACACCAGTAATCATTGCTGAAAAAGAATTTTCTGCCGACGTTTCAGCTACAGCAACTACTTCCTGATCTTGTTCAATATAATAAATTCGTTTCACGCCTTTTTCAATTTGGCGAATAATTAATTCTTCATTTTCGTCGCGCGAACCAAATTCTTTAATATGTTTGCGCATTTTAATAATTGGAGCTACATCTTCTGCCACTGCCGTTCTGACAATAACGTCTTGATTGACAGAAATACGATTTACATGTTCGCATTCGCAGAAATAAGTGTCTTGTCTTTTTTCAGCAAGCTCTGGTAAAAATGGTTCTAGTTCCTTTGTGACACGAGAAATACCGCTAACTTCATATGTATCATGCTTAGCAATAATTTCTGAGAAAGCTTTTGCATCAAAATTAGCATCTTTTGAATACGGTAAGAAAAACGTATCGAATCGAAGTAACAATGCATGTAATTTACCTGATAAATCGAATTCGCCCCAAAGCTCTTGCACATCACTCTCGTAACCAAAATTTTCGATATCCCCGATAATAAATAAATTGAGGGTTGCTTCGGGTTTTAAAAGTGCCATTACTTCTTCATTATCAGATACAGTTAGTTTTCTAATCATGTGTCACACTCCTATTTTGAAAATTGTCTTCATTTTACGTGAGTTAGTGAGGTTCGTCAAGCCCTGAAACTTTCTATTTTGCACCATATATAAAAGCTCGGGACTAATTGTCCCGAGCTTTTATGATTCGTAATGAATTTCGCCGATTTTTAACATTAAGCTGATAGCATTGAATTTTTCATCTCCAAGGTGCAATTTGTTTGTATCTTGAAAAGTGATAGGTGCTGCTGTAATCGCTTCTTTCGGTTGTTCAAAGAATTTTTCTTCCAGTGCCAAACTTTCAGTAATTTGTGATATGTATTTTTGGAATTTATTTTCGTTTCTCATTTTCCCTATCATTAATGCTTTGAGTGTGCTCTCAGAAACCCCAGCTGCAAGCGCGAATGTTCTATGAGTATATCCATTTATTTTCATATAAAGTGACAAATTAGTGGCAATTCTTTGTTTTTCTGCCTTGTTTTTCATTTGGGTGAACCTCCTGTCTTTCTATAATTAACATTATGCCCGGCTAAGATGAGAATTAGATTAAAACTTCATAGTATTTACCTAAAAATATTGAAAACGTTTTCTTTGTTTCAGAAAAATATGCCGGAATAACAAATATTCCGGCAGGTCTCTTAATTGCTATATTTTTCCCAGACAACCGTTCTTAATACTTCTAAGAATTCTGGATCCGCGTTTGGCATTGGAGGCCGGTGATAAGCCGCGCCAACTTCATCGGTTACTACTTTACATTCATAATCATTGTCATATAATACTTCTAAATGTTCTGCTACAAATCCAACTGGCGTATAAATAAAGTGTTTGTATTTTTCTTGACCATAAAGTTCTCTCGTTAAATCTTGTACATCAGGTCCAAGCCAAGGTTCTCCAGTTTTCCCTTCACTTTGCCAACCTAACGCATAATGAGGAACTACCACCTTTTCAAAAATGAGATTTGCCGTTTCTTGCAGTTGGTCTGGGTATGGGTCATTATGTTGTTTGATTTTCTCCGGCAAACTGTGCGCAGAAACAATTAAAACGGTATCCAACAATTCATCAGCTGGAATTTGTTTTGCTGTTTCATTAATTCTATTGGCCCACATTTGGATGAATTTGGGTTGTTTATACCAATCATTGATAGCTTTAATGCTAGGACTACCTAGTTTATCAGCTGCCTCTTTTGCTCTTTTATTATATGCTTCGACGCTAAAGCTTGAGTAATGTGGCGCTAAAACAATCGAGATTGCTTCTTCTATTCCATCTTTATGCATAGCTTCTACCGCATCTTCAATGAAAGGTTCAATATGTTTTAAACCGATATATGTCTTGAATTCTACTTCATCCTGCGATTCGTTTAAAGCTTTTTCTAGTCCATAGGCTTGTGCTTCGGTAATTTTTGCAAGTGGGGATAGTCCGCCGATTGCATGGTATCTACCGCGTAAATCAGCAATCATTTCTTCACTTGGCTTATGACCATGACGAATATCCGTATAGTAACGTTCGATATCTTCATCTTTATACGGTGTTCCGTATGCCATTACAAGTAGACCTACTTTTTTAGTCATTTTACATCATCCTTTTTTTAATAGAATTTCGCTACGTTCATGGATGTAATTAGTTAGCTTTTTCAACATTTCTGGTGCTACTTCTGGGAAAACACCATGGCCTAAATTAAAAATATAACCTGGTTCTAGTACGCCTTCTTGCAAAATACGGTCTGCTTCTTCCAAACATTTGGCAGGTGCAAGGAGTGTAGACGGGTCAAGATTTCCTTGAATTGCTTTTGTTGGAACTTTTTTCCGAGCACTTGTGATGGTTTCTCGCCAATCGACGCCAACGACATCAAGTGGCATTGTTTCCCATTCTGCTAAAAGGTGACTTGCGCCAACTGCTTGCATAATAATTGGAGTTGTTGGATGCGCTGCTTTCACTTCTCTGACAATCATTTCGATTACTGGTCGAATATACTTAGCATAGTCTGCTCGGCTAAGTGCTCCTACCCAAGAATCAAACAATTGCACCGCGGAAGCACCTGCGTTAATTTGTGCAATCAAATAGTTCGCAGTCATTCGTCCCAGTTTTTCCATTAATATTGCCCAAACTTCTGGTTCGCGATACATGAAGCTTTTTGTTTGGTGGTAATTTTTCGATGGACCACCTTCTATCATATAACTTGCTAACGTAAACGGTGCACCTGCAAAACCAATTAAAGGCACATCTAACATATCATCTGCTAATAGTTTTATCGTATCAAGCACATAAGGCACTTCAATTTCTGGTTTAAACATTGTCAGTTTTTCTACATCTTGGAAAGTTCTTATGGGGTTATGTATGACTGGACCAATACCAGATTTAATCTCAACCTCTACTCCCATCCCCGGAAGTGGTGTCATAATATCTTTGTATAAAATAGCTGCATCAACACCATATTGATCTACTGGTAATTTGGTTACATACGCACATATTTCTGGCTGATGAGTAATTTCAAATAGAGAGTATTTTTCTTTTAATTTGCGGTATTCTGGTTGGGATCTCCCTGCTTGTCTCATGTACCAAACCGGAATTCGGTCAATTTGTTCTTTTCGCGCTGCTTTTAAAAATAAATCATTTGTTATTTTTGTCATCGAGTCGCTTCCCTCCTTTGTTCATTTACACACAATAGGCAACAGAACAATAAATAACTTCTCCAGATAAAAGGATACTAGAAAATTTGTATAAAACCAAACAAATTGCCTATCAGCTGTTTCAATTATAAAAAACGTGGAAAATACAGATGTAATCATTTATCTTAATGGAATAAAACCGAAAGAAGGACTTATCATGAAAAAAGTATTTATCACCACTGGAACAGAGCACTACCTTCGTCAATTAATGGCGAATTATACTGGCGCAAATGTGACACTTCTACAAAATTTTTCCCAATCGCTTTTGTATCAAGAGTCTACTGGCGAAAAACTTTTCCAAGAAGGAGCTGAATATCGAGTATTACAAAGCAGTGGTTCCTTAAAAGGTTTTGGGGTAGTTGTCTTTGAATATGTCCACCTCCGCGATGAAGAAATCCCTATTTTCTTGCAAATGTATCAACGAGCTAGCCTACATTTTAGTGAAACCCCTGGCTTGCAAAGTACAAAACTCACAAAAGCGATGAATATGAATAAATTTTTAATTATCTCTTTTTGGGACTCTGAAGTTTTCTTTCAAGAATGGAAAAAAACACCTTTGTACAAAGAAATTACAAATATCATGAAAAAAAATAATTCGCAATCTAACTTTTCTCACGAGGATATTTATCATTATCCGGAATTTTCGCACGACGCTAAATAAGAAAAAGCGATTTGGACTAAATTATCCAAATCGCTTTTTTCATTCGTACATTTTTTTCATTCTAATTGGAGCATAAAGAAACGTAAAGATGACTACAAAAGCCAAATTGATTCCTAAAATAATCATCCCGCCGATGGTTCCATTTTGAGCAATACCAATCACGCTAAAGAGTAGTGCTTGAGCGAGCAACAAAATCCTTAGAAAATGGATAAAACTACGATGACGATAGCTATCATTAATCGGATAAAGTCTTAACATAATTTGAGCATCGTAATGTTTTAACATCGGGATAAATTGAAAGCCTGTTAAATACAAAAATAATAATGAAAAAATAATATTTAAATAAAAACCTTGCACAAACACGAGTAAAATAACGGCAATTACTGTAAGTCTAATGTAAAGACCGGCATATTCATTTGTTCTAATAAAAGTCCGACTAAATAGATAAGCAAACGTTTTTCTTTTCGCATAAGGAATTGGTTGATACAGAAAATCGAGATAACTACGTCTTCGAACCGTGCCGCGCAAGTGAGGTACATCCGTAAACAAATTCACTAAACGATAAAAACGGTTCATTCGCGCTTCTTCTTTATCAACTAAATATTCCCAGCGTAACGTCACTTTTGCCGTTTTAGTTCGAAGCCAGTAGTAACTTGCCAAAAGCACTACTAAAACTAACGGAATAGAAATATAAGGTGCGGCGACTAACGCAATATAAATTAAAATAGCATTAAGGATAACACGAATAAACATCCACGTTGTATCCGCCTCTTCTAATTTCATACTTTCCCAGCCAAAATAAATGTTCCACGCTTTAAGCATACTGAGAACAATAAACAAAGTGAAAAATTGGCTGTACGGGACCTCTGTCACTTCCACATACATTGGCATACAAACGCCAAGCACAATCACAAAAACGTATAATTGCATAAAGAAGCTCGCTATTTTTGCTTGAGTAAAATAAGTATCCATTGCTTTTTCCTGTACAATTAAGTAAACAATATCTGGTTTTTTTAGCAACGTGGCAACAGGACTAATGGCAATCGAAGCAGTGAGTAAAATAACCATCAATGGGATAACTGGGAAAGTCGACTCAAGCGTCTTCACCCAACCAGCGTAATAAAAAATCCCTGCTCCAAGCCCAATTACAAGCACAAAAAGCAAATGATCATTAAACATATAACGAAGATAGCGCATGACTTCAGTCGTATAGGCACTAAAACGTTCTTTCCAAAGTGCTTTGCTGTCAAATATCATCTTCATCAGCTTCCTCTTCCTTTGTCAACTGAATGTAAATTTCATCAAGTGAAGCTCCTGGCATTTCGAAGTTTGTTTGCAAGTCTTTCAGTGTCCCCTCTGCGCGAATTTCGCCTTGATGAATAATAATGAACGTATCGCAATATTTCTCAGCCGTTGCAAGTATATGCGTGGACATTAAAATGCTTGCACCTTTACTACGCATTTCGTCCATCCAGTTAAGTAATGACTGAATACCAAGCGGATCTAAGCCAACAAAAGGCTCATCAATGATATATAATTTAGGCTCAATTAAAAAAGCCGACATAATCATTACTTTTTGTTTCATCCCTTTAGAAAAATGGGCTGGAAACCAATTAAGTTTTTTCTCTAAACGAAACTCTTTTAAAAGAGGAGTCATTCTTGCATGCAGCTCTTCTTCTGATATGCCATAAGCCATACCGGTTAATTCTAAATGTTCTTTTAAGGTTAATTCTTCATACAATACCGGCGTTTCTGGGATATAAGAAAATTGCTTTCTATATGTTTCTGTATCTTCCACTAATTGATGATTATTGATTTTAATAGTTCCTTGTTTAGGATGCATTAGGCCGGTTATATGTTTAATCGTCGTACTTTTTCCTGCCCCGTTAAGTCCAATTAAGCCAACAATCTGTTTTTCTTCAATCGCAAATGAAATATCTTTTAAGACTGGACGTTTGGTGTACCCGCCCGTCAGATGTTCTACTTCTACTAAAGCCATTTCCGTACCTCCTTACATAATCTTTAGTTAATAATAGCATATTCATCCCTTGAACTGTCAAAATAATCCATCACCTACTATCTAACACATGCTTTTCACTGCTTTTTATGTTAAATTAAAGTAGTACATAATTATACGTTATGAAAGGTGGTCATACTTAATGGACGATTGCATTTTCTGCAAAATAGTTCGCGGTGAAATTCCTTCTGCCAAAGTGTACGAAGATGATGAAGTATATGCTTTCCTTGATTTAGGGCAAGTCACAGAAGGTCATACACTCGTAATTCCCAAAAAACATGCTAGGAACACATTTGACTTACCCGATGAAACGGCCGCTGAATTATTCCGCCGCGTACCCAAAATCGCGAGGGCATTAAAAGAAGCTTTACCAATTCAGGGATTAAATATTTTAAATAATAATGAAGAAGTTGCTTTCCAATCTGTTTTTCATTGTCATATCCATTTAATACCAAGGTATAGCAAATCAGATGACTTTGGGTTAAAATGGAAAGATAACGCAGACTGGTATACGCAAGAACGTTACCAAGAAATTGCTGAACTTATTGCAGCAAAAGTAGACTAAAATGACTTTATGGATGGAGTGGAGTATAAATGAATAAAAAATCACTTATTTTCGGTATTTTAGCTGGTGGGGCAATTGGAGCTGCAGCCTCAGTATTGTTTGCTCCAAAATCCGGCAATGAACTTCGAAAAGATATTGTCGCTAAATCAGGCGAAGCAAGTGTTATTTTAAAAGAACTCGCATATAATGCAAATGAGCTTATCCAATCAGTTCAAGTTCTTGGCACAGAAGGTTCTACTCTATTAAAAGATGTTTCCTCTGACATCATGGAATCTGTTTCCAAATGGAATGAAGAAATGGAACCGGAGAAGAAACGCTTAAAAGACGAAATCAAAGATATGCAAAAAACAATTTCTGACTTAGAAAAAACACTAAAAAAAGATAATAAATAAGTAGAAAAACTGGGCGACTGCTCAGTTTTTTTATTTGCCTCAAACCCCTTTCAAAAAATCGTCATAATTAGACAATAATTTCTCTAAAAAAAGCTTGAATTTTGTAGCATTTGAGCATACAATACTATGGTGCCTTCTGACAGAAGAGTACTATTTTAGCTATAACTGGAGGAAAGCTTACAATGCGCTGCCTTAAATCAATCAACACAGAGCGACGAGACGAATTTAATCGACTTTTCCTAAAAGGAATTCTTGTCTGGCTAGCTGCCGTATGTATTTGTTTTTTAACACAACATTTAATTTACCCTGGTCAACTTACAAATGACTATCAACTTGCTAGCTTTTTAGGTATTATTTTAATTTACCCCATTCATAAATTACTTCATATTCTTGGATGCTTTAAATATCGCGAAGGAACTGTTATTCAATGGCGCATCCATTTCTTTTTCCTTCCATGTATTAAATTAAATATTAAGCGCATAATACCAAAATGGCATTACATTTTTTCGTTAATTTTACCATTTTTGATTATCACTGCTATTTTAGTTGCATTAATGCTTCTTACACCCATCGGACATTCAGGTATGTTCCTGATATTACTTTCTGTCCACTTCGGAATGAGCTTTTCTGATTTTACACATATTAAAAAACTATGGAAAATGCCAAAGAATTGTTTTATCGAAAGTGCAGAACGTGGGTTTTCTATTTTGATTTCTGACTAAACCATAAGAATATCATTAAATTTCTTTCATCTTTTCTTTTTATCTTTAATTTATGTTATGATAGTTATTGTGTTAAGCGGGAATTATTCCAACAACTAAGGAGTGTGTTTTATTTAATGAAGAAGAAATTAATACTTGGACTTGTCATGGTGATGGCATTGTTCAGTCTAGCAGCGTGCGGTGGCGGCGGAGATGTCGTTAAGACAGACTCTGGCGATGTAACAAAAGACGAACTTTATGACGCAATGAAAGATAAATACGGTTCTGAATTCGTACAACAACTGACTTTCGAAAAAATTCTTGGCGATAAATACAAAGTAAGTGATGAAGACGTTGACAAAAAATTCAACGAGTATAAATCACAATACGGCGATCAATTCTCTGCTGTTTTAGCTCAAAGTGGCTTAACAGAAAAATCATTCAAAAGCCAACTTAAGTACAATTTGTTAGTTCAAAAAGCTACGGAAGCCAATACAGATACTAGCGACAAAGTTCTTAAAAAATACTACGAAACTTGGCAACCAGATATTACTGTAAGCCATATTCTTGTAGCTGATGAAAACAAAGCCAAAGAAGTTGAACAAAAACTGAAAGATGGCGCAAAATTTGCTGATTTAGCGAAAGAATATTCCACAGATACTGCTACTAAAGAAAATGGTGGAGAGTTAGCTCCATTCGGTCCTGGTAAAATGGATCCTGCATTTGAAAAAGCAGCTTATGCCCTTAAAAACAAAGGCGACATTAGCGCTCCAGTAAAAACACAATATGGATACCACATCATCCAAATGGACAAACCTGCAACAAAAACAACTTTTGAAAAAGATAAAAAAGCTGTAAAAGCTTCTTACCTTGAGTCTCAATTGACTACTGAAAACATGCAAAAAACGCTTAAAGAAGAATTCAAAAAAGCTAATGTAAAAGTAGAAGATAAAGACTTGAAAGATGCTTTCAAAGATTTTGATGGTTCTTCATCTAGTGAAAAAGAGTCATCTAAATAAGCAATAAAAAACACGCTTGGAATTTTCCAAGCGTGTTTTTTTGTTATTCAAACGTAGGATTATAAAATGAACGATTGTCTAATCCAAATACTCGTTCACTGAATTCACCAGGTTTTGTATGTTTTAATACTTTATCCATCATATTCAAAGATGCATCCATTAAATCAATTTGGTGTAAAATCTCTGCTTCACGCACAAGTGGTGGTTTTGGGCTACCCCATTCCCCTTTGCCGTGATGAGAAAGAAGCACATGTTTTAATACCACGACTTCTTCACCATCAATCGAAAGTTCGTCAGCAATTTTACTAACTTCTTCCACTACGATAGATATATGACCAATTAAATTACCTTCCAGTGTGTATGTTGTCGATACTGGACCAGAAAGTTCAATAACTTTTCCTAAATCATGTAAAATCACACCTGCGTACAATAAATCCCGATTAACAGATGGGTATAGATCAGCGACCGATTTAGCAAGACGTAGCATGGAAACTACATGAAAGCTCAAACCAGAAACAAATTCATGATGATGACGCATTGCTGCTGGATAATCATAAAAATCATCTTGATATTTTTTTAACAGCGCTCGTGTAATTCGTTGTAAGTTTGCATTTTTCATTTCAAAAATATATTGTGTAATTTCATCGGCCATTTCTTCTTTATTAATTGGCGCGGTTTCCATGAATTCACTGGCACTAACACCATCTAGCGCTGTAGCCTGTCTAATTTGGCGGATTTTCAATTGTTTACGACCACGATAATTTTGAATATCACCCATAAGGTGAACTATTTGTTGTACTCCGTAATTCGCTTCATCACTTTCTTTAACATCCCAAAGTTTTGCCTCTAATTCACCTGATTTATCTTGCAAGACAAGGCTCAAAAAGGGCTTTCCGTTGCTAGCCGTTCCTTTTACGCTTGATTTAATTAGCAAGAATAAGTCTACTGTTTCCCCAACTTCAAAGTCTAATAATCTTTTTTCCATTGTATCGCCTTCTTTCTTTCTGTAGTAAGAAGTTTCTTCACCCATTATAGCACGCGTATGTCCTCACTGGAAAAATATTTGCGAGTTTCTTGATGGCATGTGAAAAAAATGACTTGGTTTTCACTTTTTCGTTTTTGTAGTAGCTGCATCATTTGTCCCATTCTCGAGGAATCAAAATGCACAAATCCATCATCAATTATGATTGGAAGTGGAAAGTCTTTGTGAATAACATCAATTAATGCAAAACGAATAGCCAAATATAGCTGTTCCTTAGTTGCTTGGCTAAGTTCTTCAGGGAAGAACGGAATACTACCCTTACTCTCTACTTGAAGCCTATTATCTTGCAAATAGACTTTTTTATAATTCCCACTAGTTAAGTGATTAAAATATTCACTTGCCAATTTTAATGTTTTTGGAAGTTTTCCTTCTTGTAACTGTTGCATCGTGTTTTGCAACATTTGAAGCGCTAGCTTTGTTTCTGTCCACTCAGCTGAGATTTGCTGTAAGTTACTTTTTTCTGAATAAAATTCTTGCATCAGTCCAGCGAAAGTACCACCTTCTTCTAATTTGTCTAGTGCATGGTTTTGTGCTGCGAGTGAGGCATGAAGTTGCTCTTGTTCTAATTCTATCTGCCGTAGAGCTTCTTCTAATTGCAGTTCTTTTTCTTTGATAGTTGCTTGGTTTTCATATTGATTTAGAGCTTCTCGCTTTTCTGGCTCAAGTTGCGCTTCTATTAAAACTAATCGTTCGCGCCATTTCTGTTCTTCTTTCACGCGCATTGCGGCCATGCGGAAGTCTTCTTCGTTACTCACATTCGCACGTTCTAGTAAGTCAGCCTTTTCTTTCTTTACAAGTAATAAATCTTGCTTAACTAAATCTAATTGCATCGTTACTTGTTCCAATTTTTCAGCGAGCTTTGCGTTTTCAGTTAAGTGGTTCCGATAATAGAGCAAACCCTGACGGAGAAAAGTGATTTTTTCTTCCATGTCAGTATAATCTACAGGCAATTTTAAGTTTTCTAGTCTTGCCCTATATGCTTCTTGCTTCTCTACTAATGGTTCTAGTTTGGAGATAAGTTCCATTGCTAATTGCTTTTTTTCACTATTTTTTTTGTAAGCGCTAAGTTCATAAAGCCAGTTCGAACTAGGTTCACTATTTATTCCCAAGTCAGAAAAGAAGTGCCTCAGTTCCATCGTATGTTGGTAGATATTTTCACTTAATTTATTCTCAGCTGCTCTTAATTCCGCAATTTGTGAAGCAACCATATCCATTTCGTTCAAAAGTTGTTGCCATTCTTGTCTTATTTTCTTTTGTTCTAAAAAAGCTAGAATTTGCTCATTATTTGTTGGAGAGGATTTTCCAGTAGTAATAAAAGCATAACCCGCTATAAGGGCAAAAACAAAAACAAGTGCTACACTCCAAATAGCTTGGAAAACTATCATCAAGATGAACGCTACTGCAAATATGCCCAAGGAAACCATCGTCTTAGTTCTAAAAGTTTTAGGACTATCCTGCATTTTTTCTTTTGCTTGTTGGAATGTTTTATTATCCCACATCTCCGCTTCTATTTGATCAATCTTCTTTTGGAGCTTTTTTTCGGAGTCATTAGTATATTTTAATTTCAGCTCGATATCATGTTGTTGCTCTTTGTAGGACTCTTCTTTTTCTTTTAAATGAATCATTGTTTGTTCTAGTTCGCTCGACCATATTCTAAGTGGTTGTTTTGTGTCGACTTGCTGAAATTTAATTTCTTGGTTTAAATTCTTTAACTGGATTTCTCGCTCTCCAAAAGCTGCATACGTTTCGATTAGATACGTGACTTCTGCTTCATTTTCGGCAAAAAAAGTACTATGTTCATACTTATTGTTGCTAATTAGATTTTTTTTACGTTCTTCTAGTTGGATAAGTTGATTCTGCCATTCTTTTTCTCGAAGGTGTAAGTGTTCTAAACGAATAACTCCATCAGGTGGAAAAGAAGCTTCTGTTGTTTCTGAAGCTTTGTTACTGAGTGCTTTCCATTCTTGGTATAATGGCCACAAATCCGCTAATGTTGCTAATGTATCTAACTCCACTCGCATTGTTGTTTTTTCTTTTTGTAGCTCTGTTTGCCTTACTATCGCTTCTTCTTTCTCGTGGATTAATTGTTCATATTGCGCATTTTGTTTTTTGGCGTTTTGAAAAGCTTGTTGGGCTTCTTTTACTTTTTTTAGTTGTTGGTTAATTAGTGGATTTCGCCCGCTCGGTTTATATAGACTATCTAATTTTTTTTGTAACGCTTCGGCCGCCTTTAGAAGAGCGTCCGAACCTGTTGTTCCTGTTGCTAACAAATAGCGTTCAAATTCTTTCTTTTTCCATTGATGAATATTTTGCAAACCGTGTATATCGAATGAAAAAATAGCCTCATAGGTGTTTCGATCAATTTCGCCGATAATTTCTGGTAATTTTTCTTCTCCAGCAGTTTGACCATCTCCGTAATATATCCGAACATCTCCCGTTGCTTTTCCTTTTAAGCGTTCAATGATGACTCTTCCTAAAGGTGTGTCTTCTAACGTTAACCTTCCGCCATATGGTCCTCCGTTTTTTGGCTCCATGCGTGGTATTGATTGTTGTTTCGTTGGGAAACCAAACAAAATACTATGTATAAAAGCCATAATAGTTGATTTTCCAGCTTCATTTTCACCATAGAACACTTGGAAATTGGTAATATTATTAAAATGAGCATCAGACCATTTTCCGTAACCAATAATATCAATAGAGGTTATTCTCATTTATCATCACCTTCCACTTCTGCAAGCGTCCTCCCTAATTCCATTAAAGCATCTTGTAGTAACCTCTCACGATCAATTCCAGACAAATCATCCAAGTATCTACTCACTCCACTTTCAAGATATAAAGCTTCTACCGCTTGGTAAAAAGCAGATTCATCTTGCAGGGTCTCAAACGAATGCTTGATTTCTTCTCCTGCTATATGCGATTCATACCATGTTTGTGAATTACTTTGATTCGTTATCTCCGTTGTTAATTTGTGTACCCATACAAAAGTATTACCTGTAACTTCTACTTCTTCTTGGAGCATCTGTAGCCAATCATTCGTATGGATTTTCTTTTTATTTCCCATCTTAACAATTATATGAAGAAAATAAGAGTGACTTCTTCCTTGATAACTTTCTAACATCTTAGTAATTTCACGATAAAAGGCATTTATTTCGCCATTTTCCGGCAACGTAATTACGACTTCTTCCCAAATAATTGGACTTGTTCCAATGAAATCAATGGTGGTACTTGCTTCTGATAATGTTATGATACTGGCGCCCTTTTCGCCTGATTCTTTGCGGTTTCGCCCTTGAATATTTCCTGGGTAATAAATGCTAGGAGACTCTGCAAGCAATTGTCGCTTATGAATGTGACCAAGTGCCCAGTAGTCAAAACCTTTTTTGCTAATTTCTTGCACACGAAATGGGGCGTACACATCATGTTCCTCGCTACTTGACACTTCTGAGCCATGTAATAGCGCAATATGAAAATCAGCATCGCCTTGAATCTTGTACTCACCCACTCGACTTGAGCGAATATGGCGTTCATTGTAACTAAACCCATAAATATTAACCCTCACACCAGTAGCTGTTTTATGCGACATTACGTCTACTTGCTCTGAAAAGACGTGCACATTGCTTGGTAATACGAGTTTTTCTTTATGCTTTTCTATGAAATCATGATTTCCATGAATCATAAAAACAGGAATATTTGCTACTTCTAATCGTTTCATTTCTTTTGCAAAACGCGCTTGAGCACGAACACTTTGATCTTCGCTATCATAAATATCTCCAGCAATTAAAACGAAATCTACTGCTTCTTTTATCGCAACAGTCGTAATCCGTTCTAATGATTGAAATGTACTTTCTTGTATGGCAGAAAAAAGCGGCTGTGGCAGTCCCGAAAGTCCAATGAAAGGACTATCTAAATGTAAATCAGCCATATGTAAAAATTGGATTTCTTTCATGACTTTCGCCTCCTGTAAAAAACCGAATATACGTTCTTATTATACATTACTATTGTTATAGGTACAAGCATTTCCAATAAAAAAGGTCCTATTATCTGCTAAATAAATAACAAATAATAGAACCACTTGAATTAATGAAAAATTAATCGTTAGCTACATTATAAAGATCTTGTAATGGCGTCATGATAATGCGATTTAGATCATTGATAATTGTGCTCATTGCTTGTTCTTTTTCCATTAGTTTAACGATTAGTTCGTTTTCTTGAACTTCTTGTGCTACTTGTTGAGCTACATCTACTGTTTCGTCGTCAATTTCTTGACCAGTCATTTGTTTTTCTTGAATAGTTACTTGAACATCACGGAAGCGTTCGAATTTTGCTTTTGCATCTGCATTTTCGTTTACTTCACGGTATGCATCTTGTAAGCTGATGAATTCAGGTGTTTCACGAATTCCTTTGTCTAAATCATGTGCTAAATCATAAATATTAATTGCCATTGATAAATCCTCCAAATATCTGTATTTGTCACTTCTGTTTCACTATAACAAAAACTCACCGGTTATTCCAGTATAAAAGAACTAAATCCACATTGCGAGAACGCCTTGGATAATTCCAATAAATCCACCTAAAATCCCACCTAAATAAGTAATCATTTTTAACTCTCTTCCAGAAATCTCTACAACAAGTTTTTCGATTTCAGGTAAAGAAAAAGTGGCAATTTGTGTTTCAACAAGCTTTGCTAAGTCCATTCGCTCGACTATTTCCGCACTATGTGTCGCCACAAAATCAAGCATTCTTTCTACTGCAAAAGGAATTACTTTTTCTATAATAGTTGTCTCATAATTACGTAATATCACTTGAATAGGCTGATTAAATAATTTCTCATGAGGGAAAGCTTGGATAAGTTCAGAAGTAAGCTGCCCCGCTAATTGAGCTTGCTTTTCAGTAGGAATAAGTTCCTCTAACTCTTTTGCTTCGAAGTTTTTCCATTCTGTCGTTAAAAGTTGGTTGATTAAATTTTTAGTATCTTCTTGATTAATAAGTTTCAAGCCTTCTTGTTGAATTTTTTCAGAGAAACTTTCTACATTAATGAACATTCTAGCCACGCTTCCCATTTTCCCGTGTTCTTCAAAGAAATTTTGCAACATTTGTTTAATTTGTATTTTACCTTCTTCACTCGCTACAAATAAGGCCATTTTACTCGTAATTCTCTCTGTTACATGTGGTAGTTTAGTTGTTAATTCTGACTCTAGCATCGCTGGGATTAAATCACTCATTTTCGTTGTTTTTTTAGTAGATAAAAAGTGATTAATTTCTTTTTCCATTGTTTTTTCTATCCATGCCATCGAACGGATTTCTGCATTTTCATAACCAAAATGATGTAGAAGTTCATTAGTTGTTGTTTCTAATTGCATTTTTTCATGGAACATTTTCGTAATAGTATCGGTTATTTCTTTTTGTAAATTCTCATCTAGCAACCGCGCACGAATGGCATCTTCGGTGAGTAGATGGCTCACTACTACTTTTCCGATATGTTTCGCTAGCTCATCGCGCCGTTTCGGGATTAATCCTGGTGTAAATGGTAAACGTTTATTAAATAAGTAAATGGCTTTGTAGGGGCGAAAAAGCATTCGAATGGCGATATAATTCGTCATTGCGCCAATAAACCCACCAATCACTGCCATTAAAAGTATCGTAAATAACACTGACATGTTTTGCATCTCCTAATATTTGTCTGGTAAAAGTGGTTTCATTATACGTGAAAAATCCCTAGACAACAATTGTTTCTAGGGAAGTTCATTCTAAAGTATGAGATTACAAATTAGTCATTTTTAACGGATCAATCCATAAATCAAATTGTTTTTCTGTCACAAAACCAGTTTTAATCGCCGCTTCTTTTAATGTCGTATTTTCTTCAAAAGCAAGCTTAGCAATTTTGGCAGCTTTTTCATAACCAATATGTGGATTCAAAGCTGTGACAAGCATTAGCGAGTCATTTACTTTTGTTTCAATAACCTTTTCATTCGCAGTAAGTCCTTCTAAACAATGCACTCGGAACGAACGCATGCTATCTGAAAGAAGTTGAACAGATTCGAGGAAATTAAAAATGATTACTGGCTTGTAAACATTTAGTTCAAAGTTTCCTTGACTTGCAGCAATATTAATTGTCGTATCATTTCCCATGACTTGAGCCGCTACCATCGTCATTGCTTCACATTGGGTAGGATTTATTTTCCCAGGCATAATAGAGCTTCCTGGTTCATTAGCAGGGATAGTTAGCTCACCTATACCGCTACGTGGTCCACTCGCTAATAAACGGATATCATTAGCTATTTTCATTAAATCTGAAGCAAGACTACGAATGGCGCCATGAACAAAATTAATCGGACTATGACTAGTTAAAGCAAAATACTTATTGGAATCAGAAGTAAAAGGATATCCCGTTTGTTTCATCAATTCTTCGGCAACCTTATCACCAAAATCACGTGTCGCATTTAAGCCTGTCCCAACTGCAGTCCCACCGATTGCAAGTGGCAAAATTGCTTTCATACTTGTTTCGAGATAGTTTTTATTATTCGTAAGACACGCTTCCCAACCACTAATTTCTTGACCAAGTGT
The DNA here is from genome assembly GCF_013282665.1 of Listeria monocytogenes. Taxonomy (GTDB): domain Bacteria; phylum Bacillota; class Bacilli; order Lactobacillales; family Listeriaceae; genus Listeria; species Listeria monocytogenes_C. The sequence goes on from NZ_CP054041.1 coordinate 602,796, forward strand.
TAATGGGGTTGCGTCTTGCAAATGTGTTCTGCCAATTTTAACAAGGTGCATATATTTATTTTTCTTCTCTGTCAAAACAGCTTCCATTTTAGTTATTTCTGGTAAAAGTTTTGTTATTAAAGCGTCGTATGCGGCAATGTGCATCGCTGTTGGAAATGTGTCGTTCGAGCTTTGCGACATGTTGACATCATCATTCGGATGAATTTGTCCTTCATTTAAAGTTAAGTTGGCAACGTGTGCGATAACTTCATTGACATTCATGTTACTCTGCGTCCCACTTCCTGTTTGCCAAACGACTAAAGGAAAATGGTCATTTAGTTTCCCTTGAATGATTTGATCACAAACCTGGCCAATCGCTATTGCTTTTTCTTCGGATAGTTTCCCTTCTGCTGCGTTCACTTTTGCAGTGGCTTTTTTTAATTGACCAAAAGCATATATAATTTCTATCGGCATGGGATTATCACCAATAGCAAAATTCCTTCTACTTCGTTCTGTCTGCGCTCCCCAATATTTCGTCGCATCTACAGAAATTTCTCCAAGTGTATCTCGCTCTATTCGTTCCATTTCGCCACCCCTTTTTATTCTATTTTAGTATAAACCGGATATTTTCGCAAAACACAGGAAAAATGTTCGCTATTCCGCTTTTGGGAGTGGTTTTATTTTTATCATTAGGATGGTTAAACTTACAAACAGAGCAATCCATATGATAGTTATGCAAATTGGTGGGATAAAATAATCCATCGTTTTATCAGACATAATTAGCATTGTTGCATTTTTACTTAGATAAGCCGGATTAAACATTTGAATCCAGCCGCCAAAACCACTGATTACACCTAAAACAATCGCTATAAACACACTGCTCATCGCAACAACCGCATTACTATCAAAAACCGCGCTCGCAAAAACAACCAAACTAATTACAAAGATAAACCAAATGGCGTAAACAAAAAATCCTTGAGTTAAAGAATTGATTGCTAATTCTCCAAATAAAAAGTACGTATAATAAGCAGCCAATACATAGCCAATGAAAAGAGAACTTAAACCTACCATACATTGCATTACCCATTTTGATAGCACATATTCCACTGCACTCACTGGTCTTGTCATAATAAACGCTAACATGCCTCTTGTTCGGTCATTCTGAATGCAAGCCATCGCAACAACGATGATAATGATAATGCCAATTTGATCAAACTGGGAACCAAGTGTTTGAGCCATAACCTCTTGAGCTGATTGATTTCCCATTAAAGCGACTACTTGTTCTGTCTCTGTGCCTGCGCCTACTGCTTTTAGAATTTCTGGTAAAAAATACATCATTAGTGGTTGTGTGAGTCCAAGAAGTGCAAATACAATCGGCAGCCATATGATTTTTAAACTTCTACGTTGTTCCAGCCACTCTTTTGCTAATAAAGCATTAAAATGTGTCATTTGCCCACCTTCTCCATAAAAATTTCCTCTAAGCTTTGGTGTCTGTTTTCGACACGAATAAATTCACCATCTATTTGTAATAAAGATTTCAAAATAGCTTCTGCCCCAGCTTTTTGGTTAGTTGTGTAAACTTGATAAACCATCCCAATTTTTTCAATTTTCTCCACGTGTTCATTTTGAAGTAGTAGCGTTTGCCATGCTTCACTGTCCCCACTAAATTCGACATCAAACACAGGGGAACTTTCTTCTTCCATAAGTTGCGCTACTGTCTTATCTGTAACCAAGTCGCCATTTTTAATGATGGCAATGCGGTCACAAATTTCTTCAGCATCTTTTAAAATATGTGTGGAAAACAAAATAGTAATCTCTTTTTTTAGTTTGGCTAATAGCAGCATCATTTCCCGGCGACCGATAGGATCAAGTGCGGATACTGGTTCATCTAGTACAAGTAGTTCTGGTCGGTGCAAAATGGCTTGAGCAATCCCAAGTCGTTGTCGCATTCCTCCTGAATACGTGCTAATTTTTTTATTCGCACTCTCTTCTAGCCCTACTAATTTTAAGACTTCTTTAATGCGTGCTTTTAAATCATTTTTTTTCATATTAGATAGCTTTCCCATAAAATGAAGGCACTCTGTCGCGCTCATCCAACCATAAAATTCAGGATACTGCGGTAAAAAACCAATTTTTTCGCGAACTAATTTTGCATTTTGACCGTCTAAAGTAATTTGCCCTTCGTCCTGTGCTAAGATTTGGACAATCATATTAATCATGGTTGACTTTCCTGCCCCATTAGGACCAATAAGTGCTACACATTCTTTTTCATTGATAGTGAGGTCAATACCTTTAATAACCCATTTGCCATTGTATTTTTTCTTTAGTCCTTGAATTTCCAATTTTTTCATTAGTTACCTTCCTCTTTTCGGCCAAAAATAAAATAGGATATGGGGCCAAAAATGTTAATAACGATAATGACAACTAGCCAGATAACTGGATTTTTTCTTTCATTCCAGTTTTTTGTTAAGTCAATAATAGCTGTTAATAATAAAGCTAAATAGAGAAGGATTACGGGTATAATTAATGCGATTTGTGTTTTATCCAATGTACTCACCTCATTCTTTTGTTATACTCATTGTATAACAGTTATAATATTAATGCAATACAAAAAAGCACATTTTACTAGAGTCAATATAGTAAAATGTGCTTTTTATTAATTGCCTATTGAATCAATTAAGTTTCCAATGCCATCAGAAACTTTTCCACCGAACTCTTTTACTTTATCGGCGCCTTTTTTGATTGTTTCTCCAGCTTCATCGGCTTTTTCTTTCACACCACTCCAAAAGTCGCTGCCACTATTCTTTTCTTTTTCTTCTTCTTCTTTTTTCGTTGCGGTTTCTTGCGCGGCACTCTTCGTACTAAAGTCTGCTGATTTCTGATACTGTAAACCGCTATTCATTACGTAGTGGGCGAGGCTAGATACACCCGCAGAACTTGTCGTAGTTAGGTAATGTTCTTTGTCTGTTTTATCAAATCCCATCCAAACGGCTCCGACCAAGTTTGGCGTATAACCCACAAACCATTGGTCTTTTGTACCACTTGTATCATCAAAAGGTACTTGTGTCGAACCTGTTTTACCAGCCATTTCATGACCAGAAACAGCTGCACTTCGACCTGTCCCGGTATTGATAACGTCTAAAAGCATGGAAGTCATTTCATTAGATACTGTTTCTGAAATAATTTGTTTTGTTTTAGGAACATTTTCATATACTGTATTGCCTGATGGGTCAACTATCTTAGTAATAATATGTGATTCCGGTTTAGCACCATTATTAGCAAATGTCGCATACGCTGTTGCCATTTCAACTGGCGAAGCACCTTTACTCATACCACCAAGGGCAAGCCCGAGAGTTCTATCTTTTTCAGGAACTGTAATTCCGAATTTCTCGACAGATTTTACGCCTTTATCAATGCCGATTTGATCAAGTAACCAAACGGCAGGAGCGTTAATTGAGTTGGCTACAGCTTTATACATTGGGACTTCTCCGCTATAAACGCCACCCACATTGGTTGGAGTATAATTGCCTTTGTATGTTGTTTTTTCATCTTTTAGCATAGAGTCTACATCATAGCCAGATTGAAGCGCCGGTGTGTAAACCGCAAGTGGCTTCATTGTGGAACCTGGTTGGGCTTTCATCTGGGTCGCTCGGTTGAAACCACGGAAAACATGTTCTCCGCGTCCACCAACAAGCGCCCTAATTCCGCCAGTAGCAGGATCCATTAGGACAGCTCCCGATTGAACCAGTGTGCCATCATTTGCATTGGAAGGGAAAAGTCCGTCATTGTTGTATACTTTTTCTAAAGAAGTTTGATAGTTTTGGTCTAATTCTGTGTAGATTTTATATCCTTTTTGCATAATCTCATCTTGCGTTATATCTGCTTCATTTACAGCTTCATTGATAACTGCATCGATATACCACGGATATTTATTCGCAAGCGGATCTTTTGATTGATCATTTAAAACTATTTTTGTCGCTTTGTATTTGTCGCCTTCTGCTTTTGTAATGGTTCCTGTTTCGACCATCGCATTTAATACCATGTTGCGGCGATTCGTTGCTTTGTCAATATGATTGTATGGATCGTATGCACTTGGAGCTTGAAGTAGTCCGGCGATTGTCGCAGCTTCTGGTATGTTTAAGTCTGCTGCTGATTTACCAAAATATTTTAATGAAGCATTTTCGACTCCCCACTCTCCATTACCAAAGTAAGAGCGGTTTAAGTACATTTCCAAAATTTCATCTTTTGAGTAGGTTTTTTCAATTTCACGGGCCATAAAAATTTCTTTGGCTTTTCGTGTAAAGGTTTGTTCTTGCGTCAGTAGCGCGTTTTTGGCAAGTTGTTGTGTAATCGTACTACCACCACCAGAAATCCCACCGCTAGTGATTAAATTAACGCCAGCACGAGCAATCCCTTTCAAATCAAAACCTTTATGTTCATAAAATTTTCTATCTTCAATGGAAACTACCGCATTTTGTAAATTCTTAGAGATTTTATTAATGGATACAAATGTTGCATCCGTGGAAGAAAGTTCTCCCGCTTTGTCGCCATCTTTATCGTAAATAATCGTGGCTGACTCTAAACCTTTCTTCAGCGCGTCTATGTCGGCAGATTTTGCTACTATAACAAGATAAATGATAAAACTTAATAAAAATACAAGTCCAGCGAGTAAAAAAATCTTTCCGATATGTTTGTTTTTCCAGAAACGTCTAAATTTCTGCCATCCTTTGCTAATCCATTTTCCTATAAAACCAAAGAATAATTTTAAGTATTTAATAAGTTGCTGTTTGAATTTGTCCATGTAACTCTCCTATCTTCTACACGGTATTAAATAAACTATACACACAGTTATACACGTATTTTACGTTAAAAAGCAACTTTGCGCCACCAACTTTAGACCGATTTTTGTAATAATTTTGTAATAATCCATATTTCCTACATATTTATTAACCTCTTTTTTACAATTTCTTCATTTTAATGTTTTCAGTAATTCAAAAAGGGTAGATATTACTGTTACCATTACTTGTGTTTTGGTAATAATTATCAACTATATACTGTGTACAACAAGTAATGGCAGCAAATTTTACATGGATTCATTAATACGCCAGAAAGGAATTGGAATATGACGCAAAAGCTGATCTACTTTTTATCACAAACGCATATTCGAAGTGCCATTGCTGAAGCCTGGGCGAAAAGACTTTCACTTAGCAATGTCAAATTCATTAGCGGTTCTTGGCATAAATCCAAATCAACACCATTTATTGCAGAAGCGTTGAATGAGTTTGCAATCGAGCCTCCTGAAAGCTTGTCTTATTCTCCTAGCTCAGAACTACTGGCAGATGCTGATCTCATTGTAACAATTTATGATTCTGCACATGAAACTGCACCAAAATTTCCAGCTAACATACAAGAAAAAATTATTTATTGGGACATTGATGATCCAGAACAAGAAATAGCGTTACCAAAAAAATGGGCGAGTTATCAAGAAGTATGTGATAACATTGCCTTATCAGTAAAAAATTTAGAGCACGTATTGATAGAGGCTTAGATTTCGTTGTCCCGCCATTTGTAGGCGGGACTTTTATGTTAAAAGAGAAAGGAGAACCTACATAATGGACGGATACAACGATTTAAAAAAGGCAGAGAAAGCGGCATTTTTAAGTATATTTGCGTATTTATTTCTTGCGGTTTTAAAAATAGTTGCTGGGCAATTAGGAAACTCTGATGCCCTGTTTGCAGATGGTTTGAATAATACGACGGATATCGTTGCTTCCGTTGCCCTTTTAATCGGTCTTAGAATTTCTCGTATTCCACCTGATGCAGATCATTCTTATGGACATCGGCGGACAGAAACTATCAGCTCCTTAATTGCTTCTATCATTATGTTTCTAGTTGGTGTACAAGTTATTTGGAGTTCCATTGTTCATATTATTGAAAAAGAATTTGCAACTCCTTCTATGCTAACTGCTGTTGTCGCTCTTTTTTCTGGTATTTTTATGTATGCCATTTATTTATATAATCATCAACTTGCGAAAAAAATTGATAGTCAAGCGGTGCGAGCTGCTGCGTATGATAATCGCTCGGATGCCTTCGTTAGTTTTGGTGCATTTATCGGTATTATTGGTGCTGTCCTTGGTGCTCCTTGGCTTGATTCCGTGACAGCCTTTTTAGTAGGTATTTTAATAGTCTATACTGCGATCAAAATATTCTACGATGCTGCCCACACACTGACAGATGGTTTTGATGTTTCGAAACTTGAGACAATTCATGATTTAATTGCTTCCGTACCTGATGTCAAAAAAGTAATTGACATCAAAGCGCGAATGAACGGCAACCGAATTTGGATTGATGCGACTATCGCCGTAGACCCAGAGCTAAATGTGGTTCAAAGTCATGAAATTACTGAAATCGTTGAACAAAAAATTCGAAATGAATACGAGGGGGCTTTTACTTTAGTTCACATTGAACCATTTTTTGAATAATATTCGTTGTCAATAATGGTAAAGTCAACTATAATTTAGATTAAAGTATCATTTGCTGGGAGGGAATATTCGATGGGGCAGAGAAACTAATTCATATAAATTATCTAACTAGCATGAAAAATCAGCAGCAACACATTGGAGGATTTCTCTTCCAGGGCGTTTTTTCTTCTATATAGATAGTTTTTTCATAAGCTTATTTATATTAAATTAGGAGGTGTTTGCCTTAGCAGAAACTATTTCTGTCAAGGCGATTTATTGATATTAACCATTAAATTTTTAATTATAGCTTTACTTATTGCTATATCAGCGTTTTTCGTGGCAACGGAATTTGCGATTGTTAAAATGCGACCGAGCCGTTTAGACCAATTAATTGCGGAGAAAGATAAACGTGCGGTCCTTGCTAGACATATTTACAACCATTTGAACGCTTACTTATCTGCCTGCCAACTTGGGATAACAATTAGCTCTCTTGGACTTGGTTGGTTGGGTGAATCTACGGTAGAAGCGGCGTTACATCCGTTATTTAGCTTAATGGAACTTCCGCAATCAGCTATTACGATTCTGTCCTTCACGATTGCCTTTCTATTTATCACTTTCTTGCATGTAGTTGTTGGGGAACTTGTACCGAAAACACTGGCGATTGATAAAACAGAGACAGTTGCACTTGCCGTAGCGCGTCCACTGCATATTTTTTATAAAGTGATGTTCCCGTTCATTTGGATTTTAAATGGTTCTGCAGTTTTCATCGCGCGTCTTTTTGGCTTAGAACCTGCATCAGAACATGAAATTGCTCATACCGAAGATGAATTAAAAATAATCGTCGGCGAAAGTTATAAGAGTGGTGAAATCAACCAATCAGAATTTCGTTATGTGAATAAGATTTTTGATTTTGATGAACGAATGGCGAAAGAAGTTATGATTCCGCGAACAGAGATTGTGACCGTTGATACAGGTTCTACAATCGGGGAATTATCCGACATTATGCAAAATGAACGCTATACACGCTATCCGGTTATTGATGGCGATAAAGACCACGTTATCGGCGTACTTAACTTAAAAGAGATTTTGTCAGCATATGTTGAACATGGATCTAACCCAAGTTTTAGTATTGACCCGTATGTAAAACCAATTATTCGAGTGATTGAAACGATTCCGATTAAAGAATTACTTTTCCGGATGCAGCGTGAACGTTCCCATATCGCAATTTTACTTGACGAATATGGTGGTACTTCTGGGCTCGTTACAGTAGAAGATATTGTCGAGGAAATCGTTGGTGATATTCGCGATGAATTTGATGCTGATGAAATTCCAGAAATTCGCAAAATCAAAGACGGTCACTATATTGTTGATGCGAAACTTCTTATTGATGAAGTAAATAATATTTTAGGTACTGAAATCGAGGAAGAAGAAGTCGACACAATTGGCGGTTGGTTCTTAACACAAAATTATGAAGTAGAAGTTGGGGACGAAATTGATTACGATGGTTTTATTTTCCGCGTAAAACAAGGCGAACCTCATCATATTGAATATATCGAAATCATCAAAAAAACGAATGATTAATCAAAAAGTAGCTATTCCTCTAATAGGATAGCTACTTTTTTTATATACGATGCGCTAACATAAATTGTTTAAATTTCTCTGCTGCTGGCGTTAATGTTTGGTTTTTCGCGACTGCAAGATAAAAGAATCGCTCCCAGTTTGGGCTTCTAATTGGTAAGACTTTGACATCTACATAATTTAAAATGGGCATATTCGGAACTACAGCAATTCCAAAGTTTTGTGCGACCATTCCAGCAATGACTTGGTCCACTTCAATTTCATATGCGATTTGATAATCGGCTCCAATTTTTCTGAATAAATCATCGATAATTGGACGCAAACCACTTTTTTTCGAGAATGCGATATGCGGATAATCTACAGTTTCGATTAAATCAATCCAGTCTTTTCCAGCAAGCGGATGATTTTTAGGGACAATGAGCACTAATTCTTGCTTGGCAATTGGGGTAAAGTGAATATTTTTTTCATTTTCAAGCTTAGAACAAATACCAATATCAAATTTCTTTTCTTTCAGGCCTTGAATGATATCAATCGAAACACCCGTATGGAAAATAAAATCGATTTGTTTTTCTGGTTCGGTTTGGAGGAATTCTTGAACAAGCTTTGGTATTAGCGATGTGCCAAGTGTTTGCAAGAATGCCAAGTCAATCTGCCCTTCCCCATTCGCCGCTTTTTTAGTCGTCGCGACACCCGCATCAATCATATCTAATGACTCTTCCACATAATCAAGAAATACTTTTCCAGCTTTACTTAACCCTATATTCCGCCCTTCTTTTTCAAATAAAGGGATACCTAATTCTTGTTCTAAAGAAGAAATTGCGTGACTTAAACTAGGCTGTGTAATCAGCAATTTTTCAGCTGCTTTTGTGTAATGCTCCATGTGCGCCAGTGTGACGAAGTATCGTAAATGGTGTAAATTCATGCTTCTCTCCTAACTAAAAAGTTATCTATGCAATTTATCTATCAATTAATAGAACAATACCAATTTGTTTTTATGGAATAGTCATAATACAATTAAACTGTAGTTACGCCAGTGAAATAAACTATTCCTTAAAAACCAATATACGGTAGAATAGGTTAACTGTCCAGTTCCTTTTTCATCTATTGAAGGCGTTATCACATCAGAGATTTTTAATTTAGTGGAATTTATTTTTTTGCTGGTGTTTGTGAAAATATTATCAAAGTTTCTTGTGATTTTCATTATGGAGAGGAGATAATTTTTATGACAAATGCAAATGGCAACTTAAAAAAATGCCCCATCACGATTAGCTCTTACACACTAGGGACGGAGGTTTCTTTTCCTAAACGAGTGAAAGTCGCTGCTGAAAACGGTTTTGACGGAATTGGCTTGCGTGCAGAAAACTATGTTGATGCGCTAGCTGCTGGATTAACTGATGAAGACATGTTACGCATTTTAGATGAGCATAACATGAAAGTAACGGAAGTGGAGTACATAACCCAGTGGGGCACTGCCGAAGATCGTACAGCAGAACAACAAAAGAAAGAGCAAACAACTTTCCACATGGCGCGATTGTTTGGCGTCCAACATATTAATTGTGGTTTGCTTGAAAAAATCCCTGAAGAACAAATCATTGTCGCACTTGGTGAATTATGTGACCGCGCAGAAGAATTAATTATTGGTTTAGAATTTATGCCATATAGCGGTGTAGCAGACTTACAAGCAGCTTGGCGAGTAGCAGAAGCATGCGGCCGAGATAATGCGCAACTTATTTGTGACACGTGGCACTGGGCTAGAGCAAACCAAACAGCAGAATCTATCAAAAATGTTCCCGCTGATCGGATTGTTTCTATCCAACTATGCGATGTCCACGAAACACCTTATAAAGAACTTCGTGAAGAATCACTTCATGATCGTCTAGCTCCAGGAGAAGGATACGGAGATACGGTCGGGTTTGCACAAATTTTAAAAGAACATGGTGTAAATCCACGTGTCATGGGAGTCGAGGTTATCTCAGACTCTATGGTAGAAACTGGTTTAGAGTATGCTGCTATTAAAGTATATAATGCAACAAAAAAAGTTCTGGATGAGGCATGGCCAGAGATTTCTCCACGGTAACCCACTACTCAATTATGTGAAATTGATAACGTAGTAGAAATACTCCCTTTGAAAGGAAAGTGTTATTTTTGAAATTTAATTCGATGTTTTCACCTATTGATATCGGGCCAATGAAAGTGCCCAACCGCTTTGTCGTATCGCCAATGTGTAACAACTATGCAAATACAGATGGAACTTTATCAGATACTTCCCTTGCTTACTATAAAGAACGAGCACTTGGAGGTTTTGGGCTTATTACTTTTGAAGCGACTGTTGTAGATGTGCGCGCAAAAGGCGGAGCAAATAAAGCTTGCTTGTATAGCGACCATCAAATTGCTAGTTTTAAACGAGTGATTGATGTCTGTCATGACGCTGGAGCAAAAATTTCTGTTCAATTACAGCACGCTGGACCAGAAGGTAATTCCAAAGTTTCTGGTTTCCCTTTAAAAGCAGCTTCGGCAATCGCCTCTGCTGCCGGACGAAACACACCAGAAGCCATTTCGAGAGAAGAACTTTATGAATTGATTGAGCTATACGGAGAAGCTGCTTTACGCGCAAAAAAAGCGGGTGCTGATGCGGTTGAAATTCACTGCGCACATGGTTATCTAGTAAGTAGTTTCTTATCCGCACGAACGAATAAACGTGTAGACGAGTTTGGTGGCTGTTTTGAAAACCGAATGCGATTACCACGTCTTATTATTGAAAGTATTCGTAAACGTGTTGGTCATTCTATCGCAATCCTTTGCCGAATTAATAGCACAGATGGTGTGGAAGGTGGACTCAGTGTTCAAGATAGCGCAACCGTCGCAGCTTATTTAGAAGATTGTGGTTTGGATGGTTTGCATGTTTCTCGAAGTGTCCATATTCGCGATGAATACATGTGGGCACCAACCGTCTTGCATGCTGGATTTAGCTCTGATCTTGTAACACAAATCAAACGCGCTGTTTCTATCCCAGTAATTACTGTGGGTCGTTTCACAGAGCCGCATTACGCGGAATTAATGGTTCGTGAAGGCCGCGCTGATTTGGTTGCTTTCGGGCGTCAATCTTTAGCAGATCCAGAAACACCAAATAAAGCTGCAGCAGGAAAACTAGACGAATTACTTCCTTGTATTGCTTGTCTTCAAGGTTGTGTGGCTAACATGTATGCCGGAAAACCAATTACTTGCCTAGTAAATCCGTTACTCGGACGTGAATCTGAAGCTTACTTACCAAAAACTCCAAGTAAAAAAGTGATGGTTGTTGGTGGCGGCGTTGGTGGACTTTATGCTGGATGGATGGCCGGATCTCGTGGTCATGATGTGACAGTTTATGAAGCATCCGATATGATTGGCGGTCAAATGCGTTTAGCTGCCTATCCTCCTGGTAAAGGCGACTTAACAAACATGGTTCGTAGTTACATTAAAAAATGTGAACAGTTTGATGTCGAAATTAAAACAAACACACCCGTTACATTAGAACTTATTCAAAAAGTTGCACCAGATGCTGTCATTATTGCAACTGGCGCCACTCCACTAGTTTTACCAATTCCAGGTATCGAGGATGCAGGATTGATTCATGCAGTCGACTTACTGGATGGAAAAGAGAAATGTGGTCAAAAAGTTCTTGTTGTAGGTGGCGGTATGGTTGGTAGTGAAACAGCTGCATTTTTAGGTGAGGCTGGTCATGATGTTACCGTGGTAGAACTTCGTGATGAAGTCGGGGCAGATGTCATTTCTGAGCACCGTAAGTTTCTTATGCGTGATTTCGATGAATATAAAATCAAAAGTGTTACTAATGCAAAAGTAACGAGTTTCTTTGAAGACGGAGTAACCTATTCCCTAGCTGACAACAAAGAAGAGCGGATCGATGGTTTTGACTCTGTGGTTCTAGCAATGGGATCAAGAGCCTATAATCCGCTAGAAGAAGCTATTAAGGCAATTGTACCGGAAACCTATGTTATCGGTGATGCTGTACGCGCACGCCGGGCACTTGATGCAACGAAAGAAGCACTTGACGCTGTATTACAATTATAATTTATTGTCCTGCTCGCCCAGACAAAAAGCGAGTAGGATTCATTCGGAGGAAAACAAAATGGAAAATAGAATTTCAGGAACGACTAGGCTTCTTGGCTTAATTGGGACACCCATAGACCATTCAAAATCTCCAATCATGTATAATTACAGTTTTCAAAAAGCGGGTTTGGATTATGCTTACCTAGCCTTCGACACACCTATCCAAAAAGTTGCAGATACTATCAAGGCAATCAAGACATTTAATCTTCGTGGTGCAAATGTAACTATGCCTTGTAAAAGTGAAGTTTTAAAACACATGGATGACCTTTCCCCTGCCGCTCGGATGATTGGCGCTGTTAACACTATCGTAAATGAAAACGGGAAACTAACTGGGCATATAACAGACGGCCTTGGTTTTATTGCAAATTTACGAGATGCTAGTGTAGATGTTGCCGGCAAAAAAATGACTATAATTGGAGCTGGTGGTGCGGCTACAGCAATCCAAGTCCAGTGTGCACTTGATGGGGCCAAGGAAATCACCATTTTTAATATTAAAGACGCTTTTTATGAGAAAGCGAAACAAACCGTTGCTTCTATTAAACAAGAAGTACCAAATTGCATCGTACATATTTATGATTTGAACGATACAGAAAAACTTAATGCGGAAATTGCCACTAGTGATATCCTTGTTAATGCAACACTTGTCGGCATGCACCCCAATGAACATGAAACACCTATTAACAATACATCTGTTTTTAGAAAAGAACTTATCGTCACAGATATTATTTACAATCCTAAAAAAACGCAACTTCTACTAGATGCGGAAGCTGCTGGTTGTAAAACGGTAGGCGGATTAGGGATGCTTTTGTGGCAAGGCGCTGAGGCATACAAATTGTTTACTGGTAAAGATATGCCAGTTTCAGAAGTAAGAGATTTATATTTTAACTAATAAATTCATCAGGATTTCGAGAGGAGAAAAAAATGAACGCAAAGAGATTTTATCCAACAGCAATAGCACTTTATTTTACTTATTTTATTCACGGTATTGGGGTATCCATTCTTGGCCAGTACAAACAAGATTTCGCCGGAGTATGGGGAGCAGATAAGCTTTCTGATGGCACATTTGATGTTAGTATGGTTATCGCGGTTATCGCTGCACTTGGCTTAGGACGCTTACTAACACTACCAATTTCTGGACCTTTTTCAGATAAATTTGGACGTAAACCTTCCGCATTAATCGGTGTTGGGTTATACGCAGTTTATTTCATCGGTCTAGCATTTGCACCAAATATGTATATCGCTTACGCTTTCGCTTTTGTCGGAGGAGCTGCGAACTCATTCTTAGACACAGCCGTAACACCATCTGTTCTAGAAATTTTCACAAAAAATGGCGCGATTGCCAACATGTTTACTAAATTCTCAATTTCTATCGGGCAATTCGTATTACCTTTTGCAATCGGTATGGTTGCGGCCGCAAATATGTCCTTCCGCACACTATTCGTTATTACAATGGCTTTAATCGTAATTGATGGTTTAATTATTGCGTTTATGCCGTTCCCTCCAATGAATAATAATGTGGGTGGCGAAAAAGTAAAACCAGAAAAAATGAAATTCAATGCAACTAGTTGGGCTATTATCGGTATTGGTTTCACTTGTACATCCACTTTCCAACTATGGCTAAACTGTAACCAAGAGCTTGGAAAATTATATGGCATGGCAGATCCAAGTAAAATTCAATCGTTCTATTCACTAGGAACTATGTGTGCGATTTTAATTACCGCTGTTCTCGTGAAAAAATTTATTTTGCCAGTTCGAATTCTGATTCTTTACCCGGCGATAGCCACATTGATGCTGCTAATTATTTACATCGTACAAACACCGACCATTTGCTTAATTGGTGGATTTGTTATCGGATACGCTGCAGCAGGTGGAGTTCTTCAACTAGCTGTATCGACTGCCAATGAATTTTTCCCAACGAACAAAGGGAAAATCACTTCGATTGTTATGATTTCTTCCAGCTTGGCAAACTACATCGTTTTAAATGTTGCTAGTTATATTACTAAAGCTGGTGGTATCGAAGGTCCGAAATATGTGTTATTATTCAATGTAGCGATAACTGTGATTGGTATCCTACTAGCAATCTTTGTCAACATGCGTTACAAAAATGAATCTAAAATTGCAACGAAATAATTCATTATTCAACTGAGCATTCACTTTGCTCAGTTGAACTTACATATAATTTGTGAAAAAAAGCACAAACTCATGCATTTTATCTATATGAACGCATTGAAAAAGAGGATATTTTTAATAAAATTCCTCATAACTCATTACATAAAGGAGAGCAGACTATGAAAAATAAATATTTATCTACATCACTCGGTCTTTATATGAACTACTTTGTTCATGGTATGGCGTTAATCATCATTGCCCAAAATATTGATTTTTTATCTCAAAAATGGCATACAGATTTGGCTGGTGCTGCCGGCGTTGTATCTTCCTTTGGGATTGGTAAACTATTAGCTGTATTTATTTCAGGAAGGCTATCCGATAAATTCGGTCGAAAGTTGTCTGTTATTCTCGGCGTGTTTTTCTATATTATCTTTTTAGGTGGTATACTACTCAGTCCCAATACGATTATCGCTTACATGTTTGGTATTTCTGCTGGGATAGCTAACTCCTTCTTAGATACAGGAACCTATCCTGCCCTTATGGAAGCTTATCCAAAAAAAGCTGCTTCTGCTAATATCATTGTTAAAGCTTTCGTACAATCTGGTCAATTCCTTTTACCATTCATGATTGCGTTTATTTTGGCAAATAACTTATGGTATGGCTGGAGCTTTATTGTATTAATCGTTATTTTACTAATTAACTTACTCTATACATTAACGCGAACTTTCCCGCCGATGACTGTTGGAAAACCACTAGACGTAGCAGAGCTTGCGGAAGAGAAAAAGCAGAAATTTCATTTTAGCATTGATGAAATTTGTTTGATTTTATTTGGTTTTGTGGCTCAAACTCTCCTTTATATTATGAGTCAATGGATTGCTAAATATGGTTCAGAAGTTATTCATATGACAGACGATGCTTCTCGATTACTTGTAAGTTATGCAAGCGTTGGTGCGATTATTTGTGTGTGCGTAACATTTATTTTAGGAAATCGCGGTGTGCGAACGCTCTATATATTAATAACTTATGTAACCATGACCATGCTTGTTTCTTTCACATTATTTGCTTTCCCAAGCGAAATCGTCTGTATTGTGGGAGCTTTCTTATTAGGTTATTTCTCTGCGGGAGGAATTATTCAATTAGGCTTAACACTACTTGCGGAAGTTTCTGCTCGTGGAAAAGGTTTTGTCACTAGTCTTTATACAATTGCAGAAGGGATAGCCGTGTTTGTTATTCCTTTAATTGCAGCTGCTATTTCCCGAATTGATATTGCTGCTATCTTCTTATTAAATGCAGGTATTGCGCTTTTCGGCCTTGCTCTCTTAATGATTGTATTTACTAGAAAGAAAAAATTTGCTCGGGATCATATCTAAAAAAAGGTCGAGAATTGATTATCCAATTCTCGACCTTTTTTTAATGTTTTCTGAGTGTTTTCCATTTATACATTAATACCCAAAAAATAGTGACAGCTGCTGCCAAAATGAGTATCATTTTAACCGCTAAGAAAACAACTTCTCCTGTTGTAATGATTTTCTCATAATCAAAACTTGCGTAGTAACCACTAAAGCAAATAGTCACATAAAGTGAACCAATAATAAGTATCGGGAGACGGAATTTATTATTCATCAGGAACCTGCCATCGTTTTCTAAAGAAGCAGTTTTCATTGCATACCAACTAATGATTACCATTCCTATAGATAACATAAGTAACACAACAAATTCGTCTAACAACGTAGTTCCTTGTAAAATTGGCGTTGGTATTGCGTTATACAGCATAATCGCTCCACCGTCAGCATCCATTATTGTTTTTCCACTAAAGAAAGCTTTAAAACCAATTATTAAATTAGTGAGTGCACCTGGAAACATGTATAAAAAGCTAACGATGGAACCAATTGCTATAATTCCAGCTGTAATTATTTCTCCAACCAAATTCCCAACTGCCATTGCTAACGTGTAAGAGAACAAATATAATAACAAAAAAGAACTAACATACATAAATGAATCACTCATACTGGGTAAATACAGCTCCGGTATTTGCTGGTAAATATACCAAAACCTACAGAAAATAATGGGCGGTACTATAGTGAAAATCAAAAGCAGTGGGATAAACAACTTATGCCAAAATATTTGTTTCTTTGAATATGGTAATCCAAAAGTAAAATAATTCATTTGTTTATTTTTCTCAAAAACAGTTAACTTTAATCCCAAAAACAGAAACACATAGAAGAAAAGCCCTAAATTCCCTTCAAAATCATATGGAGTTAAACTTAAATCAATTTTTATTTCCTTGCCCGACATTTGTTGATCTGCTGTGTTATTTTTTTGAAATTCTTCAGACTGATAATATTTATAGTTCTCATTAAACATACTAACTGTATTCGTTGCGGTCGTAGCTTCAGAAGCTACAAAAGCAATTATGATAAATATAAATACCCACGCATTCTGACGCCATTCTTTCCAAAGAAGTCCTGTACTCATGATTTCTCGCCTCCTTGTTTTTCTAAATGATAAATAAACAAGTCTTCTAACGTGACTGCGAGTTCATCCATGAAAATCGGTTTTTCTTTTTTTATTGCTGCGTATAATTCAGTATTCATATCTCGGAATAAAATGGTGTAAACACGGCCATATTTATTAATTACTTTGCCATTTTCCAGTAAAATAGGTGGGATTTTTTTGTTTTCAAAAGCGATTTGAATTTTAACAGCTTGTTCCCGAAGTGATTCAAGATGGTAAGACTCTTCGATATGATTATCTTGTAAAATATGAATATAGTCAGCAATTGGATCTAAATCAGCTAAACGATGGGAAGAAATAATAATGCCTAATTTCCGCTTCTCTACTTCTTCTAATAACATGCCCATTATTTTCTTTTGAGCAATTATATCAAGTCCTTCCATCGGTTCATCGAGTAGAATATAATCTGCGCCTATAGAAAGAGCTAGAACAAGACCAAAAAGACCTTTCATTCCTTTTGAATAGTTTTGAAACTTTACATCTGTGGCTAAGTTGACTCGGTTCATTAAGCTATCAAATTTAGCTCCGTCGAATAGTGGATAGGTTTTTTTATAGAATTTTTTTATCGTCGGAATCTTATAACCATCCCAACAATGTAAATTATCTTGAAGCATAAATAATTTTTGCTTTAATTGAGGATTTTTGCTCAACGGCTCATCTAGGAACACATCGCCCTCGTCTGGGATATAAAAACCCATTATAGTTCGAAAAAGAGTGGTTTTTCCAACACCATTTCGTCCTACCACACCAATAATTTCTCCTGGCTTCACTTCAAATGTTATTTTATCCAATAAGAGTTTCCCGTCAATTTTTTTGCTAAGCGAATCAACCTTCAACCATGTCACCCCCAATGATGTCTTGACTATATTCGTCCGATAATCTATGTATTTCTTCTACGTTAATCCCAAGATAAACTAAATCGAGAATTGTTTCTTTTAATTTAATTTTTG
The DNA here is from genome assembly GCF_013282665.1 of Listeria monocytogenes. Taxonomy (GTDB): domain Bacteria; phylum Bacillota; class Bacilli; order Lactobacillales; family Listeriaceae; genus Listeria; species Listeria monocytogenes_C. Next base: position 620,497 of record NZ_CP054041.1, read on the forward strand.
TTTCTGCTAATTTTTTTGGCGAACGCACTTTATCTTCTTGGTTCGCTATAAAGGTTCCTTTTCCTTTTACCGTGACAATTACTTCTTGTCGTTCTAATTCTTGGTAAGCTTTACTCACAGTGTTTGGATTCACTCCTATTCTACTAGCAAATTCACGTATAGACAGTATCTTTTCGCCTTCTTGCAGGATCCCTTTGACAACTTGTTCTTTAATTTTTTGGACAATCTGTTCATAAATCGGTAGTTGACTTTTTGTGTTAATCGTAAACATCTCTCCCCCAACTTTCATGAATTCTAATTTAGAGAACTAATTGTACTAGTTCCTATAGTACAGTAGATAAAAAAATAAATCAATTGTCTTTTAAAAAGACAATTGATTTATTTTTACTTTTCTAATTTTAATAACGATTCTTTCATTCTGATCCCACCGCTATAACCTGTTAATTTACCATTTTTGCCAATTACTCGATGGCACGGGATAACGAAAAGTAGGGGATTTCTGCCGATAGCTGTACCGACCGCGCGCACCGCTTTAGGACGATTTATCTGTGCTGCAATTTCTGTATACGTTCTGGTTTCTCCGTATGGAATGGTTTTTAATGCTTCAAACACTTCCATTTGCAGAGGAGTAGCAGTTAAACTAAGTGGTACAGTAAAATCAGTAAGTTCGCCGTCCAAATAAGCAAGCAGTTCTTCTTTATAAATGTGCATTTTTTCTGCATCTTGCTTGGCTGATTGAATTTTTTCGGCTTGTGTTCCAATATAAAACAGGCCTGCATCTGTGGCAGCAAAATAAATCTCAGTATCTGAAAAACGAAGCGTATCATAATATAAACCTGCCATTTCCTTCACCTCTTTCTAAGATTAATTATACGCCTAAATGGATGGATTTTCTAACGAGTTTCACTATAAGAGCAAGATTAGAAAAGTTTTTCTCGCAATTTACCTCCATAACGTTTATGATTAATAAGAAGTTGAGGTGATAATATTGTCAGATTATTACTTAACAAAAAAAAGATGGCAAGCAATTTTAACGAATGATAAGACTGCTGATGGCACATTTTTCTATGGGGTTACATCTACGAAGATTTTTTGCTATCCTTCTTGTAAATCACGATTACCAAAAAAAGAAAACATCGTTATTTTCCATAGTGCGGAGGAAGCTTTTTCGCATGGCTACCGGGCTTGTAAACGATGTAAATCTGGTGGTACTGCACTCCCCGATACGGAGTGGGTAACAAATATTGAAATGTATATTAAAGAAAATTTTGCCAAGCCGCTCACGTTACAAATTATTGCGGATGACTGCCACGGGAGCCCTTACCATTTACACCGTACATTTAAGCGCATTAAGCTGATGACGCCTATTACTTACCTTGAGAATGTCCGAATTAGCTACGCAAAAAAGCAATTAACTAGCACCAACCAATCCATTGAAATTATCGGAAAAATGTCTGGTTTTCCAAATCCCTCTCATTTTTCTACTACTTTTAAAAGGCATACAGGTTTGTCGCCAAACCAATTTCGAAAAACCACCAAAAAAAATTAAAATAGAACGGATGATACGAATATGACACATGTAACATTACCCATATTAGAAGATTGGGAAGGTCTTTCACTAACTACTATTTTGCAAGAAAAATTTCATCTCGGTAAAAAAGCACGACATGAAATTCGCATGTCTCAAAACGTTTTACTAAATAATAAACCGCTAGAAGATTGGAATACCCCACTTTTCGTTGGCGCGAGTCTTTCTTTACCAGTTTTTTTACACGACAAAATCCCGACTTATGAGTACGACTTAGAAATTATTTATGAGGATGATTTTTTACTTGTAGTCAATAAACCGGTGAATATGAAAACTCATGCAAATGATAGTTATGAAATAGATACTTGCGCGAATGCTGTGCAATATTACTTAGAAAAAACTGGCCAAGATGCAAACGCCCTAGCAGTTCACCGTCTTGACCAAACTACTTCTGGTTTAGTGTTGTTTGCTAAAAATAAATTAGCTATTGCCGGCTTATCTTGGCAAATGGAAAATAGAGCGATTCACCGGACTTATCTCGCTGCAGTTGATGGTACTTGGGGACTCGTAATGCAAACAATCAACAAACCAATTGGCGAAGATCGTCACCACGGTTCCAGACGCCAAATCAGCCCATATGGTCAACCAGCCGTAACGCATGTTAAAGTGTTAGAAAACGATAATGAAAAAAACACCTCTCTTGTAGAATGCCAAATCGAAACTGGCCGGACGCACCAAATCCGCGTGCACTTAAGCGGAATTGGCCACCCAATCATCGGTGATACACTTTATGGTGGTTCTCCTCGTGCTAATCGCATCATGCTACATGCAGAGAAATTACATTTAAATCATCCTTTCAAAGGCAAAGAAATGAATTTTTCAGCGCCCGCTGGAGATGATTGGGTATTTTAAAAAGCCACAACATTACGTTGTGACTTCTGTACAAATCTCTACTTTTATTCCATTTGGATCTTCAAAAAATACAGCATAATGATTTTCACCACCAGCAAAAGGATATCTTTCTTCATATAGAAGTTTGGTTCCTTTTGCTTTTAATTTGGCTTGAAAATCATCCACACGTTCTTTTGTACCACCATGAAATGCTAAATGATTAAGACCAATGCGTTTGCGATGATAACCTTCTGCGACAAACGGCTCGTCTGTTTGCACAAATACTAAATACGTATCGGCGAATTTATAACTAAAGCCTTCATTCCAAGACTGGTATAATTCATAAGAAAGTTCTTCTAATAGTTCGGACCAAAACAAGCGACTTTCTTCTAAATCAGCTACATATATTTCCACATGATGTAACATTTTACGCCTCCCCGATATGTTTAAGTGCTTCTCTTCGGCTTAACGGTGCAAGCGAGTGGCTATTTACAAACTGGCGAACTGCCTCACTATCGACTTTCGCATATTGTCTGAGCGCCCATCCAATCGCTTTTTGAATGAAGAATTCTTTGGAATCCAGCCATTTTTCGCAATTGGAAAAAAGTAAATCTACATTGGTTTTTTCTTTGTACTTCAATTGAAATAAAATCGCCGTTCGAGCGAGCCAAATATTATCTCCGTTTATCCACGCTTCATTATAGGTAGGAATCAACTCAGGATATAGTTTAAAATGATTACTTACTACAGTTCCCGCTAGGCCGTCCACAGTATCCCACCAAGATTTCGTTACAATTAATTGCTCATATACTTTTATCGCCTCACTGGGCTGTTTTTTACCGTAACGAGTTAATAAATCAATGGCCACATACTGAAATTCACGTTCTTCTTCAGCAAATAAAGCTATCGTAAATCCAAGTACATCTTGCGGCTCCCCATTTTCTTTCAAATATGCAGCGACCAATTTCTTTCGTTCACCAGCTCTAATCCCTAAAAAAGTAAATTGGTTTTTCATGTAAGCTTCCATTGGCGGAGCATCTGTTAAAGAACAATTCGCGCGAAATAACGTTTGAATAACTGTCATTCTGTTGCTCCACCTGTTAAATAAGCACGCTCTCGTTCAATACTACTCAAAAAGTACTCCAAATCATCTGGATCCGGCCCAACACGTTTTCCTGTTTCTAGGCGGTCAATTTTTTCCATATCACTGGCATCTAATTGGAAATAGGATAATCGTGAATTTTCCTCAATCCGACTAGAGGTAATTGACTTTGGAAAAATAATCGTATTGCGATTCAAATGCCATTGTAAAATCACTTGATCGACAGATGCTTGATGTTTTTTCGCAATTTCTGTAATCACCGGATTTTGCATTAATATCCCTTTAGCCAGCGGTGACCAGGCAGCGTGCGCGATATTCTGTTCCGCCAAATATTTCCGAAGATCATTTTGCGGTAAAAGTGGATGCGTTTCCACTTGATTTAAAACTGGTTTTTCATTTGCAGCAACCAGTAAATCACTTAAATGATGTTGTTTGAAATTCGCAACTCCAATAGATTTTATTAGTTTTTCGTCATGAAGCCGCTCCATCGCTCGCCATGAATCACGGTATTTCCCGGCAACAGGCCAATGGATTAAATACAAGTCCAAATAATCCAACTTCAAATTCCGAAGCGTGCGTTCAAAGGCAAATAACGTTTCATCATAGCCAAGATCCCCGTTCCACACTTTTGAACTAATAAATAATTCTTCTCGCAAGACCGTACTATCTGCAATCGCTTGCCCAACAATTGCTTCATTATTATAAACTGCCGCCGTATCAAACAACCGATAGCCTACTTCAATTGCCTTCTCCACAGCTCCAGCGATAAATTCTTGTTCAGTTACTTGAAATACACCAAGTCCAATATAAGGAATTGTCTCATTCCCCGGTAGTATCATTCTGTCTTGTAAAGTTTTTGTCAAAACGAAACCCTCCTCACGAAAACTGTTTTGTGAACTTTTTCTCTTAAATAAATTATACACTATTTTCGGAAATTTATATTTTAAAACCAGTATACCGAAATGAGCCTTACTCTCCTAATAAAAAGCCACAAAAACTCCACTTTTTTTATTCATTTAGTGAAATACCTAAAAACAGCCATTGGAAACGCTGTCAGAACGTTTATTTGCAGAGCAGCCAAAAAAAAGTTTCCTATTTATTCCCATCCTATGTTAGTATTAATTTGTGGTAAAGATCTATCAAGTTTTTTATTTGTTTTTGTTAACTTATCGTTAAGAAAAAAGCTCCCTTTTCAAAGTAAAAGCGAGCTGATTATTAATGACCAAAAATGATCGGGGGAATTAAGAAAATGGCTTTTAAAAATAAAAAAGACCGTTTTGCTTCGTTGTTGCATGACATTGCAGTAAATTTACATGAAGGTGCAAATTTCTTTGCAACTTACAACATTAATTCGGTGGAGGATTTACATACTTTCTCGAATAAAATCAAAGAATATGAAACAGCTGGAGACTCCATGGTTCACAAAATGATTATGGAATTAAACGACGCTTTCATTACACCAATCGAACGTGAGGACATGTTAGAACTTACTAACCGTTTAGACGACGTAATGGACGCACTTGATGAAACAGCTTTCTCACTAGAAATCTGTCAAATCACTCATTATGATGAATACATGATTAAATTTATCCAAGCTATTCAAGCAAGCACTGTTGAAATCGAAAAAGCAGTTGATCTTGTTTTTGATAAAAAACTAAAAGACGTTCGTAAACTTGCGATCCAAATTAAAGATTACGAATCCCAATGTGATGATGTTTACCGCGAATCACTAATCCAACTTTTCCAAAATGAAAAAGATCCAATTAAACTAATTCGTCTAAGAGAAGTTTATGAAAAATTAGAAGACATTGCTGATAGTTGTCAAAGCGTTGCGAATACGCTTGAGTCAATTGTCATGAAAAATGCGTAAGGGGCCTAGATAGATGGAAGGAATGTTTCTCATCACCCTCGTCATCGTACTTGCCGCGCTAGCATTTGACCTAATCAATGGGTTTCATGATACAGCTAACGCAATTGCGACTAGTGTCTCTACAAAAGCCTTAAAACCACGACATGCGATTATTCTTGCTGCCGTAATGAACTTTGTGGGTGCTATTTCATTCACAGGGGTTGCTAAAACCATTACAAAAGACATTGTTAACCCATTTGACTTAGATCACGGGGAACTTGTTATTTTAGCGGCATTACTTTCAGCTATTGCTTGGAACTTAATCACTTGGTATTTCGGAATTCCTAGTAGTTCCTCCCATGCCTTGATTGGATCCATCGCCGGTGCAGCCATTGCATCAGCAGGGTTTGCAGCAATTGAATACAGCGGATTTACTAAAATCATTGTTGGTTTATTAGTATCTCCTGTACTTGCTTTCGTAGTCGGTTACACAATATATTCACTCTTTAAGATTTTCTTGAAGAACTTAAATTTAGCCACGACCAATCGGCGCTTCCGGATGATTCAAGTCGGAACTGCTGCACTACAATCTTACACACACGGAACTAATGATGCGCAAAAATCAATGGGGATTATCACAATGGCATTAATTGCTAGTGGTTTCCAAACAACGGATGATGTGCAATTATGGGTTCAAGTATCCTGTGCGATTGCCATGGCGATTGGTACGAGTATTGGTGGTTGGAAAATCATCAAAACTGTCGGTGGTAAAATCATGAAAATCAAACCTGTTAATGGTGTAGCGGCTGATTTAAGTTCCGTTATCATTATTTTCGGTGCTACTTTCATTCATTTACCAGTTAGTACAACACACGTAATCAGCTCTTCTATCCTTGGTGTTGGAACAGCTCACCGTGTCAAAGGTGTAAAATGGGATACTGCACAACGCATGATTATTACATGGGTTATCACGCTTCCTATTTCTGCAACGATTGCAGCACTTATCTTCTATGTACTAAGATTCATTCTATAACATTTAGAGCCTTGCTAGTGCAAGGCTCTTTTTATACATTTTTTTGAATAAAACTAATAAATATAATGTGAAATGAGATTATTTTAAAAACATATTGCATATTTACTCATTTTGATGTATTATAATAAACATCGGTAATAACGATTCATTGTTTATAAATTACTCAAATACTAAAGGGAGTTGTACTTATGCAGAAGCATTTATTACAAAAGTTTGCAGCAATTTTACTTGTTTTTATAGTTGTATTTTCCGGCTTCACAACTGTGTTCGCCGCTGATACAGAAGATCAAACTTTAACTAAAATTCAAGAAAAAGGCGTTTTAACAGTTGGCCTTTCCGCTGACTATCCACCGTATGAATTTCATCAAACAATCGACGGTAAAGATAAAGTCGTTGGTTTTGATGTAAGTATTGCGGAAAAAATTGCCAAAGATTTAGATGTTAAATTAGACATTAAAGAAATGAATTTCGACAGCTTGCTTGGTTCACTAAAAACCGGCAAGATTGATATGATTATTTCCGGGATGTCACCTACACCCGAACGTCAAAAAGAAGTGGATTTCTCAGATCCATACATGTTCGTTCAGCAACGTGTCGTGATTAGAAAAACGGATAAAGATAAGTTTACAAGCGTGAATGATTTTAACGGTGTTAAAGTTGGTGCCCAAAAACAAACGACACAAGAAGAATTAGCTCAAAACGAACTAGTTGGTTCAGAAGTTGTTTCCCTTCAGAAAGTACCAGATCTTATTCTTAACCTTAAAAGCAACAAGGTCGATGCCGTTGTTTTAGAAGGTCCTGTTGCTGAAGCATATATTAGTCAAGATAAGACACTTGCTATGGCCGATATCAAATTTGCTAACGGTAGCAAAGAAACAGCCATCGCCATGCCAAAAGGTTCTACAGCTTTACAAGAAAAAGTCAACGCTTCTATTAAAGATATACAAGATACCGGCTTACTGAAAAAATATCAAAAAGAAGCCAATAAACTAATGTTCCAAGATGGTAGTTTCTACGAAAAATATGGTAATTACTTTATTACTGGTACATTAATCACCATTGCTCTTGCTGCTATTGGTGTGTTATGTGGCGCCATTCTCGGCTCATTACTCGCTCTCATGAAACTAGCGAAAACAAGGTGGTTACGCTGGCCAGCAGCATGCTATATTGAATTTGTCCGTGGTACGCCACTTCTAATTCAAATTTTCATCGTCTTTTTCGGCACTCAAATTATCGGTATGGACGTTTCCGCCTTTGTTTCTGGTTGTATCGCCCTATCGCTCAACAGTGCTGCTTATGTTGCTGAAATTATCCGGGCAGGTATTTCCGCTGTTAACAAAGGTCAAATGGAAGCAGCTCGTTCCCTTGGTATGACACAAGGCGCAAGCATGCGTTACATCATCTTACCGCAAGCCGTGAAAAATATTCTTCCTGCACTTGGGAATGAATTCGTTACTGTTATTAAAGAATCTTCCATCGTATCCGTTATTGGTGTAACAGAGCTAATGTTTATGACTGGCGTAGTACAAGGCGCAAGCTTCAAGCCATTTATCCCGCTAATTATTACATCGTTAATCTACTTTGTACTAACATTTAGCCTGTCGAGACTACTAGGTGTTGCTGAAAGGAGAATGAGAACAAGTGATTAATATTAAAAATTTACACAAACATTTTGGCAAATTAGAAGTCTTAAAAGGTATTGACCTTGAAATCGCATCTGGAGAAGTGGTCGTAGTTATCGGCCCTTCCGGAAGCGGGAAAAGTACTTTTCTACGTTGCCTGAACTTATTAGAACAACCAACAACCGGCACGATTCTTTTCGAAAACAAAGACCTAATGGCGAAACAAACAAACGTCAACGAACTTCGTCAAAAAATGGGTATGGTTTTCCAAAACTTTAACTTGTTTCCACATAAAAATGTTCTTGAAAACCTAATGTTAGCGCCTATGAAAGTAAAAAATGAAGATAGTGCAGCTGCAAAAAAACACGCTCTTTCACTCCTGGAAAAAGTCGGCCTAGCTGATAAAGCAACTAGTTATCCTTCCCAACTTTCTGGCGGACAACAACAACGTGTAGCCATTGCCAGGGCGCTTGCAATGAATCCAGACGTCATGTTATTCGACGAACCAACTTCCGCACTTGACCCTGAAATGGTCGGTGAAGTTTTAAGTGTTATGAAGTCGCTTGCTAAAGAAGGCATGACGATGGTTGTCGTAACGCACGAAATGGGCTTCGCAAGAGAAGTTGCCGACCATGTTGTCTTCATGGATGCCGGCGTGATTCAAGAACAAGGCACGCCCGAAGAAGTATTCGGAAATCCACAAAACGATCGTACTAAAGACTTTTTAGGAAAAGTATTAGCATAAACATAGATTACGTCTCGCCTATTTCAGGTGAGGCGTTTATCTGCACTTATAGAAAAAAGGAGCTAATTAAACATGATGAATAACTCAAAAATTGCTAAAAAACATCAACAAATGCCTGTGAACATTCTTGCTGATATTGGCACACTTGCCAAAACAATGCCTGATATTCTCGATTTATCCATCGGTGATCCTGATTTAATTACGGATGAATCGATTATTAATGCTGCTTTTGAAGACGTTCGAGCAGGCCATACAAAATATACAGAATCTGGTGGAGATGTGGAACTCATCGACGCCATTCGTGGTTATTTTAGCCGTAATTATGATTTGTCTTTTGAACGTAGCCAAATCCGCGCTACAGTTGGTGCGCTTCATGGTATGTATCTAACCTTGCAAACCATTCTTGACGACGGCGATGAAGTCATTATCCATGAACCTTACTTCTCCCCGTATAAAGATCAAGTGTTGAATTCTGGTGGTACTCCCATCATTATCCCAACTTATGAAAAAGACGATTTTGCGATTAATGTCGATATTTTAGAAGCTGCCATTACTGATAAAACGAAAGCTTTAATTTTAAATTCACCTAATAATCCCACCGGTGCTGTTTTTTCACCAGAAACGTTTGAAAAAATCGCCAATTTAGCCCAAAAATATGATTTCTTTATTTTATCGGATGAAGTATATGATGGATTCAGTTTTTATGAAGACTTCGTGCCAATGGCCAAATTCGCACCAGATCACACAATTACATTCGGTAGTATGTCTAAAAACTTCGCAATGACCGGTTGGCGTCTAGGATATATGATTGCTCCTACTTATTTAAACGAAGCTGCAAAGATTATTAATGAAGGAATTACTTATTCAGCCCCTACACCATCTCAAAGAGCTGCTATTTACGCGTTAAATCATTCTGAGACACTAATTCCTTTAGTAACAGAAACCTTCCAAAAACGCCTAGAATACATCGCAAAACGGGTGGAAGAAATCCCATATCTTTCTTTACATCCACTCAAAGGTTCGATTTATGCCTTTATCAACATTTCTAAAACAAATATGGATTCCGTTTCGTTTACAGAATATGTCTTAAAAGAAACACAAGTCCTCGTAATTCCTGGACTAGCTTTCGGTGAATCTGGTGATAATTATGTTCGCCTAGCCGCAACCCAAGACCTCAGCGTGCTAGAGGAAGCATTTAACCGCCTCGCTAAATTAACCTTTTAATTAAAAGAGCAAACTCGCTTCATAGGCAAGTTTGCTCTTTTTTATTTCAAATTAATATCTGCAAAAGAAGAAACAACTGTCGCTTCTTTTGGAAAAGTGATATTTTTTGTCGCTTCATTCGGTACGATATACACTTTTAACCCAGCCTGCATTGCTGACAGCGCGCCATTTTTGGAATCTTCTATTGCAATGGCTTCTTCTGGTTTAACCCCAAGCGCTTCCACAGCTTGTAAGTAAAGTGCTGGATGTGGCTTAATTTCATCCACATGGTCTGCCGTTTGTATTGTCTCAAAATCAGCTAAAATGCCTAGACGATCCAGCGTAGGCTCAATCCAGTCAAATCCCGAACTCGTTGCAAGACCTATTTTATAATTATTTGCCTTTACTTGTTCAAAAAATTCTTTAAAACCATCACGAAAGCCAAGTGATTGTTGGCCAAGATGACAAGCTTCCGCCACGGTAGTTAAAAAAGCTTCTTTATCAAAAGTCCCGTTCGTCGCTTCCATCATATAGCGAATAATTGGTTCTTCACTTGTGCCGATAATTTGTTGATAAATTTCGTCTGGTAAATCAATGTCGTACGTCTCTTTCAAATAGTTCATTGTCTCCGTATACCATAAATTTTCCGTATCAAGCATAGTTCCATCAAAATCAAAAACAACTGCCTTCACATGCATCCTCCTAGTATAAGTGATACTTTTATTGTAACATAGATAAACTATTTAAGAAATCTTCGAAAAAGGGTTGCTTTTTTAGTAAAAAACGAATAATATTGTATTTGTGGTTTTTAATGTTCGTCATTTACCATTAAGCATGATTTTAAAAAAGGAGTGAAACACACGCATGTTTCAATTAAAAGCAAACGGTACAGATGTTAAAACGGAAGTTATCTCTGGTTTTACTACATTCCTAACGATGGTATATATCGTAGTAGTTAACCCCGCAATTCTTTCCGCAGCAGGTGTTCCATTCAACACTGTATTCATGGCAACAATCATTTCAGCAGTTATCGGTACATTATGGATGGCGATTTTCGCTAACTATCCAATCGCGATTGCGCCAGGACTTGGTATGAATGCTTATTTCGTGACAGTAGTTACAACTCAAAAACTAGATTATTCGGTCGCATTCGCTGCGGTCTTTGTAGCAGGTATTATTTTCTTATTACTATCTTTAACACCGCTTCGTGAAAAAATCATTGAAGCTATTCCACATAATTTAAAAGCTGGGATCACAGCTGGTATAGGTTTATTTATCGCTTTCCTCGGTTTCCGTATGACAGGTATTATCGTTTCTAATGATTCTAACTTAGTAGGTTTAGGTGACTTACATTCTAAAGAAGCCATTTTAGCTATTGTCGGTCTTTTAATCACTTTAATTTTGCTCGCTTTAAACGTAAAAGGGGCTTTATTCATCGGAATGATTGCAACTGGTATTATCGCGTTTATCACTGGTGAACTAAAATTCACAGAAGGTATTGTCAAACTTCCTCCGATGCCAGAATTCGTCTTCACTAATCCATTTAACGCTTTTGGTGATGTGATGAGTTACGGGCTTTATGCCGTCGTCTTGTCCTTCTTGCTCATAACGATTTTTGATACAACTGGAACAATGATTGGTGTCGCTAAAAAAGCTGGCCTAATGAAAGGTGAATCACTGCCAAATGCCAAACAAGCTTTAATGGCTGACGCAGTTGCAACAAGTGTTGGTTCGATGTTTGGTACCACACCAACAAGTGCTTATATCGAATCTTCCGCAGGGGTTGCGACTGGTGGACGTACTGGTCTTACTACGCTTACAGTAGCCATCCTCTTCATGGTTTCAGCATTCTTTGCACCACTCGTTGGCGCTGTTTCAGGAATTTCTGCAATCACTGCACCAGCACTTATCATTGTTGGTAGCATGATGATTGGTGCTGTAAAAGAAATCGACTGGGATACATTAGATGAAGCTTTCCCTGCTTTCTTAGTTATTCTAGCAATGCCACTTACTTCAAGCATTGCTATCGGCCTAGCATTTGGCTTCATTTCTTATCCAGTATTAAAAGTTTTCACTGGTAAATGGCGCGAACTTAATTGGTTCCTAATCGTTATCGCTGTATTATTCTTCATCCTTGTGGCATTTTTACCACATTAACAAATAGTAGCGTCTACCGAATTCAGGGTAGGCGCTTTTTTATTGGACAAATACTGGCTCTTTTGCTATAAAGAAGAGAGAAACTAATTAGAAATGAGTTGAACTTGTTGTGTTTTTAAAATCACTGCTAGCCGGTGTCGCACTTGCTGTTGTTGTTTTTCTAGCAAGCTTTTTGATACCTGATTACACTGTATCCACATTATATTCCATCGTTACTACCATCATTGTCTTTGCATCCATTATTCTCTCCGCATTCGTTTCTTTTGGTGGCCGTAGTGGAAATCCTAGTCGAAAAAGCCAATTACGCTGGAGTATCCTGCTTTTAGTTGCAGCAATTCCTAGTTTTATCGGCTTTATCGTTACTTTTTACTTTTAAACTAAAAAGAAGCATTCCCAAAAATGGAAATGCTTCTTTTTTAATCTTCTAAAGCAGAAATAAACGCTGGTAAATATTCTGGAAGGTCTGGTGGGCGGCGACTTGAAATAATGTGGCCGTCTGTTACAACAGGCTCATTATGCCAAATAGCACCCGCATTCGTCATATCATCTTTAATTCCTGGTGTACTTGTTACATTCACGCCTTCTAAAATCCCGGCAGAAACAAGTACCCATCCAGCATGGCAAATTTGTCCAATTGGTTTTTTCGCTTTATCAAACGCACGAACCAAATCTAGCACGCTATCAAAACGGCGTAATTTATCTGGGGACCAGCCACCCGGAACTAAAATTCCATCATAATCTTCTGCGCGAACAGAATCAAAATCATAGTCAGAAGTAACAGGAACTCCGTACTTACCGTGATAAACTTTCTTTGCTTCTTCAGCCACTAGATGCACCGAAGCTCCTGCCTCGCGTAATCTAAGCACTGGATACCAAAGTTCTAAATCCTCAAAGTCTTCACTGACAAGCGCAATAACTTTTTTACCTTTTAAAGTCATATAAATCTCCTCCTATCCTCTTCTACAGTATAACAATAACTAGATTGTTATTAAATTATTCCGCTTATAAAAGAAGACAAAAAAAGACGCTCGAAATAAACATTTCCAGCGTTGCCATCATGTTCGCGCGCCTATGCATAACGGGATGAGGCATAGACATGAACTACACGGCCAATGAGATGAATGAAAACAAATAATGATTTTGGTGTCTAAACAGATGTCTGACTAGTTGCCATTCTATTGGAAGATGGATACACCAAAAGTCATTATAACCATGATAGGGTCTTATCCCCATGAAAATCACATTAATAAAAATGAAACTTTCATCGAGGTAAAACTCTATCCTATAACTTATTTTACTATTGTTCTTGAAAAAAGCAAGTAAATAAATATAGATTTTTTGTGACGAAGTAAAGAAAAACAAGAACAGCCTTACTATTATTATTTTTTCCGTACAAAAATTACTATATTATAAACAAAAAGGAAACCATTCTTGGTCTCCTTTAACTAAATATTTCTACAATCATCCACGAAATAATAGCGACTAATGGAATTAAGACCCATACATTATGACCAAGTAAGCTAGAACGAACATCTGGTTTATCTTCGAGTAATTGAATTCTATCGCGCAAATCATGCACTTCAAGCTCGAGATCCTGTACTTTATCTTCAAGTTCGTATAAACGTTCTTCCATTTTAATCCCTCCACACCTTTTCTATTGTTTATTATACGCTACACAACCTGAAACACATCGTTCCATAGGCTGATTTATTGCTAATTTATTGTCATATCGTTCTGGCATTTGCTACAATAAAAGAAAACTATCAACTGTTGGGGTGGAAAAATGGAAATTCAAGTAGAAGAAGCTGTTGTAAAACTCATTTTGCATGGCGGAAACACACGCAAAGAAGCATATAAAGCTATTGATTATGCAGAAAAATATCAATTCGATGAAGCCGATAAACATTTACAAATCGCGCAAGATCAATTCCAAGAAGGCCATATTTGGCAAACAAAATTAGTATCCATTCGTGACTCAGAAACAGTGGCACATCCTTCGTTTTTACTTATTCACGGGCAAGATCACTTAATGACCGCACAAGCAGAATTGCAACTCGCTAAGAGAATTATTGAACAATATAGACGTCAACAACACTTAGAAGAACGACTTACTAAACTTGAAAATCAAGCATGAGATGTAGCTGGGAATAAGAAATAATTCTCACTCGTTAGTATATTCGGGCGTACAAATAACATATCTTCGGTTTCAATAATATGTGCTGCATCAATGTATTTGCTTTTTTCCGGTGTGAAAAGAAGATGAATTGTTTCGATTTTTTTGATAGGTAGATAACTTAGAACTTCCACCACATCTAGTTTTTTCGTACTAAGTATATCTAGCACATATAAATCAGCATCTTCTTGCTCCATCAGTACAATTACATCTAATTCGTCTATATAATAAAGCTCATTTTTCAACGCAATCAATACATAAAACATCAACAAATCTTCACTTTCTCGAACATCTAGAATCTTAGAAAGTGGCGTTCTTTCGGATACAATACGACTTATTAGCTGAAAATCCGTTTTATTACCGGGATTCAGCTTTTTTAAATTACTAGCTTTTCTTTTCAAACTGCAAGCATCTACAGTAAAACTGCTTTCCTCCACACGCTCAAATCCAAATTTCGGGTAAAAATCCAGTACCGTATCATTCCCAAATAGATAAAGAAAATCATACTGGTCTTCGTATTTTGCTATGACATGCTCTAATAATTTTTTAGCAAGTCCTTGCCCCCGATAATCCGGATGCGTCATTACTGTCCCAATTTGCAAGGCGCGGTAATCTTCCCCTTGGTAAATTAGATTCATCTTATTGATAGAGACATTCGCAATCACCTTATTATCATCAATATAAGAATAACAAACATACTTATCATTCCAAAAGCCGTCACTGTACCATTCTTCAAAATTAATATCAAATGTACTTTCAGCAAGCTTATTAAAACTATCACGATACATTTTATTATCTTTATAATCACTTATCATTTCATAATTCATCGTTCTAATCCTCTATTCCTTCGTATAAAAATAACAGGTACAACGCGAAACACGTCCTACCTGCTCATTTTTATTTAATTTAACGTATTCCAAGCGCTATTTTTGCATAGCGTGACATACGATCTTTAGTCCAAGGTGGATTCCAAACAAGATTTACATTTGTATCCTTCACTTCTGGAATATCACTAAGCGCCATCTGTACTTGCTCAGTCAAAATACCAGCAAGCGGACAACCCATTGTTGTAAGCGTCATTGATACTGTGCAAAGTCCGTCATCATCTAATTCAACATCGTATACAAGCCCAATATTCACAATATCAATTCCAAGTTCTGGATCGATAACTTGTTCTAGTGCGCCCATTAGATTTTCTTTCAGTTGCTCATCCATGAAGCATATGCCTCCTTTTTGCCATTTTGTACATTTATTGTATCATATATGAGAATGATTTTCATTATAAGAATTTCTCGAAAAAGCTGACTCCTTGTAGCATCCCTTCAACAGAAACTTTGTGTTTCGCATTATCGTCAATGATAAATTGCACATTATCTGCCAAGCTTTCTTCTACTAGTGTTTGGTATAATTTTTCACTGTACGCAAAAGGTACCACATCATCTTTTTTGCCATGCCAAAGTAACAATGGTCGGTTGTTTATTTTGGTGATATTTTGAGTTAAATCATATTTTTGTAGCGCTAAAATCCGTTCATCCACATCAAACGGAAATGTTAACCCTTGCGCCAACGCATATTTGGATAACTCTTTAGCAAAATCAACATAATAGGCACTTCCCATTAAACTAACAGCTACTTTAATATTTTCATATAGCCCAAGAAGACCAAGCGAAGTAATAGCTCCCATGGAAACTCCGCCAACACCGATACGATTCGCATCTGTTTTCCCAGCTTTAATTAGCTCATCTGTAATCAACGGGAACTCCGTAATATTTGTTTCAATCACATCCCAAAAAAATGTAGCTTGATCTTCCGGATTTGCTCCTTGTAGGCGCTCGCCATGCAACTTCGCATCTGGCAAAATCACGCGGAAGCCTCGTTGCGCAAGTAAATAACCATAATGTAAATATAATTCTTTTTGAGAAGTAAAGCCATGATAAAAGATAATCGTTGGTAACATTTTATCTGCATTTTCACTATTACTAATATGTAAAACTGGTATTCCCGCAATTTGTTCATTTTCCACTTGAATCATTGTGAAGCCTCATTTCTATTGGGTTTATTAAGCTATTGTAAAGGTCGGAATCATTTACAAAATGGTGATAAACGTCTATCATTAATGTGTGCCCTTATTTTAGCATGAAGGGCAGCTTTGAACCAAACATATGAATTAAAGGAGCAAACTATGTCTAAAAAATTAATCGTACTAGACCTTGATGGGACAACACTTAGAGATGATTTAACTATCTCTTCGCATACAAAAAGCACTTTAGAAAAGGCGCGCATGGCCGGTCATGAAGTAATGATTGCGACTGGACGCCCATATCGAATTAGTGGTTCTTACTATCATGAACTCGGATTAACCACACCAATCGTAAATTTCAATGGTGCCGTGTATCATCATCCTAGACTTACTACATTTGCGGAAGGCTATCACCATGCCATTGATTTACAAGTTGTTCACGAGTTACTTGATTTTTCCAACGGCTTTTCATTAGATAATATCGCAGCAGAAGTACAAGATAATGTCTTCTTAAAAGAACGAAACAATAGCGTTCCCGAAACATTCCATTTAGGTACTGAAAATATTGTATTCGGAAACATCCGTGATGCTATTAAGTCAGATGCTACTTCATTATTATTTTTCGGAAAAATGGACCAACTTGATTTAATTAGTAAACACTTGGATGAGTCTCTTTCTGGTGTTATTTCTCACCATACATGGGGTGCATCTGCCTGGCCAGCTGTAGAAATTATTAAATTCGGTATTCATAAAGCCATCGGCGTTCAAGCCGCTGCTAAAACACTTGGTTTTGACCGTAAAGATATCATTGCATTTGGCGATGAAACGAATGATTTACAAATGCTTGATTATGCCGGCGTTGGTGTTGCTATGGGAAATGCCGCTGAATCCGTGAAAAATGTTGCCAACGTAGTAACAACATCTAATCAAGACGATGGTATCGCAGTCTATTTGGAAGAAAACTTAAACTTATAATAAAAAGCTGCAAGTAATGTCTTACAAAAGTTAGGAATGCTAATTTTTGATTCAAGAGCCATTACTTTGCAGCTTTTTTACATCATTTTATTTTTATACATCGCCATTGCTAATTTTTGATCTGCTTCTGAACGAAAATCACCGAATACGCTTGAGGTCTCCATGACATTAATAAATGCTTTAGAGTCAAATTCTCCCACAATGTGCGTAATATCATATAGTTCATAACGCGTAATCACCATAATAAGCATTGCTACATCTTCCTTTGAATAGCCTCCCATTGCATCAACAACCGTAATTCCGCGCACCATATTTTCATGGATTGCTTTAATTACTGTTTCGGAATGTTGCGTCATAATCATCACTGTCAATTTCTGATGTCTTGTATGAATAATATCGATGACTCTGCTTTGAACGTATAAAGAAATGAGCGTATATAGCGCAAATGTCCAATCATATGCAAAGCCCGCTACAATAATAATAACTCCATTTAGAAGCAAGAAGTATTTCCCGAAAGAACGTCCTGTTTTAATAGTGATATACATTGCGACTATATCTAGTCCGCCAGTAGAGATACCGAATTTCAAAGCCAGACCAATCCCTACAGATGCAATTAATGCACCAAAAATGGCATTAAGCAAAATATCATTAGATACTTGTACCTCTGGAATAACAATTAAGAAAAAGGACATAAAAGCAACTGTCAAAAAGCTGAAAACAGTAAATGATTTCCCAACTTTTAACCAACCTAAAATTGCCACTGGAATATTTAATAACAGAACGAGCAGCCCTGTTGAAATAGAAATATTCATTGAATCACGTAACATGTCTGAACCTAGTTGTGCAACCCCATTTAATCCAGCTGCATAAACTTGTGCTGGTATTAAAAAGAAGTTCATGCCTATTGCATTTAAAAGTGCTGCTATTATTGCAATGGCGGTTTTTTTAGCATACTCTTTATATACTATTTTTGAACTCATTTTCTTCTCTCCTTTTTTGGCCCTAACATAACATACCAACTTTCCAGAGAAAAGAGAAGTCTTTTTCATTATTTTTTTGATTTTTAATTAAATAATGGATAGCCGCCTGATAAATAGAAGCCTAACGAGATGGTAATCACTACTACAATTACAAAAATCATCAAAAACATTCCTGTTGGTTTTTGTTGTTTTCTATAACTAAGTAGCATCTCCACAACACCAATTACAATGAGTCCCATCAGAATTTTAAATATCGCCAGAATCCAACTTTGCTCTATGCTGTATTTGACCATCATAATTCCACTCAAAATAACAAGTATATAAAAAACTCGATTAATCATTTGTAACATTGTAAAGCTTTTTGTCGATTTCGAATAAATGAGTAGAGCTGTAACCGTTAGTACAACAATAGCCACCCATGAAATCAAATGAATATAACCCCACATAATACATCCCTCTTTCTTATTAAGATTTTTTCACTTTGTTAATCAGTGTCCCAATTTTATCAATAGTAATTTCGATAATGTCCCCATTCTGTAGAAAAGTTGGTGGTGTCATTCCATTTCCCACACCGCTTGGAGTCCCTGTAGCAATTATATCTCCCGGAAGCAGCGTATGCCCTTTGGATAAATCTGAAATAATTCTCGCTAAGTTAAATATAAATTTATCGGTAGAGTCAGACTGTCTTACTTCGCCATTAACCTTGGTTTCAATGTGGAAAACAAGCTCTTTGTTCGCGTTATTTTCCAATACGAATGGACCAATCGGACAACTTGCATCAAGACTTTTCCCTAAATAAAATTGTTTATGTTTTTTCTGAAGATCGCGAGCTGTAATATCATTTAAAATAGTAAATCCAAAGATGGCAGATAAAGCCTCTTGTTCAGATACGTCTCTTACTTTCTCCCCTATAATAACAGCAAGTTCTCCCTCATAATCTAATTGGCTCGTTATATTTTGATGTAGCTCAATATTGCCATTATGTGGTAATAGACTATTAGCACTCTTTGTAAATACAAGAATGTGCTCTGGAACGTCTTCCTTGCTTCCCATCTCTAGCACATGATTATAATAGTTTTTTCCAATTGCAATAATGTTATTTGGCGGAACAAAAGGTACTTGAATTTCTACTTCGGCTAAATCGATATGCCCGTCAATTCCTGTTAATTCTGGAACAAACGGTTTTTCTTTAATAAAATCTAAAAGAGTAGCTGGCGGATTCGAAAAAACTGTTCCAGCAGGGATGATTTTATTGTCAGGTGTTAAAATACCATAAGCCAAATCCCCTTCATACAGATAACTCAACCATTTCATTTAAAGACCTTCCTTTGTGTTTATTTGGCATATATGTTGTCCATCGAAGAAATATAAATAAGCTGCAGCGACTTCTTTACCGCTAATCGCTTGAATCGCTTCTGCATAAAGCTTGATTTGAATATGATATCGTTCTTTCATTACTTTTTCAGCAGCGTTCCAATCAGCATATCTTCCTTCTATTTTGTCTGTTTTATAATCAATTAAAGTAATCGTTTCTTCCTCTTCTATCATGCTATCCACAACACCTTGAATAAGTACTCGTTCGTCTAAATCAACGTTTTCATACAACTCTGACACAGGAAGCAAATAACTAAATGGCACTTCGCGTTTTACTAAATCTTTTTTCTGAAGCATTGTTTTCCCTAATGGAGATTCAAAGAAATCTAATATTTGTTTAATGTTAATTGCTTTAATTTGCACTTCTGTTAAGATATCTTTTTCTTGCATCATTTGTAAAAGTTGTTCCAAATCTTCCTTTGTAGGTTTATAATCTAACGAAACTGCTTGCATAAGAGTATGCATTGCCGTACCAATTTCTGTTGCAGAGAGTTTATTTTTTTGTAAGAATTTGGGTCTATCTAGTGATACTTTTTGGAATTCTTTTAACAGGGTAGTATCACTCCAGCTATCTTGCAAAGAAAATTGCCGCTTAAGCTCTGTGACGGACTGTTTAGCACGTATTTCAGTTGCCGCTTCATTTTGGTACTCATACTCCATATATCGCTGAATTTCGTCCTTATATGGACTTTGAACAGGCACTGGCTGATGTTCTTTTATATTCTCCAACCACTTATCTGATTCTGTCTTTTCTATGTCATTAGCTAGAAACATTTCTTTTGTTTTTATTTCAATTTGTAGTTTCATCTCTGTTGAAAGTGTTTGAATCATTTCTTCACACAACAATTCTTTAAAAGCAGGATGTCTAATCGTTGCGTTTCCTATCCAATCCAAATAGCATTTCGCTTTCGCTCTTGTGGATGCAGGTAGAATAGTTTCTTTTTCTTTTGCAACTTGCAACCAGTTTTTGCTTGTTTTTTCAAAATCAGGTACCGTTGCTACTAAAATTAACTTTTCTTCTGCACGAGTAAGCGCAACATACAAAACACGCATCTCTTCTGCAATCATTTCACGAGATTTTTTTTGCTTTATTGCCTGCTGCATTATCGTTGGGTAAACAATCATTTTCTCAACATCTCGGTAATTAGATGCAAAACCATAATCTTTATCTAACAATGTTTTGCTATAAATATCCCGCATATTAAACTTTCTACTTAGCCCAGAAACAATAACTACAGGAAATTCCAACCCTTTGCTCGCATGGATTGTCATCATGCGAACAACATCTTCTTTTTCACCAAGTGTTTTTGCGGTCCCTAGGTCATCACCTCGAACTTCTAATCGTTCAACAAAACGGATAAAACGGAACAGACCACGGAAAGATGTTTTTTCATATTGGTTAGCGCGGTCGTATAATGCTCGTAAATTAGCTTGGCGTTGTTTGCCACCTGGTAAGCCACCCACAAATTCATAAAAATTAGTTTCTTGATAGATTTGCCATATCAATGACGTTAAATTTTCTCGAATGGACAATTCACGCCAATTGTTTAATTGTTGAACAAAGTTACTAATTTTATTCGCTGTTTCCGAAACGGTTATGTCTTTATAAGCTAACAAAGCGTCATAAAAATACCCTTTCTTCTTGGCCATACGAACTTGCCCCAACTCTTCTTCATTTAGGCCAATTATTGGTGAACGTAAAACAGCAGCAAGTGGAATATCTTGGTAAGGATTATCTACTACTTTCATAAGCGCAATCATTGTAGCTACTTCTGTTGTTTCAAAATAACCTGAGTTATTATTCGCATAAAAAGGGATATCTTGAATTTTCATTGCTTCTTCCATGTCCGGAGCGCTCGTCATCGCCCTTGATAAAATAACGATATCTCTGTATTGAATAGGCCTATTTTGTTTGAGTTTTTTATCATAAATAGGAAACTTATCGTCTATCATTTCTCTGATTTTCATGGCAATCGCGCGTGATTCTACTTGATTTTTTTGTAATTCTTGAGGCGATAATTCATCTTCTATTTCTGTATCTTCAGACTTCATATCAATTAGTAAAAGCTCCGTCGCCATCGCGTTTGTTTCAGGAAAATTTGCACCTAAAGTCAATTCTGCGGCGGTATCATAATCAATTTCAGCAATGTGTTTATCCATCAATTGATGAAATATAAAGTTGGTAGCATCTAAAACTTCTTTCCTACTCCTAAAATTCTGCGATAAATCAATGCGTATCCCATTTCCACTGCCATCTTGTTGGAATGCTTGATACTTCGTCATAAATAGCGTTGGCTCTGCTAAACGAAAGCGATAGATAGATTGTTTCACATCTCCAACCATGAATAGATTCCCCTGCGCTTCACTGGGGTTCGTTATAAGGCGTAGAATAGTTTCTTGCACCATATTGGTATCTTGATACTCATCGATTAATACTTCTTTAAATTGTTTTTGATAATTTTGAGCAACTTCTGAAGCTTTATTCTCATTCAATAAAATCTTTAATGCTAAGTGTTCTAAATCGTTAAAGTCTAATACTCCTCTTTGTTGTTTTTCTTCAAAGAAATTTGTAGCAAATTTTTTGACTAATTCGCTCAAAGTTTGGATATCTGGCTTCATTTTTTCTAAGTCAGATAAGTAATTTACTTCTTCTCTCGAAAACCAGTCAGTTACGATATTTTTCATTTCTTTTTTAGCCGCATCTCGAAATTTCTTCGTTTCTTCCACATATATCTCATCATAATCACTTTTGTTTTTAAGTGTCGGAATACGCTTGAAATCTATGTTTTCAATAGATGTTTTCAGGTGTGTCCAGCTACTCCAGTTCAACTCTGACAATGCTTGAATTTGGGATAAGTCATTTTCTAGAGTAGCTAAATAAGGTGCTGGACCACTAGTTTCATTTGCATAATCTATTGCGTTTAATAAATAGTTTTTAGCTTGATTAATTCTTAATTCAATATCTTCTTTAATAATTGGAAAATAAGGTAACTCTACAATCGAAGTAATCTTTTCTGTATTATAAAAGTTCACCATTGCTTCTAACCAAGCGTTTGGGTCTGGGTTGGCTCTTGAAAAATCATATAGTTTAGATATTAATGCGTTCAATTCTGCATCTGAACGATCTCCTGTAAAAGATTCTACCAAATGAAAAAAAGGTTCATTATTTTCGATACTATATTCTTGTTCTAGCAAACTTTCTAAAACCTCATCGCGAATCATGCTGCTTTCGATTGGCTCGATTAAGCGAAAACTTGGGTCAATATCTGCCTCAAAATAGTATTTTCGAATAATTTCTAAACAAAAGGAATGGAGGGTTGAAATAGAAGCATAGTTAAGTAATGCCACTTGTCTTTTCAGATGGGCTGAATCTGGATTTTGTCCCAGAGCTTCTTCCAGTCCTTTGCCTATTCTAAACTTCATTTCAGCAGCTGAAGCATTCGTGAAAGTTACAATTAGTAACTCATCTACATTTAGGTTTGTTGACTCATCTATTAACTTTTCAATGATTCTAGTGACCAGGACAGCTGTTTTCCCAGAGCCAGCAGCAGCAGCTACAAGTATATTATTGCCTTTAGCCTGGATAGCTTTCCATTGGTCGTCTGTCCATAATGATCCATCTGGTTTTGACGGTATATTTAAACTCATGCTACTGCGTCCCTCCTTCCATATCCATTTTTGTTAAAATTGTTTCTGCTTTTTCATTAGCTAAATGTCTATATTGATTACTTGTTAAGGATGGATCAAATCTACAAAATGAACGGAAACCGCAAAATTGGCAAGGCGTTCTTTCTTTTAGTTTATATGGATTAATTGAAACTGCTCCATCAAGTATTTTATTTCCAGCTTCTTGGTATTTATGACGGACAAATTGTCGCATTTTATCAAATTCTGCTCTTGTTGCAGTTCTGGATCTCGCACTCAACTCTCCATTTTGTTTTATTTCTGCTGGAATAATAGTAGATGTTTTTCCTTTTTCAAGCGTCATATCCATTAATGACACAGCTACGGGATCAGATAAAATCAATCCCTTCATTTTGGAACTTTTTTGTAATTCTTTGGCGATAGCCTCATCACTTAATTCTTTCTCTGCATGTACATATTGATTATGCATATGGAAATAAAGTACTCCAGCTGGTTCTGCCGTTTTGCCAATCATTTTTTGTGCATTAGTTACTACAATATCCAGATACGTAAGCATTTGAAGTGCTAAACCATAATAGACTTCTGTGAGCGCCAAATCATGCGAACTTGATTTATAATCTATAATGCGTAGGAATGTTCGATCATCTTGTTCTGCCATGTCAATTCTATCAATTCGCCCTTGTAAAAGAAGTTCACTATCTGATTGTAGAGGGATTTTTAATGGTGGAATATCTCCTTTCAACCCAAAATCAACTTCTAATCCAACAGGACGAAACGCACTACTTTTGGCTTGTTCATTTAAAACGGTTGTTGCCCTCGTTATAATTTGGAGCAATTTGTACTGAATATATTCCATTCGTTTAGAGCTAAGCAAAATTTCATGCTGGATTTTAGGAGCTAGAAATGTCATTGCAAGTTTCGCCATTTGCTTACATTCATCTTCTGTTAAATTGCCCCAATCCAGATTATTTCTTTTTAGTTCTGCTGAGATCCATTCCATTGCTCCATGGAAAATCTCTCCCATATCAACAGCTTGCAACTGAAAATGCCCTCGCTCTTCTAATTTTAAGCCATATTGAGCATAATGTTGGAACTCACAACTGAAAAATTTCTCCATTCTTGAAACACTTGCATGAATGGTTTCTCCAAATAAATTTTTGGCAGTTGTTTCTTGCAATGGTTTTGTTTTATTTTCATAATATAGACTTGATAACACTTGCTTAGCTATTATTGACTCTTTTTCATTTTCAAAATAACTATTGTAGGCATCCCACCATACACTAGAAAGCGTGTAACCTCGTTTATACATTTGTAATTGCGTTGTCAATAAGCCTAATGTTGCTTGCTTAGAGCGAATGTAACTACTTTGTTCAGCATCACTTAATAGGCTTGGGTCTGTTAAATAAACTGATTCTTTTAGTTCTTTAAACTGTCCTTTTATCTTCCTTAAATAATTGGATTCGCTTAATAGTTTTCCTTCTTCATCAGCGGCAGGATAACTAAGAAATAATTTGTCACTAGGGAGACTTATTATTTTATATGCTAATAAGTCTTCTTCACCAATATTATTTTTTGCTGATGGTTTCAATTTACTGTCTTCAGCACGCAATGCATCTCTATCCTGATCTGAAAAAATCCCTTTATCCTTTTGACGTAGCGGCATAACCCCGTCATTCATTCCAATAGCAAAAATCACTTTCATATCCAGCAATTTCGCATTCTCCATATCAGATAAAACTACTTGGTCTAAAGAAGGTGGTAGAAGCGAAAATTCAAGAGCATCCAGACCCGTTCCAATAATTTCAGTAAAACTATCTAAGTCTAATGTTTCTTCTCCTAAAACTTCTACAAATTCATCCAAAAGTGCGGAAATAGAACTCCATGCTTGTTCATGTTCTCGCGCAAGTTCTAAATAGCCTTGCTCTTCTGCCCTTTGTCTCCATGACTCTAAGCGTTCTACAGCATTTACTTGCTCCAAATAATGATAAAGAGCTAGAGCAAACTCCATCCCTGTTTTTGCTTTCCTTAGATTTAATTCTAAAGTAGAAAGTGGATTCACTATATGACTCCTCATCTCATTAATGATAGATTGCATATGAATCTCCTCATCTGTTTGCGGTAGCACATTAGTGGATAGTCCACGGATTTTCCGGTACATCCAGTCCCCTTCTTTTTCCCACTTCCATTTATTTTGAATACCATTTTCTAATACATAGTTTTCCAGAATATCCGCTTTACGTCGGTTAAGGCTTGATTTTTCGGTAATATCAAAGAAAAACTCCGTCTTAACTGCTTGAAAGATTGGTTCGTACTTCCAGTTAAATAGAATAGCATCTAAGCTAGAACGAATAAACTCGATAAACGGATGTTTAGCCATAGCCCTCTTTTTATCAATAAAAATAGGAATATTATATGCTTCCATCACTGTTTCACATAAAACGTCATAATCTCCAAGATTTCTTGTCAAAATAGCTATATCACGGTATCTGTACCCATTTAATGCTAGTTGACGAATTTCACGAGCAATCCCTTCTATTTCTGCGCGTCTGTTATTCGCTTGATGGATTTTTAAATTTTGAGGTTCGTTTTTGAAAGGCATAAATTTGTTATGACCCCAAGTATCAGCTAAAAAGGCTAGTGATTCAGTTTTTGCTCGCTTATTCTCTAAGAAAAACTTGTTTTCCTCGACTTGAGTGCCATTTACTTTGGCCAACTCTAATAGAGCATAATACGCTTCTGTACTTGCTTTAAACATACTGTACTCCTCTAGTCCGTGCTGGATTTCAGGAACATTAAGCGTTAAAGAAACCGTTACTTTATCACATTTCCGCATTAATTCTCCAATGACCGTCAGCTCTTGTTTTGAGAAAGAAGTAAAACCATCAATGACGATTTCAGTCTGATTTAAATAATCACTGTCAGCAATTTTTTCCGAAAGTAATCTCAAATAATCTTCATTTTCGAGGAATTTATCTGCTAATAATTCCTCATACTTTTGATAAATTAGCGAGATATCATGCACTTTATTATTCACACTTGTAGACAGATTCGTAGCGCTTTGAATCATGTCTTCTATAGAAACCTCTTCTTGTTTCATTTCTTTAAATAAATTCGCTAACTCTGAATAAAAACCCTTTCTAGAAGTAGCTCTTGAAAATATTTTTAATTTATCTTTTTGATCAAGAGCTGCTTTTCTGATAACCATTTCTATACCCGTCTGACTTAAGAAAGTTTTAGATAAACCACCAGTTTCTTGAAGAATTTTCCAAGCTAAACGGCTAAAACTAAATATTTGTGTCCCAAGCATACCTGCTAAATTTTCCTTATTTAAAAAGCTTGTCTCCATCTGAAATGTCATTTGATCTGGGACAATAAAGATATATGTTTTAGAGTTTTTTTTGATTTTCTCTCCGACCTCATCCATTAAATGAGTTGTTTTACCTGTTCCTGATCTACCTGCAATTATTTGAAGTGTCATACTCTCACCACCGAACGTATGTTTTTATTTAGTTTACCATATTTGAGCAATCTGTCCAGAACTTTTTTCAAGGCATTTTTTGCTTGAAAATTTATAAAACAGCTCAAAAAAACTAAGATAGCTCTTACTATCTTAGTTTTTCATATATTCTACTCAAAAGCTAGCATTTCCTGTTGAATTTTATTCATTTTTTCTGTGAGTTGCATAAATTGTGCTTTGTTCCTATTATCGAGAGCTTTATCAATTTCAGCTCTAAGTTGTTCTAATTTTCTCTCTTCTAGGAGCATCGTCAGGAAGCATTCGATAAAAACGTTTGTTAATTCTTTTTCACCCTTAAGGACACCCACCTGATTCATCAACGAATTAGAAAAATCACGCATTTCCACGACTACCACTCCTCCACTCATATTTATTACAATCTAAAAAAATTGTAATATGCCAAGAAAAAACAGAAAACAGCTTGAAAATACAACTTTACTAATATCTAATGACTTGCAATTTACCATGTGCTATAATGACAAAAAATAACTCTTAACTAACTTCGATGCTTAGTCGTTACTTAGAATTTTTGCTTATGAGGCAATAACTCTAGGTTTCTTCTTAGACATAAATACAAACATAGAGGAGTTGGATGAAATGAAAAAAGAACAAATTAGTACTCAGTTTTATGAAGTAAACCCGCACACAATGATTATTTTCCCAAAAAAATCTGGAAGTATAGTCTATTCAGAAATTTATGAAGTTGATTCTCATTATACTTCTAAATTTACCCCGTTTGAGTTAATTAAAACCAGCTGCAACTTTTTCGGATCAAGCTATGAGGGACGCAAAGAGGGAACCAAACATTTAATTGGTGTCACCCATAAGCCGCCTATCATAATCGATCCAGTCACTTCCACTTATGTATTTCCAACTGTAGCACCAAGTTCAACTGATTGTATTTGGATTTTCCCACAACATATTAAAGATTATCAAGCAATCGGATTTAACCACACTTTAATTACATTTTCTAATATGGAAACCTTTGAAATTGATATGTCTTTAGCGTCTTTTAATAACCAGATTGCTAGAACCTCCATGTTACATATGAAATTTTCTCAAAAAATGCGTATGATGGAGAGTAATTTTCCTTCGATGAATATGTTCTTCCCGCCAACTACACTTGCTGCTGAACCTAGACGTTATTACAATACTATGCTTCCAAATAATGAAGATTCTAAAGACCCTCAAGATTCTGAGTAGTAATTAAAACTAAATAAAAGCCAGCTACGCAATGGGTAGCTGGCTCTTATTTAAAATTATTTTTTATTCTCAATCGCATCAGCAATTCGTTTTAACATCAATAACTCATCTTCTGAGTATGTATAAGGTAGTTCTAAATACCATTTCTCAAGTTCAGGATTCCCAATTAAAGGAAAGGCGTTTACTGAATTCTTTTCTCGCAATCCAGCTACATCATCTAATAAGAAATCTGTTGTCGTTCCAAGAATCTCTGCTAATTTAGCCAGAATAAAAATTGGCGGTCGGTGGTTATCATTTTCATATTTGCTTATCGTGGATGCAGTTGTCCCAATTTTCGCAGCCAATTGCTTTTGCGTTAACCTATTTTTCTTTCGTAAATGAATTAATTTTTCTCCAAATTCCAATACGCCCACCTCGCTTCACTTCCAGTATAGCAATTTTTCCGAAAGAATTCGAGAGATTACTAAAAAGAAATCGTCTTTTTAGTTTCAAAAGACGACTTCCCTATTTTATACAGTTGGTTTCTTACGAAGAACACCAATTAATGCGGCACTTATTAATGTCCCTATAATAATTGCAAAGATATAGAACCATGGTTGCGATACAAGGAAGATAACGAAAACTCCTCCGTGAGGTGCTAATACTTTAATATTTAAGAACATGACGATTGCACCTGTGATAGCACTTCCAGCAATGAAACTTGGAATCATCCGAAGTGGATCAGCTGCTGCGAATGGTATCGCTCCTTCTGTGATGAATGAAGCACCTAGAATGGAGTTAGTTAAACCTGCATCACGTTCTTGAGCTGTAAATTTATTTCTAAAAATAAGAGTTGCTACAAATGTTGCCAGTGGTGGTACCATACCAGCGGCCATTGTCGCCGCCATGATTGCACTACCGCCTGTTGCTACACTTGCCGCAAGGGTACCAGTTGCAAATATATAGGCAGCTTTATTAATCGGCCCACCTAAATCGGCTGCCATCATTGCTCCTAACAGCAATCCTAGAATAACTGCGTTTGTTCCACTTAAACTATTTAAGAAATCATTTAACCACGTATTAAGAGCGCTCATTGGTACATTTAATAGCAACATTAAAAGTCCAACAATTAACACAGATAAAACCGGATAGAATAAAACTACTTTAATCCCATCTAATGTTTTTGGTAACTTTTTAAGTGCTAGTTTTACTAATTCAACTGCATAACCTGCAAGGAAACCACCGACTAGCGCGCCAAGGAATCCTGCACCACCAACAGAAGCCACTCCACCTGCTACAAAACCTGCTACAAGTCCTGGTCTGTCCGATATACTATAGGCAATGTAACCCGCAAATACTGGAAGCATAAAGCCAAATGCAACATCACCAATTTGTTTTAATAGTGCTGGGATTTCGTTATATGAACCTAGCTTTGCAAGTTGATCCTGAGGCACACCTAACATTTGATCAAGCATAAATGCAATAGCGATGGCAATACCTCCACCAATTACAAATGGTAACATGTGAGAAACACCGCTCATAAGATGCTTATAAATTTGTTGACCGATAGAAAGGCCATCCGCACTTTCTGTTGCTTGACTGCCTTCCTCAGCTTTATAAACTGGTGCATTGCCTGAAATTGCTTCATTAATTAACTCTTCAGGTTTATGGATTCCTGCTGCAACTGGTTTCGCAATTAAATGCTTCCCATCAAAACGAGGCATGTCTACTTGTACGTCAGCTGCAATAATAACGCCATCAGCTTCAGCAATTTCTTTATCTGTTAAACGATTTTCCACGCCTCTAGAACCATTAGTTTCTACTTTGATTCGCACACCTAATTTATTGGCAGTTTCTTGTAATTTTTCTGCAGCCATATAAGTATGGGCAATCCCTGTTGGGCATGCTGTAACTGCTACAACTGATTTACCAGTGTTATTAGAAGCGGTTGGGGTAACAGCTGTTTCTTCTGAGTCTTCTTGTTCATTGTTGAAAAGATTGATTACTTCGTCTGGTGTTTTAGCATTTCTTAAAGATTGAACAAAAGCGGGATGAACTAACAATCTAGACAAAGCTGCTAAAGTTTCTAAATGAGTTGCATTAGCACCATCTGGAGCAGCAATCATAAAGAATAAGTGTGCAGGTTGACCATCTAGAGCTTCATAATCTAATCCTTTCTCACTCTTAGCAAAAACAACAGTGGGTTCATTGACTGCTTTTGTTTTCGCGTGAGGCATTGCGATTCCTTCACCTACACCAGTAGAACTTTGTGCTTCACGATTCATTATAGCTTCTTTAAAGAGCACCTCATCATTAATTTTCCCATTGCGCTTCAATGAAGCAATCATTTCATCAATGGCAGTTTCTTTAGTTGTTGCTTGTAAAGACATAATCATAACATCTTTGCTTAATAAGTCAGTGATTCTCATTTTAGTTCCTCCCTGTTATTTTAGTAATATTCACTTGTGGTAACAGTTTATCTATTAGTTCTTTTTGGGCTAAGTCTGTTGAGAATGCAGTTGCTCCGCCTGTTGCAACCCCTGCCGCGAATGCTTTCACAGGATCTCTCGATTTATCAAAAGTACCAACAAAGCCCGCAATCATTGAGTCACCAGCACCTACGGAATTTTTTAGCTCTCCTTTTAATGCATCAGCGAAATAGACATCTTCTCCTGTAAATAAAAGAGCTCCCTCACCCGCCATAGATACGATGACATGTTGCGCCCCTAATTCTAAGCATTTTTTTCCGTATGGAATAAGTTCTTCTACACTATTTAACTCGACACCGAATAGTTCCGCTAACTCATGGTGATTCGGTTTAATTAGAATAGGACGATTTGGTAAGGCATCCAGTAGTTCTTTACCAGTTGTATCAATCATAAATTCAGCATTTTTTTCTTTGCAAATCCGAATTATTTTATTGTAAAAATCGTTTCCAAGTGATGGGGGAACACTACCAGATAAAATAACTATATCGTCAGCAGTTACTTTATCCATCACTTTCAAAAATTCATTGATTTCCTTTTCAGAAATAGCTGGCCCGAGACCATTAATTTCTGTTTCTTCTCCGTGTTTTAGTTTGATATTAATACGAGTATCATCTTTCACTGTTACAAAGCCAGTTTTCACACCTTCGTTTTGTAGCCAGTCTTTGATAAAATTGCCTGTAAATCCACCTAAAAAACCTGTAGCGAGACTTGGTACATTTAATTGATTTAAAACTCTGCTGACATTAATTCCTTTGCCACCAGGTAATTTATAATCTTGCTTCATGCGATTAAGGCCGCCAAGATTTAATTGGTCGATTTGTACAATATAATCAATTGATGGGTTTAAAGTAATTGTATAAATCATTTTTCTACCTCGATTATTTTAGTTTTTTGGATAAAGGATTCTTTTACTGCAGAAGGAATATAATCTGTCACAATAGTTGCTTCTTCTATTGAAAACATTTTTGAAAAATTCACTTCATTGAATTTTGTATGGTCCGCTACAACAAAAACGCGATCAGCACGTTCTTTTGCAGCACGTTTTACAAATGCCTCTTCCATATCAGGTGTTGTGTAGCCATGCTCCGGATGCATTGCGTTGGTACCAATGAAAGCTTTATCAAAATGATAGTTTTGAATGTTATCTAAGGCAACTGCACCAATAATTGCTTTTGTATGCACTTTCATTTTACCGCCTAAAAGATAAGCATCTATATTTTGACGAACAAGCTCTTCAATATGGGTTAATCCATTTGTCACTACGGTGATGTTTCGATTTGCTAGGTGAGTGATTAATTCTAATGTTGTGGATCCTGCATCTAAATAGATACAATCATTTTCTTCCACTAAGCTTGCACAATATGCAGCAATTACTTTTTTACTTTGAATGTTTTTGAATGATTTTTCATTCATACTTGGTTCTTGATTATGAAGTTTTACAAGTTTCGCCCCGCCGTGTACGCGTTGAATTAATCCTTGTTCTTCTAATTCGATTAAATCACGGCGAATGGTTGACTCTGAGGTAGCAAGACCTTCTACTAATTCTTGCAATTTAATCACACCAAGTTTCTCAATACTCTCCATAATAAGTTGTTTACGCTCTGCATTTAACATTATTACTCCTCCATCCAAAGTCAGTTTAACATCTTTTTCTTTCAAAATCAACCGTTTTCATTCAAAAACAATCATTAATTATCAAATTCATTCATATTATACCATGTATCACGCCAAAATCATTCACAATTAATCATTCAACGTTTTTCTTATACAGTTCTAATTATTAGCAGTATACTTGATTAGAAGATAAAGTTCTTTTTAGGAGGAGTTATTTATGCATACAGAATTAACATTTGAGCAATTAGAAAGTTATTCAAAGAAATGGCGTGAAAATCCAGATAAATTGGTATTTCAAGCTAGTATTATGAAAAATGGGATTAAAGCAGCCACTGAGAATCCAGCAGCAAAAGTTAGCATTCAACCTGTCTTTTCCCATGAAGTTGCGACAGATAAAGTTTCCAATCAACAACAAAGTGGAAGATGTTGGATGTTTGCAGCATTAAATACGTTTCGCCATAAGTTGAACGGAACGCTTGGTTTGAAGGATTTTGAGTTATCACAGAATTATACTAATTTTTGGGACAAACTTGAGAAAGCAAATTATTTTTTAGAGAATATTATCGAAACGGCGAATGAAGAGGAGGATAGTCGATTAGTTTCGTGGTTGCTTGATACACCGCAGCAAGATGGTGGTCAGTGGGATATGTTAGTTTCCATTATCGAAAAATATGGGGTGGTTCCAAAGTCGACTATGCCTGAAACTTTCCAAAGTAGTAAGTCTGCTGAGTTAAACCACATATTAAATGAAAGACTTCGTACGGATGCGGTTATTTTGAGAAATGCTATTGCTGAGAAGAAAGATACTGCAGACTTGAAAGAGGAAATGCTTGCTGAGGTCTATCAACTCTTGGTTATGACTCTAGGCGAACCACCTAAAGTATTTGATTTTGAGTATCGAAATAAAGATAATGAATTTAAACAAGATTTGCAAATTACACCGAAAGATTTTTATAAACGCTATGTAGATATGGATTTGAAAGATTATATTCCACTTATTAATGCGCCAACCAAAGATAAACCTTTTAACCAAGCTTTTACAGTGGAATATTTAGGCAACATTGTAAATGGAACACCTATTAAATATTTGAATGTAGAAATGGATGTCTTGAAAAAAGCTGCCGCTGATCAGATTAAAGACGGGGAAACAGTTTGGTTTGGATGTGATGTTGGACAACTTTCAGAACGGAATACCGGTATTATGGATACGGATATTTTCTTGCTTAATCAGACTTTTGGCTTTAAAACTGCGATGACTAAAGCGGAACGCCTGGATTATAAACACAGTATGCTTACACATGCGATGGTATTAACTGGAGTGAACATTGCTAATGGAGAAGTAAATCGCTGGAAAGTGGAAAATAGTTGGGGAGAAAAAATTGGTAATAATGGTTATTTTGTTGCTAGTGATGCTTGGATGGATGAGTTTACATTCCAAGTAGTGGTGCATAAAAAATATCTATCTAAGGAATTAATTGAATCCTTTAACCAAAAGCCAATTGTGTTAAAACCTTGGGATCCAATGGGTTCGCTCGCACTTTAAAATGCGAATTCTGAAATGATTTTTATCCCATTCATCTGAAAAAGAGCTGCTGCTACGCCGGTACCATCTTTTATTTTCCCTGAGAAGGTACCGTCGTAAATAGCACAGCTACCACAAGATGGACTTTTTTCCTTCATGATTATTTGCGTAATACCGAGTTCTTTCATTTTAATTAGAGTAAGTCTCGCTCCGTTTTTATATTCTTCTGTTACATCTGTTCCTTTGTTATCAATGACTTTTGCATGTCCTAACCAGACATCTTTACCATCACCACCTATTATTTCTGCTGGATTTCTTGGTGTAGGAAGTCCGCCGATAACTTCTGGACAAAAAGGAATCGCTTCTCCGTTTTCTACCATTTGTTTTATTTTAGTTATTTCTTTATCTTTCCCGTCATATCTACAGGCAATTCCGGCTAGGCAAGCACTTACTGCAATCATTTTATTTTCCTCCTTTATATTCACATTTATTTTAACATAAAAAAAGCTGCCCCCAACTTATAGGCGACAGCTCTGAGATTATTAGATACTTTGGTATGCTACGGCGATTTGCGTACCGATTAAAGCATTGTGTTTTACAAGCTCGATATTTGCTTCGAGGCTCTTACCATCTGTTAGTTCTTTTACTTTACCAAGTAGGAATGGTGTAACGTCTTTCCCGTGAATGTGATTTTCTTCTGCTTCTTTAAGAGCGGTTTGGATGACATCATTAATTACTTTTTCATCCATAGCGAATTCTTCTGGGATTGGGTTAGTAATTACTGCGCCACCTTCGATTTGAAGATCCCATTTTGCTTTAAGTGATTCTGCGATAACTTCTGGAGCATCTGCTCGTAATGTTAATTCTACATCGCTTGAACGAGTGTAAAATGCAGGAAGTACGTCTGTTTGATAGCCAATTACTGGAACGCCTTTTGTTTCTAGATATTCCATTGTTAAGTTTAGGTCTAGGATTGATTTAGCTCCGGCGCAAACAACAGCAACATTTGTTTTCGCTAATTCTTCTAAGTCAGCTGAAACGTCCATTGTTGTTTCGGCACCACGGTGAACACCACCGATTCCGCCAGTTACGAAGATGCCGATTTCTGCTAATTCAGCACAAATCATGGTTGCTGCTACAGTTGTCGCTCCAAGTTGTTTTGTTGCAATAAGGTAGCCGATATCACGACGAGAAACTTTTGCTACATTGCTGCTTTTAGCGAATAGTTCTAATTCTTCATCAGAAAGACCGATTTTAATTTTTCCGTCGATTAATGCGATCGTTGCTGGTACTGCACCGTTGTCGCGAATAATTTGTTCTACATCACGTGCCATTTCAACATTTTGCGGGTAAGGCATACCGTGAGAGATAATAGTAGATTCTAGCGCAACAATTGCTTTTCCTTCTGCTTTTGCTTGTTTTACTTCTTCGGATAATGATAGATAATTTTTCATTTGAATTCCTCCAAGTCTTTTTGTAGTTGGGATGTCGATAAATTTTGGCGAACGGTATACTCAGATTCCAGTGTTCGCGCAGCATTTACACTCCCTGCTTTTAAAATTTCTTGCAATGCTTTTCCTTCTAGCCATGCGTAGATAACCGCGGAGCAAAATGCATCTCCCGCTCCTGTCACGTCGACAATATTTTCAATTACAATTGCTGGTTCAAAAATAGTGCCTTCAGCTTTGTTTGCTGCTACTGCGCCTTTGCTGCCATTTGTAACAATGACATTTTTCACGCCTAAATCTAGCCATTTTTGCGCAGCTAAACGCCAGTCTTCATCGCTTTCAATCGTCATATCAAGGTGCGTTTCTGATTCGTCTCGGTTGCATATTAGCCAAGTCACGTGATCCAAGCGTTCTGGTAAATGCGACATTTTTGGTGAAGACACGGGAACAAGTACTAAGGGGATTGAATTGATTTCGGCAAAACTCCCAAGATATTCTAGCGTTTCTTTCGGACAGTTTAAATCAGCGATGATTGCGCTCGCCTGACTTAGCAAGCCTTCATTTTTCGCGAGTACGTCCGGAGTCAAGTGATCGTATGCATCCATGTCCGCTAGCGCAACGAGTAAATCTCCATTGTTTTCGAGTACCGCTGTATAAGAACCTGTTGCGATGCTTGGGAATGCTGTGACGTAATCTAAATTCATATATGTATTACTAGCATTTTTGACAGCTTCCCAGTCGGAGTCTGTTCCACAAGCCGTGAGTAATATTACTTCTTTTCCAAGGCGTCCTAGGTTTTCGCCTACGTTTCTAGCAACTCCACCGGCGCTTTGTGTTGAGCGTACTGGGTTTGATGTGGCTAGTTGGGCCTTGTCTTTAATGTAAAACTTCCGATCGACGTTGGCTCCACCTATACAAACAATTTGTTTCGCTTCATTTAATATATAGGCTTTTCCTAAAATGCGACCTTTCTTAATAAGGCCAGATATAAGGTTTGCGACTGTCGGTCTTGATAAATCAAGTATATCAGCAAGTTCTTGTTGAGAAATGTAAGGATTTTTACGGATGGAATTGAAAATTATCTCTTCCTTTTCGTTCATTTTCGCTTTATTATTCTCCACGATATAATGCACCTCCATTCCAAACTTTTGTTTTATTTTCAAACACATGTTTATTATATATGTAAATGCTTTCTTTTGCAAATTAAAAAACGAAAATCCTCTTCTTTTTAGAGTGAGAATTTTCGTTTCAAATTATTTATTTTGAAGGATAGCTAGTTCTGTTTCGGTTAATGGGCGGTATTCACCGAGTTCAAGAGACTCATCTAATGGCAGATTCCCCATCGAAATTCGTTTTAAATAGCTGACTGTTTTCCCGCGAGCAGCAAACATTCTTTTTACTTGATGGAATTTCCCTTCTTGGATAGTTACTTTTATTTCATTTGGGTTGATAATTTCTAGTCGTGCGGGTTTGCAGGTGTAGCCATCATCAAGTGTGATTCCGTCTGCAAAAGCTGTGACATCTTCTGCCACAACGTCTCCATCAATTTTAGCATAATAGGTTTTATCAATATGCTTTTTTGGTGATAGCAAATTGTGCGCGAGTGTACCGTCGTTAGTTATAATTAGCAAACCTTCTGTATCTTTGTCTAAACGACCAACAGGAAATGGATTAGTTAACGTATCTTCTTGTGCGAGCAAGTCAATGACAGTTTCTGATACATTATCTTCCGTTGCGCTCACCACATTTTGCGGTTTATGGAGCATAAAATAAACGAATTCTTGGTAAACGACTGGTGTTCCATGGACGGTTACTTGGTCTTTATCAGGGTTTACTTGTGTTTTGCTATCTTTTTGGATAGTGCCATTCACGACAACTGCCCCAGATTTGAGTAATGGTTTCACTTCTTTACGGCTCCCGAAACCTGTATGGGACAATAATTTATCTAAGCGCATGGTTTAGCTCCTTTTTTCTTTTATTGTAACAAAAAAACGAAGCTTCCTCAAAGGTGCTCCGTTTTCTTCCTATTATTTAGTTTCGACTGCTTGTTTATTTTTAGGAATTGCGATACCTAGATTCCCTCTTAGTGTCGAAGCTGGATATTCCGTTCGGTACAAACCACGACTTTGTAATAGTGGAATTACTTGTTCGACAAAAATTTCAAAAGTTCCTGGGATATCAGAGGCGATAATAAAGCCATCTGCCGCCTCATTTTGGAACCATACTTCAATTAAATCAGCGACTTGTTCTTTTGTTCCTAAGAAAGGTGTTTTAGGTGTTGCTGCTTCTGTCGCCACTTGACGAAGAGTTAGTTGACGTTCTTTGGCTTCTTTTTTGATTCGGTCTGTTGTGCTTTGAAAAGCATTTTTACCAATATCGCCAAGGTCTGGGAAAGGAGCATCCAGATCAAATTGGCTTAAATCGTAGTCATCAAAATAGCGTGCGAGATAAGTGACCGCATTTTCAATTGGAATGAGGTTCGCAAACTCGGTATATTTTGCTTCTGCTTCTTCCAACGTATCCGCTACAATTGGGCTAATTCCCGGAAAAATCCGAATTTCTGCTGCATTTCTCCCCGCTTTTTCAGCGCGAGCCTTTATATCTTGATAAAATTCAATTGCTTCCTCTAGAGAATCAGAATGTGTAAAAATGGCTTCTGCATTTTGAGCAGCGAAATCACGTCCTGTACTGGATGCGCCTGCTTGGAAAACGACTGGCTCGCCTTGTTTGGAACGAGCTATATTTAGCGGACCTTCGACTTGAAAATACTCACCTTGATGATTCAAGCGATGTAATTTTTCTGGATTAAAAAACTCACCGGTTTCTTTATTATAAGTAAAGGCATCTTCTTCCCAAGAGTTCCAGAGGCCACGAACTACTTGTAAATGTTCAGCAGCAATGGTGTAACGATCGCTGTGATTGGGAAGATTTTTCTTACTGTGATTGCGTGCAGCGCCTGCTTGCGGAGAAGTGACTAAATTCCAACCCGCACGGCCACCACTAATGTGATCAAGAGAAGAAAGTTGTCTTGCAAGTGTGAATGGTTCTGTAAAGGAAGTCGAGAAAGTTCCGACAAGACCAATATTTTTCGTAGATTCTGCTAGCGCAGACAAAATGGTTATTGGTTCAAAGCGATTAAGAAAATGTGGAATGGATTTTTCGGAAATAAAGAGACCGTCTGCTATAAATATAAAACTAAAAAGTCCTTGTTCGGCAATTTGCGCGCGGGATTTATAGAAATCTAAATCGGTACTTGCAGCTGGATTAATATCTGGATGGCGCCAACCGTCTGTAGTTCCTCCAACACCGTGAATAATTGCGCCAAATTGGATTGTTTCTTTTCTAGTCATTTTACTCCCTCCTTTTCAAATAAGGCTTTTTCTAAATGTGCTATTCCGATTTCGGTAACTGCTTGGTAAATTCCTTTTTCAATGTCGCCGATTTCTACGACTGGCACATGGCGAATACCGTATTTGGCTTGGAGAACTTCTCGCAAATAATCATGGTCAGTGACGTCGATATCTTGAAAAACGATTTTTTGCTCGGTTAAATAATCTTTGACATCTTTACAATAGTGACACCCTGCTTTACTCCAAACGACGACATTAGCCATGAACAACTTCCTCCTTTATCGATTCACTTAATAGTTGATAGGAATAACGTTTAATTTCCGCAGATTTGACTGGAGTTAAAACAACAAAATCTTGGATATTATATTCTTTTGAAAGTCGTTTGATTTCTGTTCCGACTTCTTGTTTAGTTCCTGTTATCGCGCCAATTCGTTGGGTAATAAACCGATATGTTTGGTCGATATCTTTTACGTAGGCTTCCGCTTGTTCACGTGAACCAACATTGACTCTACGTCCGTCCGCAAGCTCGACTTTGATTGACTCTCGCTCTGGAACATGGCGGTCTGCTACGATTTTAGTTTCAGCTACTACAATAATTGGCGCTAATTGAAAGCTCGCTTTTGTGTTTATTCGGTACTGTTCAAATAGCTCGCGTGCTTCTTTTAAAACAGACTCTTCTCCGTTAATAAAATAAGCGAAAACAAAGGAAATTCCTAGTTCCGCAGCTTGTTTCGCGCTCGCCGCACTTCCTCCAAGCAAAAATATCTCTGGTTTGTTTTCTGGAAGTGGTTTTGCTGTGATAGTTGCGTCGGAATAATGTGTAACAAAATTGACAAGTTCTTCCAATTTGGCATCAAAAGTTCGAGTAGGTTTTACGAAATCTTTTTGAAGGGCATCGGTTGCTGGTTGAAATCCTCCAGGAGCTTTTCCGACGCCGAGTGAAATCCGACCGGGCGCTAAATTTTCAAGCACATGAAATTGTTCAGCAACTTTATATGGACTATAGTGCTGCAGCATAATTCCGCCTGATGCAAGTTTGATTGTAGTCGTTTTTGCAGCAATATATCCTAAAAGAACTTCCGGCGCTGCGCCAGCTATTTCGCCTGAATTATGATGCTCAGCAACCCAAAAGCGATGATAACCGAGTTGTTCTGCAAATTGTGCAAGTTCTACGGTATTTTGTAAAGCTTCACTAGGTTTTTCATCTGGATTAATAATACTTTGGTCCAAAATACTAAATCGAATCGTCATATGACACGCTCCTTTTTCACTTCTTTGATTTCATATAAATAATCCGCTGAAACTCGGTGTAAAAAGCGTTTTGTTCTCTCTTCTTTTGTGTGATTAAACACTTCATCAGGAGTGCCTTGTTCCACAATTAGCCCGCCGTCCATAAAGACAACTTGATCTGCGACTCGTTTGGCGAACTCCATTTCATGCGTAACAACAATCATCGTCGCACCGGCACGCGCAATCTCCAGCATCACTTCCAATACTTCACCGACAAGTTCGGGATCAAGTGCGGCGGTTGGTTCATCAAATAAAATGACATCTGGATTAATTGCGAGTGCTCGCGCGATTCCAACACGCTGTTTTTGTCCGCCAGAAAGTTGGGAAGGATAGGCACTAAATTTGTCCGCCAAACCGACTTTTGTGAGTTCTCGTTCCGCAATTTCGCGCGCCATTTTTTTCGGCATTTTTCTTGCAACTGTTAGACCTTCCATCACATTTTGAATGACTGTTTTATGTGAAAAGAGATTATATTGTTGGAAAACCATTGCTGTATTTTTCCGCAGTTGTAAAACTTCTTTTTTGGATGGTTTCTTGCAGTTAATTATTTGATCGTGCATCGAGATTTCGCCATTTTCAGGTCGTTCCAGTAAGTTTAGGCAACGTAAAAAAGTTGTTTTCCCCGAGCCACTTGGACCAAGTATTGTTACTACTTCACCCTTTTTCACCGTTAAATCAATTCCTTTTAAAACCTTGTTTTCACCAAAGCTTTTTTGAATATTTTTTATTGTAATCATACTGTCCCTCCTTGATATTTAGCGATATTCTTTTCCAAAATGTAATTAATTGCTTCAATCAAAATAGTTAAAAACCAATAAATGAGAGCGGCGCCGATAAACGCTTCGAGAAATGCGTAATTGTCTGATGCTACAATCGTTGCCATTCCAGTGATTTCAGGAACTGCGACAATGGCGGCGATAGATGTAGTATGTAGAAATCCTATGCATAAATTTGTGAAATTCGGCAGGGCAATCATGAAAGCTTGAGGTAATAGTACTTTTCGAATCGCTTGACCATGCGTGTATCCCACCGAGTAAGCAGCTTCCATTTGTCCGATATCAACCGCCATAATACCAGAGCGCAGAATCTCGGTTAAGTAGGCTCCCGCCGTGAAAGACAGCGCTATAATGACAAAAACAACGACTGGTATTTTATTTGCAGAAATGCCTAATCCGAATGATTTGCTCAAAAAATCCACCAATAGCGGAATGCCCAAGTAAATCAGCATAATATGCAAAATGGCTGGGGTACTTCGAAAAAAAGAAACGTAAAATTTAGCAATCGGTTCTAAAAATCGGACATGATACATCCGAATAAGTGTCAGACCAATCGCGATAATGAAACCGAATAATATCGGAAAGAAGGTCATTGCAAGTGTTAACGGAATCGTTTTTAACATTGCCATTACAGCAGTTCCAATAAAAGGTACATCTAGCGGCATCATTATCTCTCCTTTATAACTCGATATCGAAAATACTTGTGAATCTGGTGTTTTCTTTTTTAACTCGTTTTTCAATCCATTTGAAGGAATATTCCAGTAAGACGGCCGTCAAATAGTAAATAATTGATAAAGAAATATAGACCTCTAGCGCGTGATTGCTTA
The DNA here is from genome assembly GCF_013282665.1 of Listeria monocytogenes. Lineage (GTDB taxonomy): Bacteria > Bacillota > Bacilli > Lactobacillales > Listeriaceae > Listeria > Listeria monocytogenes_C. The sequence goes on from NZ_CP054041.1 coordinate 661,809, forward strand.
GTGTTATCAGCGTCTGACCTCTTCCTGACATATCCATTACACCAATCGAAAAAGCGAGCGACGTATCTTTCAAATAACCAATGACTAAATTGCCAAAATTTGGTAGAGCTTGATAGAGCGCTTGTGGCAAAATGATTCGTAAAAACGTTTGGCGCCCATTCAGTCCAACACTATAAGCTGCCTCAGTTTGACCGGCATCCACACTATTCACGCCTGCGCGAATCACTTCGGCAATTGTCGCCGCACTGTTTAACGCATAAGTCGCAATCGCAGCATAAAGGGGATCCATTTGTGATAAATCAATGCCAACGATGCTTGAAAGTGCTGGGATTCCGTAGAAAACAATAAACAGTTGAACCATAATCGGCGTCCCACGGAAAAACGAAATATACACTCTCGCTAATTGATCTAAAACTGGAGTCTTATAAATTCTCGGTAAAGATAGCAGGACACCTAATATAAAACCAAAAACAAGCGAGAGTGCCAAAATATACAACGTAATTGGTAAATAACCAGCTAATGTCGGAATAAAATCAGCAATCATTTTTACATCGAACGCTTTATCCATTTTAATGGCACCCTTCCTCGTTTAATATTGTTCTTTTGAATAATCTGCGCCAAGCCATTTTTCACTTAATTTTTTAAGTGTTCCATCATCAATAATAGATTGAAGCGCCTCATCTACATCTTTGCTCAGTTTGGTTTCGTCTTTTCTGAGCATGAAATAAACTTTCGCATTAGATAGGACATCGCCAACTACTTTTTCTTTGATAGCACTTGTTTTATTTTGGAAATCTACCGCGAATGGTGTAGAAATTGTTGCATCAGCACGGCCTGTTTTCAGTTGGTTCGCTGTATCATTTGACCCTTGTCCTTCATAAGCGATTTCAAAATTATTGCCTTGTTCTTCATTGATTTTTTTCAATACAAGCGCACCATTCGACGTTGCGCTAGTGATAACGCGTTTCCCAGCCAAATCTTTTGTGCCATTTATGCTGTTATTACTGTCTAATACCGTCAATTGTAATGGGAAATTATTGTACGCTACATCATTAAATAAAAATTTCTTCTCGCGTTCTTTACTTTTTTCCATTTGATGTGCGACAATATCCACTTTTCCAGCGCCAAGGCTAACGAGTAAGTTAGAAAAATCCATCGTTTTAAATTTAAATTTATAGCCGGGCAAACGTTTGTCGATTTCTTTCACTAGTTCGACGTCATAACCGGTTAATTTCCCATTTTCATCCAAAAAGCAGACATTGGGAAATTGTGTTCCAGTCCCAACCGTGATTGTTTGTACTTTTTGATTCGCTGCTTCTGGTTCTTCTTTATCTCCACATGCGCTTAATGTTAATACTACTGTAAGAGCCAGTGCCAAAATCCCGTATTTCTTTTTCATCCTTCTTCCCCCTTTTTTTATGTCCAGCTAGGTATTCCGAGTAGTGTGGCATCGAATTTTTCCGGAATTAAGATTTTTCGCATCATAACACCCACATCACCGTCTTCCTCATGTTCAAAGTAGACCTCATAACCGCGGCGTAGATACATATCCAGCAACCACGGATGTTTTCTAGCAGAAGTTCCAAGTGTCAGTGCTGGTGCTTTTAACGTGTCACGCAGCACCCGTTCTTCTACATATGTTAATAATTTATCGCCAATCCCCTGTCCTGCAAGTTCCGGTGCCGTTGCAAACCACCAAACAAATGGATATTTAGAAGGTGGTGAGCTGCTCTCCCACGGAAAACGAACGGTAATCGTAGAAATTAATTTGCCGTTTCGTTCTAAAACAAAAGCAGAAGAATTAACAATATTTTCCGTCACCATCGCTAAATCCGCATTCGTTGACGGCCAATCAATTCCTAAATCTTTTACCGATTGAAAAGCACTCGACAACAATTCCAAAAATTCCGGCGCATCATCCACAGTCGCTACTCTAAAAATATCTTCTGCCATTTCCCATTCTCCTCCTCAAACTTCCACTGATTGTTGATTTAATAATGAAATAAATTGGTTTAAAGCAATGTCTAATCGTTCTTTCCCTGTAGCTTCAATTTCATACAGCCCATCCCCGAGCCGTTCAATTTGTTTGTCTACCGTAAACTGTCCTTTTAATATCGTTTCCGCTCCAAGTTCCTTCAACACAGGATCGAGTGCGTATTGCAGTGCAAGTAAATGTCCATTTGACCCACCAAGCCCAAGTGGCAAAACGACTTTCCCTTTCAAAGCTTTGAGTGGCAAAAGATCTAAATAGGCTTTTAACACCCCTGAATAGGCTGCTTTGAAAATCGGGGTAGCAATAATAACGCCCGCACTTGATTCAATTTCACTATTTGCCAATTGAATATCTGAATGCGCAAAATCCGCGGTGACTAATGCTTGTGCGTTTATTTTATGCACTTCGATGATGTTCACTTCTAAGCTGTTTGTTACTAATTGATTTGCTGCTAGTTGAGTTAATCCTGTAAGTCTGGATTCCGTTTTGATTCCCCCAGCAATAATTGTCACTTTTCCCATCAAATCGCCCCTTTTCAATCCTTATCAACTTACTTGGTTTTCAGATATTAGCTATACTATAAAGTAAAAGATCCCGTTTGGCTAATCAAAAAAACTAATGGCTAACCACAGTAATACTAATACTTCTGCTACAATCCGCATTATTCCTATGAATTTTATCAGATTAATAAATTGCTTCTCCTATTTTTACGGTGTATACTGTTAGAAATATCAAAAAACTCCAATATGAAGGGGGAATTATATTGGAATTTCGAACCATTAAAACTTTTTATACGGTGGTTAATACGGGAAGTTTTCAACGCGCTGCAGAAGTATTAAATTATTCGCAACCGACTATTTCGATGCGAATTAAACAATTGGAACAAGATTTAGATGTTCAGTTATTTGAACGAGGCAAAACTTTAAAACTAACACATGCCGGCAGATTGTTCTACGAAAGGGCAGGCCAGCTCATCGCTCAATATGAAGTACTCGATCACACGATATTCGACTTAAAAAATGGCAACGCAGGCCTTATCAAAGTTGGAATTTCCGAGCCTAGCGCTAGCCTCGTTCTGCCAAAAATTTTAAAACCCTTTCTAGCGGATTTCCCGAAATTAATGGTGAATGTGTCAGTGGATGATGCGAATACTTGTAGCCAAAAACTCATTGATGGGGAAATTGATTTTGCGATATGCGGAGAACCAGAGCTGATTTTGGAGAATTTTTATTTTCCTTTTTTTCATGATACGTTAGATTTAATCGTCTCAGAAAACCACGCGCTAGCTTCACGAACTTCTGTGGAGTTAAGTGATTTACGCGATGAATGCTTTATCTTCACACCGGCAAATTGCCCCATCCGCATCCAAATTGAACAGCATTTAAAACGTGCTATTGGCAGTGATTATAAAAAAATGGAGCTCACAAGTAGTATGTCACATAAATATTTTGTCCGCGAAAACGTTGGTGTATCAATTTTTACCAGCACCGCGCACTCAGAACTACTTGACGGGACGGTCCGCATTCCAATTGAAAATTTACCAATCTCACCGCCAATTGGACTTTTAACCAACCAAAAAGAAAAAGATTTTGACAGCACGACGAAAGAACTTATCGACCGGATTATTTATTATTTTGATGATAAAAAAAGACAGCTAGGCTAAAAAATAGCTTAACTGTCTTTTTATTAAAATTCTAATTGCAGATTTGCTTCTATCGCAAGCAAATTATCACGATACACTTTCATTTCTTTCCGTGTAATCGTTCCTTTTTCAAAGTAGCGTTGAATTGTTTCTCGTTCAATTTGTGAAGCTAGGTCGATTGTTGTTTGTAGCGCTTCATCATTGCTTTCTTTTTTATTTTTCCCACGACCTAATGCTCGCTCAAAATTCATTAAATAAAGCGAAATAATTTCTGGGTTAAACTCATTTGAGTCCAATTCTTGTAGCTTTTGAATGACGAATAGATTGTTTTCATTTTGGAGTTTAGCAATTTCTTTTCTACGTTCTTCAAAAGTAAGTGGAACAAATCGGAAATCTCGAAAACGATGACTTAATAATTGGCGATACCGCATTCTCGCCCGGTACTTCTCAGCTCGTGTTTGGACATAGAGGCGTTTTCCAAGACGCATCATTTGCGACACTCCCACGCCAGTATCAATTTTTCGTTCAAATACTAATCTTCTCGTATTTTCAAGTTGCCATTCTTGTGTTAAGCGCCGTAATTCTTTTTCAGTAGCATTCACTTCCTTATGCTCCATTAAAGAGAAAATTCGATTATTATACATATTCAATACTTTATTCATTTCTACTGCATTTTCATCTGTTTTATACGCCTGTAATTGCTGCACAATATCGCGAAGTAGCACAATGTCCGTCGTATGATCTGCCGCAACTTTGTCTTTTTTATCTGCAAAAAGTGGTAAGGTGAAATTGGCCAAAAGTAGTGTCGTAATAATAACCCCAGCAGCAATAAAAATAAGTAAATCTCGCTCAGGAAAAGCATTGCCATTACCAAGGACAAAAGGTAGCGAAAGCGCACTGACTAATGTAATTGTCCCGCGAACACCAGCCACAGTATAAAGAAAGGTATTTTTCAATCTGCTCACTAAATCCACTTTCGGACTTTCCTCATAATTGCGGAAAAACAAGATCCATAAAAATCTTAGTCCGAGTAGTAAGAAAGTAATTCCCACTATATACACGAATAGCATACCTTTTTGAATATTAGCGTCTTGCCAAATCGTCATCAAAATTTGTGGTAATTGTGTCCCTAGCAAGATAAATACCAAACCATTCAAACTAAAAATAATAACAGACCATGTGTTTCTTGAAAGCATATTCAATTGTGCTATTTCAGGATTTATTTTTTTGTAACTAAATGAATGCACCATTCCGCCACTAACTACTGCTAAAATCCCGTTCACCCCAACATTTTCTGCAACCATAAAAATTAAAAATGGTAACAAAATTTCCATCAGCATAAAAGAAGTCATATTTTCAATCCCCAGCTGGCGCAAACCACGCATTAACATGATTTTCAATAAACTAAGGATAGCTCCAAGCGCAATTCCACCTAGTGATAGAAGTAAAAAGCTTGTCCCAGCTGACATAAATGAGAATGTTCCCGTTACAAGCGCCAACACAGCAAACTGAAAGGAAACAAGTCCAGAAGCATCATTAATAAGTGATTCCCCTTCCAAAATATGCATAATTTTATGTGGCACTCTTACTTTTTCAGCTAGTGCACCCACCGCAACAGCATCTGTAGGCGCAAGTGCAGCAGCTAGTGCAAACGCTGCTGCAAAAGGTATCGCAGGAATTAAGTAATGAATAAAAGCACCCAATACCCCAACTGTTACAAACACTAGCCCAATCGATAATGACAAAATTGCCTTCCGATTTTTCCATAATGATTTCTTATCCGTACTTGCTCCATCATTAAAAAGAATCGGCGCCATAAATAATAATAAAAATAATTCCGGATTTAAATCCATTGTATGATCCCCAAGCGGAATCGCTAAAACAATCCCCAGTATTACTTGAATTAAAGGCACTGCAATCCCTGGCAAAAATCGGCTTAGTACATTAGACAAAAACACCGCGCTCAACATTAATAAAATCAGTTCAAATATTTCCATTAATACATCCCTCGTTCCCGTATCCATGCCACTGAGTGAGCAGTGTGGCATTTCTTCCGTTCCCATATTAGCAAAAAAACTTTTCGAAAACATCCGTCTCTGTATGGAGTTTCCTAGCTATCTTCACTTTTTCTGATAAACAATTTGTTCATTTACAACCGTCATCATAACGTTCACTTGACGAAGTTCTGCTTGTTTTATTTGAAATGGATCTTCTGCCAAAATCGTAAAATCAGCAACAAAGCCCGGCGCAATTTGTCCGCGTGTAGTTGTTTTGTAGCTCGCAAATGCCGCACCTTTTGTATATAGTTGAATAGCTTCAAACACAGTTAGTCCCTGCTCTGGCCAATATTCTACTCCATTCAAATCTGCATTCGCCGTTCTAGTGACAGCCGCATGGATACCCAAAAACGGATTCGGTACTTCTATCGGCGCATCACTTCCTCCAGCTAGCGGAAAACCAGCCTGTAGAAGCGTTTTCCAAGCAAAAGCTAGCGGTGGATGATTTTCTCCAAGTACTTCTAGCGCCCACGGAAGATCACTCGCCATGAATTGCGGCTGTATATCAAATAGCACAGGCAACCCCACAGCTTCTTCTATTAGCGATTCTGTAAGCCAAGGTGTATGTATTAGTCTGTCGTATTGCCCTTCTTTAGGCGGATTGGCACGTAATGTCCGAATCACATTAGCAAAAGCTTGATCACCTAAAATATGGATAGCAACAGGTAACCCTGCTTTTCGCGCCGCTTTAACTAAATTTTCAAATGCTTGATCAGAATGAATTTGCAGTCCTTTTTCATCTGGATTATCTGCGTATCCCGCACTCATCAAGGCTGTTCGCGAGCCCACGGTTCCATCATAGAAAATTTTCATCGCTCCTAATTCTAAAAAGGCATCCCCACTTACAAAGCTTTCATTAGAAGCCGAAAAAGCAGCGAGTTCTGCGTGGTGAACCAGCAAATGCGCACGAAACGGCATTTTATTAGCACCAACAGTATTTCGAAAAGCAGCTAAAGTCGAAGCAAATCCCGTGAAATAGTGTAAATCTTCCGAGTGTGCACCCGTTATGCCTTTCGACCATAAATCAGTTATCGCTATGTTCAGCCATGTGCTCAGTTCAGAAGGCGTTGCTGCTGGGAAAGAATCTATCGCCATAGTCGTTGCATTATCTCTTAAAACTCCAGTAAAATGACCTGTTTTATCACGAACAATTTCACCACCACCATCAAAACCAGTTTCTGAAAAATCAGCAATGTGCGCTTTTAATGCCGAATTGATGGAAACACTATGATAATCAATGCGCCGAACTAATATCGGATTCGTTTGGCTAACTGCATCTAAGTCAGCCAAAGAAATCAACGTTTGTTCATCTGACCATTTATTCTCATCATACCCTTCCACAAACAGCCATTCGTCACTAGCAAGTTGTTTTATCCGTCCTGCAATCAACGCTAATGCCTCTTTTTTAGTGGTGGTTTGGTTTAAATTAAGACGTTCTAAAGCTTGTCCATACCAAAGTAAGTGAATATGCGCATCAACGAACCCAGGAAATACCACGTTCCCTCCTAAATCAATCGTTTCGGTAATATTAGCCGCATATTTTTTTTCTAGCTCTTGTGCTTCTCCGATTGCATAAATGTGTCCTTTTTCTGTTAATACCGCAGAAACCTGATCCCCTTCAGCTGTCATTTGATAAAAGGTAGCATTTTTCCATAATTTCATTTTTTATTCCCCCTGATTCACGGAAATTTTCAAACCAGTTTTATCTTGTTGATTCTTTTTTTGTAATATTTGTTGGAGCGTAATACTAATTAATGCACATCCAAGTAAAATAAAGGCGCCAATAAATAAAGCTTTGATCCCACCAAGGTTTTGAACAACGATTGCTCCTAGGAACGGCGCGAGCATCCGCGCTGCTGTCGCCATCCCATTCACAAGTCCTTGATACAATCCAGCCGCTCCTTTTGGTGCAAGTTGATAAGCAATCGTCGGAATCGCTGGCCAAGCAAACATTTCTCCGAGTGTTAAGAAAATCATTCCGAGTACAAAGCCACTATAAATACTTGCATTCATTGCGACAACAAAAGATAAAATAAATAAGAAAATACCAATATAAATTTGTGCGAGTAAATATTTTTTAAATCTGTTTACAACAGGGATTAAAATGAGCTGACCAAGTACAATCAGCGCGCCATTTAAACTCCATAAATTTCCGTATTCGCTCGATGTCACACCTTTGATTTCTGTCATGTATGTAGATAAATTCGACTGCCACTGCACGTGCGGTAATTGGCAAAGTAAGTATGTCAACAATAATAGAATAAAAGAACATAACGCTAGCTTAGTCGGGAATTCGCGCTTAGCACCTTTTTTACGATGTTTTGTTTCTGCGCTTACTCGCTCTGATTTCCAATCAATCTTGTGGAAAAAGAAGAAGAAATATCCTGCGAAAGCAATCGCAAATACAAAAGAACCAATGTATACGTGGCTCATTCCTTGTTTCGCTAGGAGTCCTGCTAGCATTGGACCAATAGCTACGCCAATATTTTGTGCTACATAAATTGCATTAAATCCTGTTCTTCCTCCAGTCGGATGTGTTAATCCAGCTGCTGCGTACAATCCAGAGAAGACCATCCCCATCGCGATACCTACCGCCCACAAATTCCAAATAAAGAACGGAAATCCGTGAAAAAAACACAACGAAGCTGTTGAAAGTACTAATATAATCGTTCCAATCGTAAGTGAAATAAATCCAGAAAAACGGTCAAAAATAAGTCCGCCAATAATACTAGAAATAATTCCTACTCCAGAGTTAATCAACAACACTATTGAAGCGTCCGTTGTCGACATCCCTAACTCTTGTGTCATGTAAATCATATTGAAAGGCCAAATAAACGATAGCCCTGTATATAGTAACACCATCCCAATAATAACAATCCATAAATCCTTTGGTAACCATTTTGTCATTTCTACACTTTCCCTTCATTAAAACTCACCTTTTTTAGGGTATCACAACCATCCACATTCGAAAAGAAAAACTTCATCAAAAAAACCACCTAGCAAAATTTGCTGGTGGCTAATAAGGGACTGGCGATAAATCCCTATCATGGTTACTTATAAGTGTACTATGAATTCGAATTTTTGTCTGTGCTAATATAAGAAATATTTCAATTATTTTTTTGCAATACGTTATTATAGGCCAAATCTCTTAAATAGTTATGAAATTGCAGTACATCTATTTCAAGATAATAACCTAATTCATAGAGAATATGCTGCTGTTTCAATTCTTTCACTTGAAAAGCACATAGTTCTTTAGGAACAACTTGTATAATCTCTTGTCTAAAAAAATCTATTGCTACTTTCCAAGAAGTGGTATGTAATCTTGCAGGCATTTCTTGGATAAGCCACTGAATGCAATCACTTTCATCTCGATCCAAAAAACTTTTTTCTATTCTTGTTAAATCAGCAAGCTTCACGTTCCCCATACTTTTCAAGATATCCTTTACATAGGCCAACGGAATTTTCCAAGCCACCGTTTTAGAAAGGGGCTGGATTTTTGTCTCTTCTCGTGTAAAACCGAGAATGCTTCCTTTTCCCCAAGAACTGTTTCTAGCAGCACATTGTGTTACATTGCCTTCGTCGATTGCATAAACATACTCATTGTTTTCAGGGCAAAGAACAATTTCCTCCTCGTTCCAATATACCAATTCAGCTACTTCTTGAAACCTTGGATTATTAGTTAACGTAAACATTAATTCCGTCGCAAACCTTTCCTGCATTTATCCCGCCTCCTCAAAATCCTTACATCAATTCATCTCTCTTTATCATAATAAAAAAAAAGCGAGTAGAGAGTTCCTAAAGAACCATCTTCCCGCTTCTTATGTCTATTTTGTGACGAAATTATTTTTCCGGCTTTATTGATGTGATTTTTTTAACATTTCTCTTGAAAAAATATAAAAAATTATCATTATTTCCCGGAATCACCTTTTTGAATAACCCACCAAAGAGAAAGGCATGTAATTCCTTGGAAAATAAAAAACAATCCAAGGATAATACCAATCGCAATCGCTACTAACGTATTCGTGAATAAGGAAATAACAGCAATAATTAATCCTATAATTCCCATGATAAGTAGTAAAGTCCATCCCGGAAATCCTTTTACAGCAAACGCCGTTAAAATACGCAAAATCGCTGATGCTAATATCCAAATTGCGAAAATAATAATGAAAACTCGTTCTGCCATATTCGATTCGAAAATAGCAAATCCACCAACAAGAATGGATAAAATCCCGTCTAACATGATCCATTTAGAAATACTCCAATATTTACGTTCTCCAAAATAAGAAATCACTTCATTAATCCCATTTAAAACTAAAATTATCCCAATAAAAATAGTGAGTGCTTGCAGTGAAGTACTTGGATTAAACATTAAATAAATTCCAAGACCAATCATCGCCACACCAAGAATTAAAACGAAATACGTGTATAATTTTCTCATGGTTTTGCCCCCTTTTTAGTGATTAGTAAGTAATGACCCTGCCGCTTCATCAATAATAAATACGACATTCGGATGGTTACGTAGAATCGACGCTGGACAACTTTCATCAATTGGTCCCTCAAGTAAACCTTTAACCGCCTCTGCTTTTCGTTCACCAGAAGCAGTGACTAAGATTTGTTTCGCATCCATCATATCAGCTAAGCCAAGTGTCAGCATTTGAGACGGCGCTTCGTCTTCTTTTAAGTTGTTGTACATGATGGTACTTTTAATAGTGGATTCATCGCTATCTGCCAAAAACAATCGCGCATCAAATGGTGTTCCTGGTTCATTAGCCCCTAGATGTCCATTTACCCCTAATCCTAGAATTTGTAAATCACGCTCATTTTCAGCTAAAATTTTCTTATAGCGCGCGATTTCATCCGTAAAATCAGCTAAACTACCATCTAATAATTCTACTCTTTTTGGCATTTTGTTGATTAAATCATAGAATTTTTGGTGCATATATGTGTAAACAGTGAAGGAAGCATCGCGCTTAGCCACATACTCATCTAAATTCATTAAAAATACTTTTTCAATTGGAATTTCATCGGCATTAATTCCTTTTACAAGCCCTTCAAACATTCCATCAAAACTTGCTCCGGTAGTTGTATTGATTACCGGATTATCATTTTCGTTAATGACTTGTTTGACAACTTCAAGCGCTTCTTGCGACATTTCTTCGTATGTTTTCGTTCTGATTAATTTCATAAAAATCCTCCTCTATATGCTTTCATTACCCGAACTATTTTTTCTAAAGCAAACCATGCTTTTCAAAGCTTGTGTACAATCCATCTTCATCAACGGATTTTGTTACTTCATCTGCAAGTAATTTTAGTTCTTCTTTTGCATTCCCCATTGCAATACCAGTTTCACAATAAGCAAGCATTTCTGCATCATTCATTCCATCACCAATGCCAATCGTCGCATTCTTCTCTGCACCGATATGCGCTAGCAGAAATTCAATCGCTGTCGCTTTATGAATATCCGGTACCATCAGCTCTCCACTATCATCTCCAAAAATAGGAACCGTACAATGTAACACCTCAAATTTACCGCTAAATTCATTTTTTATTTCTTCAAAAGGTACATTTTTATTTTCTAGGAAACAAGCTTTATTGACATCTGTGCGGTACAGATTTGTTTCACCATACGTCAGGCTTTCCATGAAAGGATGTGGATTGCTAGCTTTTTTCTCGCGCGCAATCGGGTCGTTTTCGACATCGCCATAAATTAATCTATCTAAATGGGCTTCTAAATTTTCGCTTGCAAATAGCCCACCGTTTGACTCCAAATAGAAATCTAAGTTCTTTTCATGAAAGAAATCTACCATATGAACAACGTCTTCATTCGCTACTTTTTTATGGTAAATAATTTCATCGTCTACTTCGATATAGCCGCCACCAGCACCAATAATCCCATCAAACCCGATGGATAAAATCGAGTCATACAGCTCTGGTTTAGAACGACCAGTACACAAGTACACTTGATGTCCATTGTTACGTGCTTTTATTATTGCTGTTCTTGCGGATGCCGGAACAAGTCCATCATCCGTTACAAGCGTACCATCTACATCTACAAATACTATTTTTTTCGTCATGCAATACCTCTTTTCGTATGTTAATAGTTTAATTATAGCATTTCTTTGATAAGAAGGCGCTCGGTTATATAACAAAAAACATCGTATAGCGAATTTTCATCCGTCATACGATGTTTGATACTTATTTTAATTCTGGCCAAAAGGCTTTATTTTCAATCATCATTTCATCCAATACTTTCTTCGCCACTGTGGCATTTGGAACCGATTGATTTAATGTAAATGCTTGTAATGCTTTTTGATAAGATTTTTCAAAGTAAGCATCTACGAGTAGTTTCTCCGCAGCAACTTGCGCTTCCATCATACCTTTATGGAAATCACCAATTGCAGGCAAGGCAATTGCTTCTACACCTGTCGCACCAACGTATGCTGGAACTTCAACAACTGCATCACTACGTAAATTCGGGATGGATCCTTTGTTTTCGACGATTAACATAAAGCGACTTTTCTCATCATTTAGTAGTGAAGTAGCTATGTCTACAATATATAAACCGTGTACGCCAAAGTAGAAATCAAGCACATCTCCTTTTTCTTTGTTGCGGATTTTATCTGCCATTTCTTGTGTTTTTTGCTCGCGACCATCCATTACTGTATTCGCACGAGTATAATTTGGATCAGCATAATCGACATACATGTCTGGGTACAAATAATATTCTAAATAGTTATTTGGCAAATTATCTGGAAAATTTTGAACCATAAAGCGGATCATATTGAATGCGCGATTCCAGCTTGGATCTTCTTCTTTGATTTCTTGAACTTTCAACTTCTCTAAAAGCTCTGGCATAATATCACGTTTTAATGACTTATCATAAATTTTCGTATACCAACCAAAGTGATTTAAACCATAGTAAGTTGCAATCCAATTATCACGATCATAGCCATAATTTTTAGCTAGTGTATCTTCAATTCCGATTGTCATATCACATACATTAATCATTCGAATACCAGGAAATTGTCTTCGTACAGCTTCAGAAATAATCGTTTCTGGGTTCGTATAATTTAAAATCCAAGCTTCTGGCGCATATTTTTGAATAAAGCCAACTAATTCTAATAGCGGACCAATACTGCGTAGTCCGTATGAAAATCCGCCAAGTCCACATGTTTCTTGCCCAACTAATCCATGTTTTAGTGGAATTTTTTCATCTTTTTCACGCATTTTAAGTCCGCCAACGCGAATTTGCGAGAAGATAAAGTCCGCTCCGGTAAATGCTTCTTCAGGGTTTGTTGTTTGTACTAATTTAATTGATGAAAAGCCTTGTTGTTCTAACATATAACCCAGAATTAAATACATGTTTTCATTTCTTGTTGCTTCAATATCATACAAACGGATCTCACTTACTGGTAATCGTTCTTGCCCGTTAAGTACTGCTTGAATGATTCCCGGTGTATAAGTACTTCCTCCGCCAGCAATAGTAATAATTTGTTTTTTCATATCTCTCACTCCTTCAAACTTACTCGTTGTTATTATATATAGTTTGTAATAATTCCACGCATTCGCGATAGGTACTACATGCACTTATTTGCTCTACATAAGACTTATTAGAAGCTATTAGTGATAAAAAATCATTAATTAAAGGTGCCTCTGTCCCGTCCAATTCTTCAATCATTGGAATCATAATCAAACTAACTTTATGTGTATCCCAAGCACACGGTTTTTTCAAAATACAAATGAAAATACCACTTTTGTGCGCAACATTTTTAATTGGATGGGGTAAAGCAATCCCAGTCGGAATCGCTGTTGAAAAAAGTTGTTCACGATTATATAATTTCTCAGTAAATCGCTCAGGAACATATCCTTTATCAATGCAATATTGACTTAAAAATTCGATTGCATTATATTTTTGCTCATACGCATAATCCGTTAAGAAAAGCTCTTCGTGTAAATATTTTTCTTTAATATAAGCAAACTTTTTCATTTTATTTGCTTCTACTATGGCTGAAAGTTGTTTTTTTATCGTTACTTCTTCAATCAAACCAATGTTATTAGCCAAAATAATACATGGGACTTCCTCAGACAAATCAATTTTTTTGGTAGAAATACATAAATCAACTTCGATATTTTCAGCTAGTAGTAATTGACACTGAGCATTATCGGTTATTTCTATAACTTCGGCTTTTACTGGCCGTAATACTTCGGCTAATTGTTCACGGAAATAATACATCGCAGCTTTACCTTCCAAAACAATTAAAGCTATACGCACTACTTGATTTAATTGATGCTTCGCTTCGATTTTCCGGTAGTATTGGTATAAATACATGACCAATAAAATAATTTCTTCTTGATTTAAAATTACACCTAGACGTTCAAGTAATTTTTCTCCAATAAAAATCGCGATATCTAGTAAGTAGCTATACTGCTGCGTAATGATATGTGTCACTTGATTTTTAATGACCATTCCACGTTTGACACGTTCCAGCGCAATAAAAATATGTTTCGTCATATCACTTGTTACTTCTAAATCTGCCGTAAAATCAATCAAATATACATGCTTAATTTCTTCCAATATCAATAATATTTCTTGATAAAGTTCATCTTCTAAAACCATTTTTGTCGTTACTTGGTTTTCAAAATGATTCATTGCAACAATTTTTTCATATTCTGTTACTATAAATTGCTTCATCTCCGCCGAAATCTGATAACCCATTTCTTGTTGAATTGTATCAAAAAGTTGTTTAAGAAATGGATTAGCAATTTTCGTAGAAGTTTGTTGTTCCGCATGTTTTTGAAAAAAGGCACTTCCATAAATAAGTTGTGCAAGCAAAATAGTTTCATCAAAATACTTCAAAACAATTTTATGGTGATGGATCATTTCTAATACTATTTGGCGAATTTTTTCATGATTAATTTCTGGAAAACAATTTGTTAATAAATTTGTCTTTAATCCTTCATCCAACGTTGCAATGCGATTTAATAGCTCCATTTTCGTTGTGGGGGAAGCGCTTATGGCATATACACCATCACTGGAATGAATTACTACATCTAAACCTAATAGCTGCTCAAAGTAGCCTCGTAACCACTGAATATCCCGTTGGATGGTTGATTCTGAAGTGAACGTTTCTGCACCATATTCGTAAATATCTACGCCTTCTTCGACAAGTAATTGCTGAATTAATCGCGCCATCCGATTTTGTTCAAATCCAGTTTCTGCCTCAACGTCAATCGGAAAAGGTTTTTCCATATTATAGGCGTATCCTAACTTTTTCGAAGTAAAGATAAAATCGTCACCTATGCTCTCTTTAATAACACGTATATCATTTCTAATCGTTCGATCACTTATTTGGAATAAATCTGCTAATTTTTTCCCAAGTAACCAATTATTTTCGTTATACAGTGTGCTTAAAATATTTTTTTGACGTTGATTTAGCATTTTTAATCACCTATTTCATTTTTTTGGAATATCATGATAGGAAATTAATTCTACATTGTTTTGGTTTAAAAACTTGCGCATCCTAGGAGAAATTAAACTTTCTAATTCATTCGCGCGTGGCGTTGAGAATGTTGAATTTTCCAGAATAAACGTATCAAGATAGCCAGGATGTGTCATGATTTCAACATAATCATAACATAAAATTGATTCTGCATTGTCATAAATATAATCTAGGTTCTCATACGCACCATATGGAATTTCAAGCGGCTTTTCCCAAATAAACTCGACATGCTGGAAGCCTGCCGTATCATGATTCCGAAGTGGAATTCCAACCTCTTCTGCCAGGCGTTTCGCAGCACTAGCCGCAACTGGATAAATATCTGTAGAAAAGAGATGGCTATCCAAATGACTCGGTTTCTTTTTCATAAATGCGACAAAGCGATGATATTGCGCTTTAAATTCTTGATACACTTCTTCCTCATTATAGGGATACTCAGGCGTAATAAATTTTGGTTTTATTAATTCACCATCTTGGTTCACTAAAGATGCACCATTGGTTAACGGTTTACCTAACGTTAAATTGAGATGTAACCCTATTCCAAGTGTAGGTGTTTGCTTAGATAATTCTACAGCATGTTCAAAAGCAGGCATTGTTACCATTAATGTGGTAGAAGTCAAAACACCTAAATTGTGCGCATCAATGATTCCGTAATTGATTGCTCTTGTGAACCCAAAATCATCTGCATTTATTATTAGTTTCATAGTCACTACTCCTTACTTTTCATCCAAACGCTTATACAAGTTAAGTACAGACTTAACTAAATCGCAGTAAACAAAAGCATTCATCAGATGATCTTGCGCATGAATAAGCAATAAGGATACTTCTTTTGAGTCCCCGCCCGCTTCTTCTTGAATCAAGGATGTTTGTACATGATGTGCTTCTCTTAAAGATTGATTTGCTTGTTCGATACATGCTTCTGCTTCCGCAAATTCACTTTTTTCTGCGTGACGAATTGCTTTTAGAAACGAAGAAGAGGCATCTCCAGCACTTGATATTATTTTAAATGATTGTAATTCAGTGCCTTCCATCAGTTCCCCTCCGTCTTAAATGTATTCGTTCCAGCTTCTTTAATCTTTTTAAATGCAGCGATTAGAATTGGTACTGCATTCATATTGCCATAATCCTCTTTATCAATCACCTCTACTGGAACATTTAATCCATGTTCTTTTGTCGCTTCAACTACTTGTTCATAAGCCATTGAAAGTTGAGGGCCAAGTAAGACTATAGAAACATTATCTAGATGATCAGAAAACTCATCTTTTCCCCATGCTTCAATCGTAATTCCTTTATCTTTAAATTTCTCAGATGCTGCAATCGCCTCCTCCATTTTTTTTACTAAAATGGAGGTGGATAATCCGCCAAAACATACTAACATAATTTTCATGTCTATCGTCCTTTCCTACTTAAAAATCAAAATCATCTAGACTAGCTTCTTGGTCCCCACTAGTTTCTTGTAAAATAGCTTCTTTTTCAGCAATTTTAAAGAATGGGTAGTAAATAAGTGCAGAGCAGACCAAGATAAGACCAAGTACAATAATATATCTCCAGTCAAATGAAGCCACTATAGCACCGATTGGAACAGGTACATATGGAGACACCATCGTAAATGGATTCATTAATCCAAGCTTGATAGAGAACCAACCAATCAAAGCAGCAATTTGTGGTGCAACCATCATTGGAATAAAGAATCGTGGATTTAACACAATTGGAACACCAAACATTACTGGCTCGTTAATACTAAAGAAAGTTGGAATTAAAGCTAGTCTACCAAGTGTTTTATATCGTTTCGATTTGGAGAACATCATGATGACAACGAGTGCTCCTGTAACCCCTGCTCCAGTTACACCTACAATACTCCACATAAAGTCAGGAGTGAAAATTAGCATAGAAGAAAGAGGTTCTCCTTTTGCAAGAGCGGCTGCATTCGCATCCACGTTTTGGAACGCTACACTTAGCCAAACTGGCGCCATAACAGAATAGCCATGAATACCAAACCACCATAATAATTGTTGGATAAAGATGATTAGCATAATACCTGGTAATGTGTTTACTAAGGACGTTAGTGGAGAGAATAATGTTTGAATTAACTCAACTACACGGATACCACTTAATGATTCTATTCCAAAACTTAAAATAGCAATAATTAAAACAGAGAATAAAATTGGCCATAGATTTTCAAAAGAACGTAAAATTGGTGTCGGAACACCTTGTCCTAAATTAATCGTGAATTTCAACTTATTCTTAAAAATGTGTAAAATTTCGACAGACAATAAACTAATTACTAAAGCAACAAATATCCCTTCGCCGGCTAGATACGTTACATCGCTTCCGCCTGCTTCAAGTGGTCTTACTGCAACGACAACAAAACTCATTAAGGCTGTGACAATCGCCCCAATATCCCATAAATTGCGTTCCTTCGCATAGTAATATGCTACAAAAACGGCCACATATACGGACATTAATCCAAAAGTAGCAAAATATATTGGAGAAGTAATGTTATTGATATAATTGGAAACTGCTGCAATCCAACTAGGTAATTTCGGAATCCCTCCTAGTTGTTGGAATAAAACGGGAACTGCACCAACTAAAGTAATTGGAACCAGTGCCATCATTCCTTGACGTACTGCCTTCATCTGGGTGTTACTTTCTAGTACTTTTGCAAATGGTAATAACCATTTTGACAGAAATCGTTCTAATGCTTTCATTAATTTTCATTTCCTTTCCCTGAGCTGTTATACGTTAATGATAGCGCATACAAAATTCACCCTCAATTAATCTTATTTCCTAAGCATAGGAAATTGCCGCTTTACCTTTTTTATATAAAAAACCCCCTATAAAGTAATTGCTACTTTATAAGGGGTTTTCTTTTTTTAGTTTTCTAAAGCCATTAATTTTTGATTATCATCAAGAGCTGATTCATGTGCATCATGACGTTTTTTCAAGTGGCTCATAGATAGATATAGTAAACCAATACATGCAATCATGATGATTGTAAGAACGAGCATCGACATACTGTATACATTTGGTCCCATACCTGCTGCCAGTGACTCTCTAAATGCATAAATCGAGTAAGTCATTGGTAAGAACGGATGTATTAAATTGAAGAACCATCCAGTAAGCGGCATTGGGAATGTTCCGCCTGATCCTGCTAATTGAACAATGAGTAATACCATTGCGATAAAACGACCTGGGTTATCAAATGTCATGGCAAGGAGCATGATAAGGAACATATAAGCAAGTGCCGTAATAATCGCGGTTCCGAAGAATTCAACGATATTATCTGGTCTTAGTCCAAGTGCAATCATGATGCCTCCTTCAAGAAGTGCCATCGCAACTGCTGCGACAAAACCAAGTGATAGTTTACTTAACCACCATTTATAAGCTGGTTGACCTTCCATCGAAACACGTCTGATTGGCATGATGAAGTTAAATACGAGTGCTCCAACATATAAAGCGAGTGATAAAACATATGGTGCTAGCGCGTGACCATAATTACTTACGTGTGTATATTCATTATGTGCGAGTTTTGTTGGACTAGCAATCATGTTAAATGTTTTATCAGTTGCTTTTGTATCTTTGACTTGCTGTGCTCCGTCTGCAAGTTTGTCTGTTAATTCTGTGCTACCGTCTGTTAACTTAGTAAGTCCATCACCTAATTGGAAGGAGCCATTCGCTAGTTTGGAAGAACCATCGGCAATTTTGGAAGAGCCATCTGCTAGTTGCCCTACGCCTGAAACTAGTTTTGGCGAATTAGCTGATAGTTGGTTTAGACCGCCTGCTAATTGGCTTGAACCTGCTTGTAGTTGATTAACACCACCTGCAAGTGTTGGTACTTTAGCAGCTAATTGGTTTGTCCCGCCTTGTAATTCTGATGCTCCTGAACGTAATGCCTCGGAATTACTTGCAAGTTGATTACCACCATCATTTAACTGACTTAACCCATTTTCCATACTTGCACTACCCGCAGCGAGTTGTCCTACACCAGAAGTTAGGGTTGGCACTTGGCTGTTAAGTTGATTTGTTCCTGCAACCAATTTGGCATTTCCTGCTTGTGCTGATTTGAGTCCAGCAGTTAGTTGGTTCGCACCGCCAAGTAGAGTTTGACTGCCTGAACCATTAATTGCTTGGTGAATACTGTTAAATGCTTCGTTTGTTCCACCGTGAACTGCTTGATAACCAGCGGAAATTTTCGCTACGCCAGTTTGTAATTCTGTTACTTGTGTTTGAATTGCCGCTAAATCAAGACCTGATAAGCCGCTTTGTAGTTGTTCGACTGTTGCTACTTGTGTAGCGGATTTTTGTGTTTCTTTATCTAAATCGGCTTGAATAGCATCCATAATTTTTTGTTTATCTTCTGCACTCACGCCAGCCGTCGCATTAATTTTTGATTTAATTGCTTCCGCATCGAAGTTCGCATTAGATTTGATAAATGTTAAACCATTTTGTAGATCACTTAAACTTTTTTGTAGGGCAGCGAGTTGTTTTGCAAGTGCTGCATCTTCCCCGTTCACACTTTTATTTAATTGATCAATTCCTTGTTGTAAGTCGTTCATACCTTGTTTTAATTGGGCAATTTTGCCTTGTTTATCAGTTAAATTACCATCTAATTCTTTAAGTCCTGCTGAAAGTTTGTTACTTCCATCAACTAGTGAATCTAAACCAGTTGCTAGGCTTTTTTGACCGTT
Organism: Listeria monocytogenes; assembly: GCF_013282665.1. Classification (GTDB taxonomy): domain Bacteria; phylum Bacillota; class Bacilli; order Lactobacillales; family Listeriaceae; genus Listeria; species Listeria monocytogenes_C. Next base: position 681,686 of record NZ_CP054041.1, read on the forward strand.
GTTTAGTTGTGTTATGCCCGATGCTAAAGTTGGTACACTGCCATTCATCTTATTTAATCCATCTGAAAGTGCAGTAGAACCAGTGTAAGCTTGGTTAATTCCGCCTGCTAATGTATCTACACCAGATGTGTAGGTAGAAACTCCGCTAGCTAATTTTGTTGCCCCGCCATCAAGTGCTGCAACACCATCTTTTAATGGCCCTACTCCAGCTGCAAGCGTTGAAACTCCAGCATTTAGTTTATCTCCACCAGCAGCAGCCGTGTTCACGCCATCTGTGTAAGTTTTCAAGCCAACTTCTAACGTATTAGCACCATCTTTGAACGTTAAAGAGCTATCTGCGAGCGTTTTTAAGTTCGTTGAAATAGTTTTATTACCTTCTTGCGATTTCACGAGACCATCTTTGATTTTTTCAGAGCCATCAGCTGCTTGGGCGAACCCTTCACCAGACTCTTTAATTTTATCAAAAATTGCTTCCGCGTATGATTTTGTTACTTCAGCGGAAACCTCGCTTTTCAGTTGTTTGGCTCCTTGTTCACTCACGACTTGACCTAAATAGTTAAGCGAGCCGTTTGTTTTATAGGATAATTCCATTTTTTTCGGATCTTTATCTAAAACGGATGCTGCATTTTTAGAGAAATCTTTTGGAATCGTGACAATCATATAATATTTGCCATCTTTTAAACCTTGTTCCGCGTCTTCTTTGGAAAGAAAATTCCAATCAAGTTCTTTGTTGCTTTTCAGTTTTGTGACTAACTGATCGCCAACATCCATTGTTTGACCGTTATAATCAACTGGTTTGTCATTGTTAACTACCGCTACTGGTAAATCCCCTGTTTTGCCGTACGGATCCCAGACGGATTTTAAGAAAAAGCTTGCATATAAAAGTGGAATAAACAGAATAACTACAAATGATAAAAGTAGTATTTTGTTTTTAAATAATTTTTTCCACTCATTTTTTACCATATCCATTTTATTACCGCACTTCTTTCTTTTAAAGATTTATTACGCTTCGTTCCAATCTATGATAGTGGTTCGTTCTTTCCCAATAACTTGCTCTACTAAAACAGATAATTTTTGTGAGTATAAATAATTAGCGTATTCTTTATCAGCGTTTCTAAAAGCACTTGTAATGGTGTGAATACCGGACTCTGCAAATTCATGATAGTCAGAGAAAACAGTGTGGATTAAGTCGGAATCTGGGTATGTATCGATTTTTCCTTCCACTGCTTCTACAATGTCTAGCAAATTAATTTCTTCCGGGTCTTTAGCGAGCGTGAAACCACCGTTATTGCCGGATACTGAATTAATCAGTCCGCTGACGACTAGTTTCCTCAAAATTTTACTAATGTAAGACGGTGACGAATCACGTAAACGGTGATGAATAGTTACGGAAGAAATGGGAACATCTACCTTCTGGGTGTACAACATCGTCATAATACAAAATACCTGATCCATACTTTTGCTCAACTTCATCATTAAATCCTCCCTCTTCCCATTATTACCTTTTGATATCCTTAATGGACATTCAACATCTATATACAATACACCCATTTTTTTTAAAGTGCAAGCGTTTTTTACTAAAAATGGAAAAAAATTTAATGAATGCGTTTGCCGAGAATAAAACAACCGCAAGTACTGTCTCAAAATTTTTCCATGGCTAAGAAAAAAACTGGAATAATTTTTGAAAACAAACGTGCTAATCTAATACATGTTCCAACAAACAATGACTTAGGAGGTGCTTTTCTCGTGTTAACTGATGATGTTCCAAAAAAATCACATTTACCATTAATTAAGCATCATTCTAATTACTTATAGCTTCGTTTAGTTGTATTTTCGCAAACAAAAAATTGGGAGGTACTACACAATGTCTAAACAAGCAAAGTCTTTAACCTTATTCGGATTTTTCGCCATCACGGCTTCAATGGTTATGACAGTTTATGAATATCCAACATTTGCCACTTCCGGCTTTCATCTTGTATTTTTCTTACTACTTGGTGGATTTTTATGGTTCTTACCAGTCGCTTTATGTGCCGCAGAAATGGCGACAGTTGAGGGCTGGCAAGAAGGCGGTATTTTTTCTTGGGTGGGAAATACACTCGGGGAACGTTTTGGTTTTGCCGCAATCTTCTTTCAGTGGTTTCAAATAACGGTCGGATTCGTGACAATGATTTACTTCATTCTCGGCGCACTTTCTTATGTGTTTGATTTTCCCGCGCTCGAATCGAATCCTTTTATTAAATTTATTGGTGTATTAGTTATTTTTTGGGGACTTACTTTTTCCCAATTAGGTGGTACGAAAAACACGGCTAAAATCGCGAAATTTGGTTTTATTATCGGTATTCTCATCCCAGCAATCATCTTATTTATCTTAGGTATTGCTTATGTTGCTGGCGGGAATCCACTTCATGTCACTTTTTCCAAAGAGGCGTTTATCCCGGATTTCTCAAAAGCTTCAACATTAGTCATCTTCGTGTCCTTTATACTCGCTTACATGGGTGTTGAAGCTTCCGCAAGCCACGTCAATGAAATGACCAATCCAAAACGCGATTATCCACTAGCAATGATTATGCTCGTAGTTCTCGCCATCGCACTGAATACAATCGGCGGCTTAACAATCTCTGCTGTATTACCTTTGAAAGAGTTATCTCTTAGCTCGGGCGTCGTGCAAACATTCCAAGCGTTAATTCTGCATTTTGGTTCCGGCTTAGGTTGGGCTGTAAAACTCATTGCCATCATGATTGCGCTTGGCGTCATGGGCGAAGTTAGTGCCTGGGTAGTCGGCCCATCACGTGGAATGTACACTGCAGCAGAACAAGGCTTACTTCCAGAAAAAATGAAAAAAGTAAATAAACATGGCGTCCCTGTCCCACTTATTATGGTTCAAGGCATCGTAGTAACCATTTGGGCAGCTATTCTCACATTCGGTGGTGGCGGAAATAATTTATCATTCCTAACTGCCATTTCCCTAACTGTTGTCATTTATTTAGTCGGCTATTTACTCTTTTTCATCGGTTACTTGGTACTTATTTTCAAAAAATCGAGCTTAAAACGCACCTATCAAATCCCTGGTGGCAAAATTGTTAAAGTGATTGTAGCACTAATTGGCTTAGTAACATCCGTTTTCGCTTTATGTATCTCTTTTGTTCCACCAGCATCCATCGCCGCAAAAAGCGATATGACATATATTGTTATCTTATCGATTAGTTTTATCGTCACCGTGTTAATTCCATTTATTATCTACGCCGTGCACGATAAAAAAGACATCACGCCCAAAAATATTAAACATTTAGACTCAAGCGACATCAATAAATTCACCCACCCAAGAGCTCGCGGCGAACACATTATTAATCCCGACGAAAAACATATTATGAATCAAGACAAATTATAGGAGGAAAAAATCATGTTATATAGTAAAGAAAATAAAGAAAGTTATTTAGAACCAGTTTTCGGATCAAGTGCAGAGGATCGTGATATTCCTAAATACACACTAGGAAAAGAACCACTCGAACCTCGGATAGCTTACCGTTTAGTGAAAGACGAACTTTTAGATGAAGGTTCCGCTCGCCAAAACCTAGCTACTTTTTGTCAAACTTATATGGAAGACGAAGCAACCAAATTAATGTCCGAAACCTTAGAAAAAAATGCGATCGATAAATCGGAATACCCAAGAACAGCTGAACTTGAAAATCGGTGCGTTAATATTATCGCCGACTTATGGCATGCACCTAAGGACCAAAAATTTATGGGGACTTCCACAATTGGCTCTAGTGAAGCGTGTATGCTTGGCGGAATGGCAATGAAATTTGCTTGGAGAAAACGTGCGGAAAAACTTGGCTTAGATATTTATGCGCAAAAACCAAACCTCGTTATCTCCTCTGGCTATCAAGTATGCTGGGAAAAATTCTGTGTCTACTGGGATATCGATATGCGCGTTGTTCCAATGGATAAAGACCACATGCAACTGAATACCGACCAAGTACTTGATTACGTCGACGAATATACAATCGGCGTTGTCGGCATCCTCGGCATCACTTACACAGGCCGCTACGATGACATCTACGCACTTAACGAAAAATTAGAAGAATACAATAGCAAAACAGATTATAAAGTTTATATTCACGTTGACGCAGCTAGTGGCGGTTTCTTCACTCCATTTGTCGAACCTGACATTATCTGGGACTTCCGCTTGAAAAACGTTATCTCCATTAATACTTCTGGTCACAAATACGGCCTCGTTTATCCAGGTATCGGTTGGGTCCTTTGGAAAGATGAAAGCTACCTACCAGAAGAACTCATTTTTAAAGTCAGCTACCTTGGCGGAGAAATGCCAACCATGCAAATCAATTTCTCCCGTAGCGCCAGCCACATCATCGGTCAATACTACAATTTCTTACGCTACGGCTTCGAAGGCTACCGCACCATTCACCAAAAAACAAGCGATGTCGCGCAATACCTTGCTCATGCAGTCGAACAAACCGGCTACTTTGAAATTTATAACGACGGCTCCCATTTACCAATCGTCTGCTATAAATTAAAAGACGACGCTAGCGTAAAATGGACATTATATGATTTAGCGGACCGCCTCCAAATGCGCGGCTGGCAAGTTCCCGCATACCCACTACCAAAAAACTTAGAAAACATCATCATCCAACGTTATGTCTGCCGCGCTGACCTCGGTTTCAACATGGCAGAAGAATTCATCCAAGATTTCCAAGCCTCTATTCAAGAACTAAACAACGCCCACATTCTCTTCCACGATACCCAACAATCCGGCGTCCACGGCTTCACACATTAATAAAAAGGCTAGCCTCTCAAATAGGCTAGCCTTTTTTCATGTTCTTTTATTCTAAGCGACTGAATCGCCCTTTCTACATCTACAAGATCTCTGTCAAAAAAAGCCAAGGAAATCGGAATAATTATCCCATCTACCGCTTCCTTTAATTCCATTTCACAGTTCGGATGGCAAAGCACAATCGTTGGCTCACTTGACTCCGCTAAAACCTGGTTCAACTCCTCCACTGAATTAAACATCGTCTCATGCACCGTCACCTTCCGCCCCAGCTCTTGCTCAACCTGAAACTTACACGACTCGAAATTAATTAAATTAAAGGAAAAAATACAAATTTGCACCGGATTGTTCCATTTATAAATCAGAGGATACAAATGAATCGTCAAATAATTAATGTGCGAATCAATTAATAATACTCGATATTCACTAGCCTCATTCCAGCGCTCCAAAACATTTTTCACAACCATATAAAGTGGCTCATACTTTTTATCCAGTAATCGCTCATTACTCGGAATAAGCCCCTGCAAATTAAACAACGTCTTCTTCAAAAAGTAACAAAGTGCCGCCCGAAAAAGTGAATGATTAACAACCTCCGGACCAAAATATTCCTCAAATAAATCAATCAAAACTTGTAAATCCGCATTTTTCATTATCAAATTATTAAACTGCTCCAACTCCACCTTTTTCATGGAAGCATCAATGATACTAAAATTAGTCGAATAATAAATCAGCATTAAATACAAGTAATCATTATATGAAAACTCCTGACCAAGCTCTTTTTCAAGTGTTTCCTTACTACTTTTCCGAACCATATCAAGAAAGCTTGAAGACTCAATATATTTTTGACACTGTTCATCCAATATAATTGCACTAGTCGGAATATCCCTCTTAAACACCATCGAAATCAGCGACCGAAAATACGCATGACCTTCCGCATTATGCGCCAACGTATCAATATTAATCCGCAAATTCAACGTCGCCATAAAGTCATCAATCATTTGCTTCTCCTCATCCAAAAGTGGATAAATAAGCACACCATATTCTGCTTGAAGAAGCGCAATCAAATACCGAACCCTATATTCCTTCCCAGTAATTCGATTATTATCAAGTGTCAAATCAATTTCTCGAAGAAACGCTTCTACCTTGTGCTTCAACCGATACGCATGCGAATGAGAAATAAAATACGTATCCATAAAATCTGTGAATTTGCGCTCCTCCACATTCGTAACAAAAAACGCCACACATTTTAAAAACATCGAGTTATCATATAATTTGTACAAAACTTTCCGCTCCGTTGCCCCATTTTGCAATCGACATTGGTACACCCAATTATCTGCACATTCTTTCATCTGAATAACAATCAAGCCATTCAATTCTTCATTTAACGCATGAATATCCGACCTTACCGTCACCCGCGAAGTCTCCATATATTCCGCAATTTCATCTAAATTCGTATGCTTATTCTTAAGTAGAAAATCACAAATCAAACATTTTCTTTTGATATCCTTTTCAATATAATTCGTAAGCATAACTTTCCTCTCCATAAAAGATTAATCAACAATAGTTATTGGTCAAACTATTGTTAAAATAATCACATATAAATCCAAATGGAAATAATTCCATTCCTAATCAAAATCATAAATATACACTTCGATACCATCTTCTATAAGTGTTTTTCTGATAATAGGTTCAATAATTTCCCATTTCCCCCCAGCTAATCCACACCCAATTCTCGGCATATGAATACTCGCTTGTTGCTCTTTCGCTATTTTACTTAATTTTTCTAAACAACTTTCCACCGCTTCATATCGAATTGGCGCACCTGTCGAACCTGTTTTTATTCCTTTCTGACCAATCATATTGCAAATACTTATATAATCAGTCACTGGAATTAGTTGAACTTCTCCCAGTTCAAAACCATTCTTATCTTTATACCATTTTCTATAAGCTTTCTCAGGCTCTTTCCACTTTCTTGAAATAGCTAAAACAAAGCCTTTTCCCCAACCACCTACATCATTACAAATATGTGCAATAATTGTATTTCCTTTAGCCATGGGATTTGTTGCATCACCTTTTAAATAAGTAATCTGCGTCATCTCTGTAAATTTTTTATGTATGGTTTAACTCATTAATTACTTTTTGCAATTTGCGCAACATAGCATTAAAATCTGCTGCTGTAGAAACTACAATTAGGTTCTTCCCAATTCAAATTCTTTATTACAAAATTTTGTATTGCTTCCCATAAAAACCAACATCTAATAGCAAATCATCTGGATACTGGACTTGTAAAATATCCTCTTTCAAAAGATCACTTTGATCAAAAAAACAATTTGCCCATTTTGTAATCTATTTTTGAGAACATTTAAACCTAAACAACTCCTACTAAATGGCTATTTACCAACTCTATTTATAACACAACTTTCAAATAGAATCCACCTTTGAAATAAAAAATACCAACGAATCGTTAGAAACGTTGGTATTTTTTATTTGTTCATCTACTTTTGTATCATTGATTTTCTACTTCTTTAATTTCCTCTTTATAAGTATCTAATGCCTCTTCTTGTACTTTATTTATCTCTTCTTCTTGATTATCACCATACAATTCCGTTTCTTTTTCACTATCAACATTCATTTTCCCGAAATTAACTCCTACTGGAACATAATATTTATCTTCTGGATCGTAAGTCAAAAACAACATATAAGTTTCTTTATTTTCCATTTTTTCATAACCTGCAACGTGATAAGTCGTATTTGTTTTTTCGTCATGTCCTTCATTTTCATATATTGGTATGATAGTATCTTCAGCTAAACTTTCTTTAGTATCATTTTTTATAACTTGTGCTATCTTAAAATCAGACATTCTATAGACAGCTAAAATCCCGCCTTCAGCATCACGATCAACTTGAGATTCACCTCGCTTACTCAGTGAACCAATAACAATCACGTTACTTGCCTTACTAAGTTCTTCTTCACTATCAAAACTATCCGTCTTAGCCTCCGCAGCAACTTCCGTAAAAGGCTTTGGCTTCATTTTCTGATATGTCATATAGCCTCCTATACTTAATAAAAGCACTGCGATAATAGCAATTATCGTCATTTTTTTTCTATCCATAATAAAAACCTCCATTATAAATTAATATTTAACATTTATACCTTTTTATCATCGGATAGTGGATAAGCTTTTCCATTAAATCTATAATGCCTCATAACAAAAACAGAATTTTTTGTTGTGTGTGGGATAATCCAATTGTTTATCCTACTTCATGAACAACTGTTTCTCTCTTGTTAGCTGCACTAAGGTTTTTAAAAGATTTATAATAAATTATCCTTTAAATCAAATAAAAAACCCCATCACTCATAAAAGTGTTGGGGTTCTAAGTATACCGGCGGCCGGGGTCGAACCGGCACGCCCTTGCGGGCACAGGATTTTGAGTCCAGCGCGTCTGCCAATTCCGCCACGCCGGCGTAACAATATAATAAATTATAACTTTAAAACATTAATTATGCAAATGGAGGCGCCAACCGG